>CANPYE010000005.1 GCA_947588005.1 uncultured Lachnospiraceae bacterium | reverse complement strand
CATGATACTTGTCCTCCTTGCCAGAACACCGGCCTGGCGCCGGTATCGGTCATCTGCTTTTCACTTTTTATCATACAACATGCAGAAGCATTTTACCAGCGTTTTTTATATTTATTTTAATTATTTTACATTTTGGTCAAATATCAAAAAACAGCGCCCCGATCGCTGAAAAGAGTGATTTCGGCGCCGGAATCCGCTCATAAAAGCGGCAGCCGGTACGAATAAGGGAACTCCGTGCGGAAGGCCGCCGCCGTCAGAAACAGAAGATTGACAAAGCATACCGCCATGATAACGTCCATCACCGTCAGCGTCCGTCTGCGGAAGCGCTCCGAAAGACGCCCCTGCCGGATATTGTGCATGTAGATGAGCGTCACGGCCGCGATGATGCAGAAGCTCATAATCGTGCAGGTCCGGTTCCCGGACGCGAAGATCGTCGGCGAGAATCCGAGCACGACCCGTGAGCCGGTCCCCGCAAGCACGAGGGCGGCGCAGGCCAGACAGATTTCCACGTCGTCAATAAGAAGAACCATCTCCGCGCAGATCGCCAGCACCGTTATGCTCATCAGGAAAAACCGTCCGAAAGCCAGTACGCTGCCGCCGTCAGCCGGATTGATCAGGCCATAATACGGAATTTCTTCCTTCAGGCTGCCCAGATACGGGAAAAGCGTCTCCGTAACGCCGTAAAGAGGCCCCGTCAGTGTGACGACCAGAAACGGGAACAGCGCCAGCCCCTTAAAAAGCCGGTCTTCATACCGGTTCCGAATCAGGGCGTACAGAAGGCCGCAGGCAAACACGACAAAAACCTGATTGTCAAACAGCAGCCATTTCAGGGCCGTCGAATACCCCAGCTCCGCCTTGTCCAGGACATTCTGCATGGCAAAGGGCGGATACTTCGTATTGATCTCCATATCCACGCGCCCCCCGTTTCCCGGGCAGGTCATGATAAACAGCGCGCTCAGGATGCACAGAAGCAAAAGAAGGGACAGATAAGGCGAGACCTTTCTGCGGAAGAACGCCGTATAAATGAAAGCCGTAATGTAGCACGCCAGAAGAACCGCCATCATCTGCTCCAGGTTGGCGCTGTAGATCAGACAGGCGGCATACGCCGGATACTCCCACCACCGGAAGGATTCTCCGCGCAGGATTTTCCGAACCGGTACAAGCGCCATGAAGCCGAAGGCAGCCGGCGCCAGGTACGTCGTAGCCGTAGAGATCCAGCCGGCTTCATACAGGACTGAAAACGGAAACATCATGGTGATGCAGGCAATAAAATGATTGCCCTCCCGCCGGAAGTCCTTCCCGACCAGAAGAAAGGACATGGCGCTCATCAGCACGAACAGGGCAAGTCCCATAAAAGCGGCCCACAAAACGACGGAATGGTCCGTAAAGATAAATACCGGAAAATTGATCAGGATACGGGCGGTCTGCGTCTGATACATCCCGACGCAGCGGCTCCAGTACTGCGCAAGACTTCCGCCCTCCAGATGCATGGACGCCACATCGTCCCCGCCCATACACGCAAAGGAAAGGATGACTGCGAACGCGCAGCTCACAGCCAGACAAAGGCCCCATTCGGAAAGTATGGTTCTTTTCTTCATGATCCGCCCTCCCATGTTCTTACTGTCGTGCCGGACGCGACGATCCGCGGAATATTGTTCACATCGAACAGAGCGCAGATCTCATAATCATACTTCTCCGTGTCGATCACGCCGCCTTCCGG
Organism: uncultured Lachnospiraceae bacterium; assembly: GCA_947588005.1. Lineage (GTDB taxonomy): Bacteria > Bacillota > Clostridia > Lachnospirales > Lachnospiraceae > UBA3402. The sequence continues at coordinate 50,472 of CANPYE010000005.1, read as the reverse complement.
GATGTCTGTATGGAAGCCGGACATATTGTAATTATTCCCGTCGTCGAGCAGTTCGGTCACGTCCGTCCGCATAACGACGGTGGTAGGCAGTTCATAGCACTGCCCTGTCTCCGTATTTTTCAGGATGATATGGATGGCAGCCCGGGACGCCGGCCAGCCCTTCCGGACGATAAAGCCGTCGATCACGATCCGGTCTTTGGTAATGGAAATGCCGTCGTCCCCCCGCCTGATGCTTTCGATCCGGAAAATATGGTCGTCCTCCGATTCGGCGGCGGGAACAGAAGCAAGAACAAAATCCTTTATACGGGTGTCGTCCCATACCATAAGGGACCATCCCGCATAAAGGATCACGATGGTCAGCAGAAAATAGATAAAAAGAGCTTTTCTGGAGTGCAGTCTGTCCATTGCCGGTCTCTCCTCCGCCGGCTGGATTCAGCTGCACGGTTTCAGCCGGCTGTTAGTTCGATGCAGGCAGGGCGCCAGTGGCGCTCTGCGCGTATCCTCATTTCCATGCAATCAGGGCGCCAGTGACGACCTGTGCATATCCTCATTTCTGTGCAATCAAGGTGCCAGTGACGACCTGCTTGTATTTTAGGATACTGCCGCTAAAAAGTCAATACAATCAAAACGTTACCATCGGCACTCAAATATCACCCATTTTAAAAAATTTGGGTTTCTGTTCAGATGTCAATCAAAAATATGAGTTTTCCGTTCAGATTGACAATCTGTCGCCGCTTTGCTATACTATACCTGCAATTCCTTTCGGTTTCCGTCCGAAAGGGTGTCTGGAATCTCTGTTCCAGGCGGCATCCGCCGCAATTTTCCTGTATTAATTTCAGTTATACGCAGCCTGTCAACCGCATGTACGCGCACATTTCTTATTTTTCATCAAGGAGGTTTTCTATGAGAAACACATCTGACACTCTTATCCCACAAAATTTAAGCGCCGGACAGCCCGAACCGCGCAGCGCAGATTCTTCCGGGTTATGCAGGAACGATGCCAGGGAGCACATCCGTCTGGACGTGATCGGGGTGCAGAAGACCCGCAGCACCGTTCTCAGCGAAATTGAAAAGGATCCGACGGTTTCCTACACATTCCGCACTCTCACCGAACCTCTCAAAGAACAGTTTATCGAATTCTGCATGGGCGTCAGGGGGCTTCAGGTCTCCTATGACCGGGTCTTTAAGCATGTCTTCGATCCGCTCCTGCATCCGGAACGTCTCAGCGACTTTCTCTCTGTCTGCATCGGTCAGGAAGTCCGAATCCTGAAGGTCCTTCCTCATGAATCCATGCGTATGACCGACGAAGCCAGCCAGATCATCATGGATATTGTAGTCCAGTTCACCGACGGCAGCCTCGCCAACGTGGAGATCCAGAAAAACGGCTACAAATTCCCCGGCGCCCGATGCGCCTGCTACTCCAGCGACCTGACGGTAAGGCAATACATTCAGGTAAAAAAAGACTGCAAAAACGCAGGCATCCCGTTCTCATACCAGATGCTCAGCAAAGTATATTCCATCGTCCTTATCCAGAACAGTACCCACGAGTTCCGTCATTATCCGGACACCTATATCCACCATGCGAAGCAGCGCTTTGACTCCGGCCTGGAGCTGAACCTTTTGCAGGAATATTGCCTGATTCCCCTTGACATTTTCTTTGCCAGCCGTCAAAATAAAGACAGGGACACACAGCCGCCCGGCCGTCTTGAGGCTTGGCTGTATTTCATCGGTTCGGACCGTCCGGAGGATATTCTGGACGTGATCCAGGCATGGCCAGATTTCGCGGAGCTGTATCGGGACGTATTCCGGTTCCGCGACCACAGGAAGGAGCTGATCAGCATGTATTCAGAGATACTGAGCGAGTATGACCGCAATACGGTGTTTGAGATGATCGAGGATTACAAGGCTGAAATCCGGGAAGCTAAGGCGGCGATTGCGGAGAGGGACTCGGCTCTCGCGGAGAAGGATGCCCGAATCCGCGAATTAGAGGCCCGGCTTCAGGCATCCGAAAGGCCCAGTAACTGACACAGACACACAACAGCATATCTGCCTCCGGGCCGTTCTGCGGAGTTTGCAGCCCGGAGGCATTATCTTACAGCTTTCGGCTTCACTTTCCCTGACCAACTGCCTCCAGAATATAGCCGGCATATTTCAACTTCATCCTATAAGTCAGACTGCAATGTCCTCGTCCGGAAACCACGTCATACGTAATATCAAAGCCGTGATCCTCCATCTCCTTCACGAATTTGTCCGAATGCTGCCGGATATTTACTGCCTTATCCTCATCGCAATGGAAAATATGATAAGGTATACGTGGCAGTCTGTTGATCAGATGCAGCGGAGAGACCGCCTTAAGCGCTGCCTCCATATCCCCATCTTCGTTCCAGACCGCACTGTAGAGGGTCCGCGGCAGACCGGGCAGTTAGCCACAACCGCGGCAGGCGCCCGCTTCGCATAGACCGGGTAAACCAGTGCCGCCTGACCGCCCATGCTTCCACCGGTGGACACAATCAGAATCTTCTCATCAAGATCATAAGCCTCAAACAGAACATCCAGGATTTCGTCTGTATACGCCACTGCCTGCCGGTTCATCCAGGCCCACGGATTGTAGTAGGGAACCACATACAGAATTCCTTTCTCCCCGTTGAATTCGCCCTCCATCGTATCAGCGGCATACATGGAGGTGCTATTCAACCCCAAAAAACTCAGCACGATTCCGCGAATTGGCTTTGCACAAACGTTGTTGTTCACATAGGCAAAGCTTATCAGGTTTTCCCTCGTCATCACTCGATTCATCACGATATCTCCTGATTAATCATCGATTATTTGTTTTCTTTTGATAAAGTTCTCCCTGCATTTCCAGTTTATTTCCAAATACATCAAACTGCTTATCCTGCCTTCTTTTTCATACACCCCCTTATACCTTCCCATCCCCTTTTATACACACCTGCTTCAGTCGTTAATCCAAATCTCCCGTCTCATCCAAAAACCGCTTCTCGTCCTCCGTAATCGGCTTAAACGGAGACCGGCAATCGCCAGCCAGAATACCTTTTCTTCCCAACAAATATTTCTCCGCCGTGATATCGCGCAGCTTCATAAGCCGGTCGATCACGCGGCAGGCGTCATGCTGAAGCGCCTCTGCCTCTTTCATATTGCCTGCTTCATAGGCAGCCCACATCCGTTTATACTTCTTCAGCATAATATTGTATGTACTGCCGATCGCATCGTCGATTCCCAGCGGGAGCGCGAAAAGCAGCGCCTCATCCCTGCCGAACAATACCTGCAGCTGCGGATACTGAACCCGAATCCCCTCCAGTTCATACAGATTCATATCCGTATATTTCAGACCTCCAACCCTGCACTTCTCCATGATCAGCGGAAGATTCGCCGATGTGATCGTCACTCCCGAAAATTTCGGATAATTATAGACGACCATTGGGAGATCTGTCGCGTCAGTGATCGCCGCATAATATCTGACGATCTCTTCAAACTTGAAATCGTAGTAGAAGGGCGGCACGCTGGATACCGCGTCAGCGTCAGCTTTCTGGGCCTCCGCTGCCAGTCTGGCTGCCTGCCTGGCCCCGATTTTCCCTACATGGGCTACTACAGGCACCCGGCCGTCCACTGTTTCTGCGACGACTGCGGTGATCCTGATCCTTTCTTCGTCCGTCAGGAGGAAGCATTCCCCGGTACTCCCGGTCACATAAAAGCCATCCGCACCTTCCTTAAGCAGGATCTGAACCAACTTTTTCAGTTCCGAATAATTTACCTCTCCATTCCCATCAAACTAAATACCGGCGGCCAGAACCTCCTCCATCTCCGGAATCGAAACAGCGGCTCCCGGGCGGCTGACTGTGATCGCCGCGGCCCGTGCTGCCAGACATAACGCTTCGTCGATCGCGGTGCCATTCAAAACAGCATAGAGGAAATATCCGGTAAAAGTATCGCCCGCCGCAGTCGAATCTACAGTCTGCGTCTTAAATGCCGGCTGATAGATCCTGCGGTCATTAAACGCACAGACTGCTCCTTTTTCTCCCAGAGTCAGTACAAAACGGCTTTTTGGATACTTCTTCCGAAGTACATCCAGCATCCTATCCGGTTCCGTCTCGCCAGTCATGTCCTCCGCTTCAACTTCATTTACCAGAAACCATTCCACCTGTTCCAACGGCCATCCCATGATTTCCGGAGTCATCGGCGAGGGATTTAACACAACCCTGAGTCCGCGGCTGGCGGCTTCCTGCAGGATGATATCACCGCAGCTGACTTCATTCTGCATCAAGAGCACGTCGCCCGGGTTAAACCGGCTCAGAGTCCGTTCAATCATCTCTTTCGTAATCCTGCGGTTCGCGCCGCCATACAGGATGATGGAATTATTTCCGTCATCGTCCACCTGAATTACCGCGTGGCCGGTCGGCGTATCCAGAACCTCCAGATATTCTGTATTGACGCCATACTTTTCCAGATTCTCCTTCAGAAACAATCCGTCGGTTCCGACCGCGCCGGCAAAATATACCTTCTGGCCGGCTTTTGCGAGAGCTGCGGCCTGATTAAAGCCCTTTCCGCCCTCATTTCTCTGATAAGCGGCAGCCGCGGCCGTTTCGCCTTTCCGAACCAGATGCCCCAGACTGTACACATGGTCGATATTAAGCGACCCAAAATCAACAAGCTTCATATATTCACTCCCTTACAAGATGGGCGAAAAGATCACCCATCAGCGCGTCACGCCTGACAAAATAGACATAACGGCACAATGGACGGCGCTGATCTTCAGCATAATAAAAGTCATATTATTGATGCCCATCTCATGATACCGCCGCAGCACATCCGACGCCGTCGAGACCGTTGATATCCCAACCGGCGTTCCCGCGCTCCGGGCCACCAGAAGATGCATATGTACCTGCTCACAGGATAACGTGGTATGCTCCATATTCACCCACAGAAAATCATATCCAAGGGCAGGCGCGATCTCTGTTACGCACGTATCGGACAAATGAATGTGCGTACCGCAGATCAGCTGACCGGACGATACCTTTTCTTTAAAATTCATCTTCATTTTTCTTCTTTTCCCGGTTGTATTTCATAATCAATTCCTCAAAACGATATCTTAGTTCTTTCCGCCGCTCAGATCACTTCCAGATAATCCTTGTCCGGCAATGGCGGGAATTTCGCCGCCGGCAGCGTCTGGTACCAGAAGGCCACTGACGCGATATCGTCCTGCCTCGGCAGATAGCGGCCGCCTTCTCTCCAGCCCAAAGCCTGGATCGTCACCTTCAGCTTCTTCTCAAAATGAATCGGATCCATGATATGCCAGCGGTACATCCCGAAACGGAACTGACTCTTATACAGCGTGTCCGGTGTGATTACCTGTATTCCGCTGTAAGGCGTGGAAAACGGCACATATCTCGCCTGCGTCACCGGATCCTTGAAATCATATGACCCGCAGAAATAGTCCTCCGTCCCCGTCCCGCAGATCGTGGGATATTCCGTATCATCATCCATATAGAACTTGATCTCTCCTTCTCCCCACCAGCGGTTATTGTTCAGCCCCCAGGCCATATAGGTTCCCACATACTGCCCTTTCCCCTCGATCCCATCCACGATCGTATACACTTCCTTATACGGAAGCGGATTTACACGGCGGAACTGGGCGTGAAAATACGCAACCTCATCCGGCAGTTCCTGCAGGGTGTAATCGATCTGATAGAAGATCCGCATCGGCTCGTCCCCAATATTCTCAAGGGTGATCCGGCAGTACTCCTTAAAGGGCATCTGCCAGTAACAGTTGAACGCGCTGCCCGGGTTCACGCAGACAGCCAACGAATTAAACTGAGCATACTCGTTCCAGCCCATGCAGAAGAAGTCGCCCAGCGGGCATTCCACCGACGGGTTCTCCTGACCATCCCAGTAGAAGCGCAGGATCACATTGCGCCAGCGCTTCGTGGGAGTACACCAGATATGATTGATGACGCCGCTGCCGGAAATATCCGCCAGAGTGATCGTGGTCTTCGCATCCACATCGTAATACGGATTTACCTTCCATCCCGTTCCCAGTTCCCTGGCCGCATTGCGGGCAGAACCTTCCTCAAGAGGGCACATACCTCCCTTCCCCGGCTCTCCGGTCGGGTTTTCCGGACTGATGGAGCGGGTCTTGGCATTGCTGATCCGAAAAAGTTCACTTAACATGTTCATTTCCTCCTCGTCATATGATTAAAGTCTTCCATCTGCATGGCAGTCGGCCTGACTTTTACCACAGTCTCCCGAATGCGACTGCATAGCAATGTCACAGTGTCCCATTCCTCATTCTCGATATGGGATGCGCGCGCCATAAAGCCGCCCGCGCAGGCCAGAACCGCCGGTTCAGTCAGATATTCCTCCAGATTGTCAAAGCCTACGCCCCCGGCGGGAAGAAATTTCACCATCTTAAACGGTTCCGCAAGATAACGGATTGTTCTCAGTCCTCCATGGGGTTCGGAAGGAAAGAATTTCATCACGGACAATCCGGCCCGTACACCTTTCTGCACATCCGTCGATGAAATTGTCCCGGGAATAAAGGGAATCCCCCTTATCCTGAACCATTCAACCATTTCTTCATCATATCCGGGCGCAACGCCGAACATAGCTCCCGCCCGGTACGCTTCTTCCGCCTGTTCGAAAGTCAATACGGTTCCAGCTCCGACCACGATCTCCGGGCAGCGCGTGCGCACCGCACGGATGCAGTCCGCGGCCTCCGGATTTCGCATAGCAATCTCCAGAACGCCGATTCCGCCCCTGAGCAGCGCCCGGGCTAGCTTCACTGCCTTTTCCGCGTCAAAAACCGTCACAACAGGAATCACTCCCGAACGGTACATCTCACTGAATACCTGCTCCATATACATTTCCCTCTCTTTACGATAATATGTTTTCATTGCTCAGATCACTTCCAGATAGTCCTTATCCGGCAGCGGCGGGAATTTCACTGTCGGCAGCGTCTGATACCAGAACGCCACCGACGCGATGTCGTCCTGCATCGGCAGATACCGTCTTCCCTCTCTCCATCCCAGCGCCTGAATGGTCACGCGGAGATTCCGTTCAAAACGGACCGGATCGGTCAGATGAAAACGATACAGACCGAAACGGAACTGACTCTTGTACAGCGCGTCCGGCGCGATTACCTGCAGTCCGCTGTAAGGCATGGAGAACGGCACATATCTGTCATGGGTTACCGGATCTTCAAAATTATAAGAACCGCAGAAATAATCCTCTGTCCCCGTGCCGCAGATCGTAGGATATTCTGTATCACCGTCCATATAGAATTTGATCTCTCCCTCTCCCCACCAGCGGTTGTTATTTACTCCCCAGGCCATATAGGTTCCCACATACTGGCCCTTTCCCTCGATCCCTTCCACGATCGTATACACTTCCTTATACGGAAGCGGATTTACACGGCGGAACTGAGCGTGGAAATACGCGACCTCGTCCGGCAGTTCCTGCAGGGTATAATCGATCTGGTAATATATCCGCATAGGCTCGTCCGCGATATTCTCAAGGGTTATCCTACAGTGCTTTTTGAAAGGCATCTGCCAATAACAGTTGAACGCGCTGCCCGGATTCACGCAGACAGCCAGGGTATTGATCTGGGTATATTCATTCCAGCCCATGCAGAAGAAATCGCCCAGTGGGCATTCCACCGACGGGTTCTCCTGCCCGTCCCAGTAGAAGCGCAGGATCACATTGCGCCAGCGCTTCGTGGGCGTGCACCAGATATGGTTGATGACACCGCTTCCAGAAATATCCGCCAGAGTGATCGTTGTCTTCGCCTCAACATTCAGAAACGGATTTACCTTCCACCCAGTTCCCAATTCCCTGGCTGCATTGCGGGCAGAACCTTCCTCAAGAGGGCACATACCGCCCTTCCCCGGCTCGCCGGTACGGTTCTCTGGACTGATGGAGCGGGTCTTCGCATCAGTAATTTTATAAAGATGATTCAGCATGACTTTTCCCCTTTTCCTCTATTTCCTGCACTTTTTTGCATATATCAAGGACAGTCTTCTGTTGCAGCGTTGCAAATGGTATATAAAACTACTGTCGGCCGGCAATCGCAGCCATCTGCTGCGCCTGAGTAAGCTGATCGGCTGCAGGCTCAGCTTCTTCTTTCGTAAAACGGAATGAATACACCTCCGCATCCGACATCGTAAACTTCAGCCGCACCGGCTTCCCTTCCTGCACCGCAAGACGCAGCCGGAAATCGACCTTTCGGTCAATACGGTTGCCAAACAGCTCGCAGCTTTCGTAACCTTCAATTGGGTGCCCGGTCTTGTCCAGAATTTCCACCTTCATCCAACCAGCAGCGCTTGTCTCAAAATTGATCCGCAGGGTATCTCCTTTAAACAGGAACGGTTTCGTTACCAGCGTCTCCGGCTTATACCCGGCATAGCGCCCGATGAAACCATCCATGCGGATCGTATGGCGGTAAAGCCGGGAACCTTTCCCGTCCGGTATCCAGCGTTTGTGAACAACCAGAAGCGAAAGATCCGGATCCGCTCCCGGAAGATCCGAGGGTTTTTCCATCAGACCCGCAGCGACATAGTAATCGCCATAGGCCCAACCCCAGTCATTCTCCGGTTCCGGCCGGACAAAGGCCTCATTCTCCCGCTGAAAATGCAATCCATCCCGCGAACACATAAACAGGGAATCTGTGACCGTCAGACCAAACCGCCTTCCCACTGTCATACGGGCAAGCCGATCCTCCCTTCCACACAGCCGGTCGTAATTATCGGTCCACTCGAATCTGTCCGGATAATGAGCTGGGAATCCCACAAGGATGTGAGGCGCCCTCGGATACCTCTGGATATCATTGATATACAGGTGGAAATCCGGTGCGTCGTCGCCATATTCGAGTATCTCCGGTTCTGTCCATGTCCTGAAATCCACCGATTCCATCCTGCGAATATCCCTTGTCCTGTCCTTACTGAAGGATATCTCCTTATTGTTTTCCAGCTCATGGGACGCATGCCAGCCGCGGAAATAACAAATATATTTTCCCTGGACTTCATCGTAATAAAACGTGTTGAGCGAATCAAAATACCACCTGTTGGCATATACATACCAACCAAACCGAAAGTGGATCCCGTCGGCGCTTACCAGACATTTCAGTGTATGGTCGTGATAGCTTTCCTCCTTATTGTACTTCCACACGCCGTAAATCGCCTTGTATTTTTCATCCGACGGACAGTTAGGATTCGGATCCTTCGCGACAAACAGGGTATCTCCCTGAGCCTCCGGATCGTGCCAGTCGTCATGATCGATATCCCATACGATGTTATTGTCCGTAGAGCCGTCAAAGGTACAGATTCCCAGCGCCGGCTTCTCCCAATGGATTCCGTCCAGGCTCTGCGCATAACAGACACGGATCAGATTTCTGTCGCTGTCCGGCGTAGGTTCCGAATAGATTTCCGGCGTGTTGCGGGCAGTATAATACATCCTGTAGATATCGCCATCCTTAAAGAAGTTGAAAAAATAGCAGGAGTCACCCTCCCAAGGCTTATCTCCCTGAAACACGCATTCCTTCCGTACCGGATGATGCATGCGGCGCATTGCCGACGTATAGCGCTCGTCAATCAGATAATCATCCCAGAATACCTCTCGGCGTGAACCAATATCGTATACTTTTTCCATATGAGTATGCCTCCTTTTCATCTGCAGTTTCCATTCGTATATCAGGCCGCGCGAAAACGTTCACACGGCCTGATCGAAAAATGTCAGTCATTTATTTCCTGTTAATACTTATTATTGTGCATTGGACAAGAATCTGTCATACTCCTGCTGAAGAAGATCCAAATACTCCTCTAATCCAAGCGAATTTAACTGGGCGATATATGCATCCCATCCTTCTTCGATACCGCCTTCCAGGGCCCAGCTGGACAATGTCGATGAAATATAAGGCGTAATGTCTCCTGCCAGCTCTGAAATACGGTCGCGTTTTTCATCGCTATAGACAAACGTAGGATAGAGATTCTTCTTCGGAATCATCCACTCAGAATACTGATTTGCTGCCTCATTTCTGCCATAATCCACATGTCCTTCCGCATAAATAATCCGCTCCGACAGTTCCCTGGTCATCAGTTCAGGAGCCCAATTCTGCGGACTGTAATTAAACAATTGACCCAGATCTGATCGATCTTTTACAAAGTATGTCCCATCATCATTCTTATCTACATAAGTATCAAATTCACCAAAGAAATTGTATACCGTCCAGTCCTCTTCTGCGATCATATTCGCAAATCTCATGGCAATTTCCGGGTGTTCACAGGTCTTAAATACCGTATAACGATTTCTCATGAGCGTACTTGTCTGCGCACGGAAAACAGGTGTCTTCCCATTTCCGCTGTCAAGAGGCATCAGCGCTACTTCTCCATTTCCACCACCGGCATATTCGGAGTAACATGCGACAATAGGTTCTTTTGTTGAGCTACTCTTTGCCTGGGCCTGCGGCCTGTCATCTGTAAATCCGTCCTTGCTTATGAGACCTTCATCCACCAATTTATGAATGAATTCCATAGGCTCTTTAATATCCGGATTCGCGTAATTAAACTCGACTTTGCCATTATCGTCAATTGTAGCAAATGATGATTCAGCCATAACTCTGATACCATAGGTATTGATCAAGTCCAGCGCGCCGCCAATGTTATTGGTAATTCCACGCACATAATAAGGAATCACATTCTCTGGAATACTGCCTTTTCCCGCATTTGCCTTAATGGCCTTCAGTACTTCGTAAAACTCATCGATCGTGGTCGGCACCTCAAGTCCCAGTTCATCGAGCCATTTACCATTGATCATCCACATATCACGCATTTCATACAGTATACGGTCTTGTATAGCCGGCAGGCTGTGAATATGACCATCCGGAAAAGTTATACTTGCCTTTACCAATGGATTGGCATCCAGATACTCCTTCCAGTTGGGTGCATAATCCAGGTATTCCTCCAGGTTGTAGACGTCACCGGCTTCCGCCGCGTCCGCGATCTGTTTATCACTTCCCGCGTGAATCGCGATATCCGGATAATCACGGCTTGCATACATCAGACTTACCGCATTCCCATCAGCATACTCAACAAATTCAATGGTAATCCCGCTTTCTTCCGCCAACCTCTGCCACCAGTCCATTGTGCTCCAATCACCTTGACCAGCATCGGCCGTGTAACCAATTGTCAACGTAAACGGCTCATTCACGATCGGATAGCCTTCCTCATTGAAAAAACCTGCCGCCTCCGCCGCGGCGGTGGTACTGCTGCCACTGTCAGGGATTGCTGTCGTTTCGCTGCCTGCTGCAGTCGTTTCACTCCCTGCGGCAGTCGTCCCAGCCGTGCTGCCCTGTCCGCCTCCGCAGGCCACCAGCATAGCTGCAGACAATAAAACCGCTGTTGCTTTCATTCCCGCATGTTTTCTCATCATCTTCCTCCTTCATATAAATAAAAAATATATTAACTACATTGCCTTAAAAAACAGCTTGATATTCTGAATCGGCCGTTTAGCCTTTAATAGCCCCGATCATGACACCTTTAACAAAATATTTTTGAATAAATGGATACATTATGAGAACAGGGAGACTGGCCGCAATCACCACACAGTATTTCATGTTCTGCAGTTCAAATATAAGCTGGTCAAATTGTTCACCTGATCCTTCTGTCATCATCTGCGATGTCAGAAGGATCGTACGCAGGACCAGCTGAAGAGGCTGTCTGCCCCGATCCCGTAGATAGATCAATGCGGTAAAATAACTGTTCCAGTGTCCCACTGCGAAAAACAACGTCATAACCGCCAGGATCGCTTTCGACAGAGGCAGAACGATTCTGGCAAATATTCCTATCTCGCTGCCGCCGTCGATCTTTGCCGCATCGATCAGTTCCTCCGGAATGTTACTCTCAAAAAAGGTTCTGCAGATGATCATGTTCCAGACGCTTACAGCTCCCATCAGCACCATTATCCAGAAAGTATTGACCAGATGCAGCCGGTCCATCCAAAGATATGTGGGAATCATGCCGCCGCCGATAAACATTGTGAGCATGAAATACATATTGATCGCACGGCGAAACGGCAGGGTCTTTCTGGTAAGCGCATACCCGGCAGGTATTGTAAATACCAAATTGATGCCGGTGCCCACCAGCGTATACAGGATCGTCCATCTGTAACCGGACCAAATTTCTTTCTGCTCGAACATCCTTTTAAATCCATCAAATGTAACATCCTTCGGCACAATCCAAACCTTGCCTGTCACGATCGCGCTGATACCAGAAAATGAGCAAATTACCACATACCACAACGGATAGAGGGCAATCAGCAGAAACAGCGCTGCCAGGATATAATTAAAAACGGTAAAGACCTTATCATTATGAATGATCTTCCTCATCGCTTGTCACCCTCCTCCTACCAGATGCTCGTCTCACTGAGCCGTTTTGATATCGTGTTTACCGTCAGGAGCATAATTACATTAACAACTGCCGTGAACAGACCGACTGCCGTGGCATATCCGTACTGGGCGCTGCCCAGACCCTGCTTATATACATAAGTGGAGATTACCTCGCTGCTGCTCAGATTCAAAGAGTTCTGCATCAGATAAACCTTATCGAATCCGACGCTCATAATATGACCGGTATTCATAATCAGCATGGTAACCGCCAACGGAAGGATCGACGGGATATCGATATGGCGTATTCTCTGCAAAATGGAAGCGCCGTCAATACGTGCCGATTCATGCAGTGCAGGATCAATCCCTGCCAGGGCTGAGATATAGATGATACTTCCCCAACCCACCCCCTGCCATACGCCGCTCCACACATAGAAATGGGGAAACAGCTTCGGACTGGCTAGAAACAACTCCCGCGACAGTCCCAATGCCTCTCTGATATTATTTACAAGCCCACTGTCCACACTAAAAAAATTCCGAAGAATGCTGTAGCCGCTCAAAATTTTTGACAAAAATTCTCAAAACTTTTGACAAAACTTTTCGGGAAATATTTCCCGGATTTTTAGGCACGAAGGAGAGGGCTCTCACCCTCTCCTTTTTGACAGTTTAATTGAGAATAACGTCACTCATTTTCATCGAGCTTCACAGCCGCGTCGATGCGCCCGAACGGGATGCCCCTGTTCTTCAGATAATGCTCGAGCAGTCGGCTCAGGTCGTTCAGGAGTGTCCCATTGACCGGAAAGCGCAGTCTGATTTTGATAATGATGCTTTTCATGCTGTCACTCCTTAAATACCCCCACAGACGCCCCCGCGGTGTGTGAGGGCTCTGCAGGGAATATTCTCACTACTCTTTATCGTATGGCTCGCCCGTGATCTCCTCGTATTCCTCAGCGGTCAGGGCTCCCTTCTCCACGACGTTGTAGACCATCTTCTTCGTCCACATATTCGAGTCGTAGAATCTTTTGTACTTGTCGAAGTTCTTGCTCTTTTCCTTCACTGCTATACTGGATGTTCTACTCATGGCTCAGTCCCTCACTTTCTTCATCGCTCGCATCTGGCAGCTCCACGTCTGCCATGATCGCCACATACTCGAGGAGTGCCGCCTGCTTCGCAATGTCAGCCGCGACCTGCTCCTGCTGTCTCGCTTCCTGAATCGTTGTTCTCAGCTTTTTGAAGAATGCCATCGTCATCTTCCTCCCATAAACTTTTATAAAATTCGTCCATTCTTTGAAGCATCTTGAATGAGTCCCCGAACGAAGCACTTTTCTTCCATGACTCGAAGTGCTCGTCGACCTGTGCTCTGGTCTTTTCGCCTTTCTTTACAAGGGCGACCATCCTGCGCAGCTTCTTCCTCTCGTGCTTCACTTTCTTCGGGTCGATCGTAATTACCACCTTCCCTGTGTCAGTAAGTCTGAAATAGAAGCCGAGGAACCGGATGCCATCCTTGATATGGCGGATGTGCGTCTTCTCCATGTTGAGCTCCATGTGCGTCCCTGCGAGGATGTTCTGGATGCTTCCGAGGCTCTCTTCTAATTTTTCGTACTTTTCGTGGATGAGGTTGAAGTCGTCCATATATCGGATATAGAACTCGATGAGCAGCCGCTCTTTGATGTAGTGGTCTAAGTCGTTCAAGGCCGTGATGCCTACGATCTGGATGATCTGGCTGCCCGGATTGAATCCTACTTCTCCGGGGAAATTATCGAGGATATCGGCTGCCATCTGGTAGATGTTGTCGTCGAGGTATTTTCTCAGCACCTGCTTCGCCACATCGTGCCACATGTTCGGATAATATCCCTTGATATCACATTGAAGGACGTACCCTTCAGCCCCATGCTTTCTGTAATACTTCTGCAGGAAGCAGACGAGCCTCCTCCGGGCTTTGTCTGTCCCTTTGCCCTTCTGGCATGCGTGGTTGTCATATATGAACGATCTGGTCGTCATCGGGTAGATCGCCTTGTCGTTGAGGCTTCTCTGATATACCCTGTCCCGGAACGCGATGCTCATGATCTCCCGGGTCTTCGGCTCCGTCACTGTGAAGAACTTCGGCGGCCTCTCCTTGTAGGTTCCGTCGTGCAGCTCCCTTTCCAGTCTCAGCGTCTCTCGAATCCAGTTATGATAATAGAACGCGACGCCGTCCTTCCACAGGACGCCCTTGACGCACTTGTTCATGGACTCATAAAGTGCTTCAAAACCTATGATCTCCTCTACATTCATTTTCCTCCTCATCCGCGGTGTGGATAGCGGTACCATCCCGTAGGATGACCGCATCACCACGGTATTGTTTTCCGGTTACCCGGCAGGATTTCGGCTCCTTGCATGCTCCCTGTCCTGACCACCTCGCTGTGCTAAGGCTCCACGGTCTGTCTGAAGCATCCAATCCGGGGCGCACCGATTCGCGTTGATCGCGTTGTTGTTGTTGACGTTGCCGCTCGAGTTGACGTACCACGTGTTGTTCGCGTTGCCGCGATTCGCCGACCGCAGGCGGACGTTCTGCGCATTACAGCCTACATCCTGAGCTTATCGCTTCGTTTTACGGAAGCGGTCTGCATCTGAATCTCTCCAATGTCTCAGATAGCCCTTTACCTCCTCCACCATGCCGCCCCAGTAGCGGATTCTCTTCAGGCGGAGATGGAAGACTCCTTTCGCTATCTGAATCTCACTCAGCAGGTGGTCGCACTCCGCGATCGCTTGGTTCTGCAGTCGGTTCCTCTCCTGCAGGTCTTCGACCGCTTTTACTCGGATGTCATTTGCGACCCTCGCCCTGTGATATATGTCTGTGGCAAGGTATACGATACGCTCGACGATCTTCTCATGTCCCGGTTTGAAGACGTTTTTGTTGTCCGTGATGTCCACGGTATACGTCGCAAGCCGGAGCGCCTTTGTGAGTGTATCGAACTTTCCCTCGCCTCTGTCGCATGCTCTAACCATGTCTATCCTCCCGGCACCCGGGCGAAGGTGTTCGCCCGGGATTGCCTGATCAGCAGATTACGCAAGCCGGGGCGCACCGAGTCGCGATGAACGCGCTGCAGCTGCTGACGTAGCCGCTCGAGCTGACGTACCACGTGTTGCCCGCGTCGCCGCGACTCGCCGACCGCAGGCGGACGTTCTGCGCAGCCGCCTTGTTCTCAATGCCGAATGTTCTGACCTGCGGATAGGTCTGGTACTGTTTCATCGGCTCCGTCAGCCCTGCAGCCCGCTTCCAATACTCCCAGACCTCTCCTTCCACTCCTGCCGCCTGCGGTGTAATGTACATCTGCTCGAGGGACGGAAGGAAGAACCTGTCGTATGTGGTCTCGTTCTCGCCGACCGATTTGTCAGTTACCGTATTCAGGGCAGTGACCACCTTGATCGGCTGCACGCACGAGAGGAACTCCTCATCGAATCCCGTCAGGAAGCCCGCCTTCTGCGCGCACTGGTCAGGGATGCGGTCGTAATCGTTCTGCGGCGTCCACCACTTGCCCTTCGCGGCGTTGCTGTTGAGCCATTGCCTGAGGGCGCTCTGTGACCACCTGTTATACCCATAGGCGAGCCTGTGCAGGCTGTTGAGCTGCTCGTTCCCTGCAGGGATGAAGCTGCCGAGGTCTTGCCCGGCATCGCCCTGTGTGACTGACGCGGTCTCGATCGGTTCTGTCGTGTTGCCGTCTTTGAAGGAATAGACCTTCCACTCAGCAGCCGCCACATCCGGCATCCGGTAGAATCCGGCAAGCTGTCCGCCCTGCGGTACAGGCTTCGTGAGCGCGAACTGATAGGTCTCTCCCTCCTTGCAGTTTGTCCCCCATGTTGCCCCCACAGTGATGTGGTAGGTGCCCGCAGGCAGTTCTCTGTCCTTGCAGACGTAGAACGCTTCATACTGGTCGAACTGGACGCCGAACGGCGTGCAGTAGTTCCATTGGATGAACATGCCCGGGACTTCCGTACCGTCCGCGAGGGTAACATCCGCGAAGTGCGTGACATTCCACGGAACATCGTATTTCTGCCCGGTCTCCACGTCCTTCCACGGGGCGACGATCTGGTCTCCGACATTGAATACCTTGTCAGCGTTCCCGGACTGCACGATCTTCCTGATCTCCGGAAGGCTGTTGCTCATCTCGAGGTTTACGCCCGCCATGACGTTCAGGAGCATGTTCTGTGTGTGCAGCTCCTCTACCATCTTCTTTCCTGTCTCATCTAAAAGTATCGGTTTTGTGACTTTGCTCATTGTCTAATCCTCCTGTTCAAATTCTTGGCAGACCATGCCGCCTGATACGATCAGCCCCGGCTCCCTCAGGAACTTGTCGTTGTCGAGAAGCTGCTGATATCTGTCGTTAAATTCTTTGTAGTGTGCCGGAGTGGTGCGCTCCATCGCCTCCATCTCCTCTGTAAATGCCGGGTTCTCTGATGCTGTGATCTTTGCCATCTCTCAGCCCTCCTTAATAGTTGTCTTCGATGAAGAAGCTGACTTCTGTCTCGTCCTTGCCTTTTTCGAGGAAGTTGGAGAAGGCGATCACGTCGCCGTCCTCGTCGATCAGTGCCATCTCGGAGAAATACGTCCCTACAAATTCGAGTTCAGAGAGCCTGATCTCGTATTCGTAGCAGTAGTCCGATTTCTTTGTGGACGAGGTATACTCCCTCCTGACCACCTCGTTTTTGAGCTTCGTGTTGGCCGGGAGCGGTTCGATCACCTCCCGGTTTCCGTTCACTCCGCCTGAGCCGAGCGCTATCCACTTGACCTTCGCAAGCCGTCCGGTCGTATGTGCTGCCTCGCTCATCTTCTTCCTTCTGATGTTCGTGATACAGTTCCTTGCTGCCATTTTTCTGTCCTCCGTTTATTCGATTCTTACCGGGTACCCTGATCTCTGGGCGTCCAGTGCCCTCGAGCCTGTCAGGTACCACAGTCCGTTGAGCTTCAGGTAATCGAAGTAGTCAAGCGTGAGCCTGTACCTGTTGCCTGTCGCTTCTGCCTCCATGTGCTCTTTGATCACCGTCCGGTACTCTGTCCGGCTGTCCGTCCTGTGCTCGTGCAGCACTCCCGTCATGACTGACATGCGGATGTTCCGCGGTGCCCTCTGGGCGTTCAGCATCCTCGAGCCTGTCAGGTACCACAGTCCGTTAAGCTTCAGGTAATCGAAGTAGTCAAGCGTGAGCCTGTACTTCCCGCTGAATGAGATATCCTCTTTCGGCTCCCTGCTTCCTGCCATCCGGTAGCTTATGCTCTGCTGTACTGTCTCCTGATGTTCTGCCCGGTACCATGCCGCCCACCTGATCTCCTCCGGAGCGATCTGCCCGTTCAGGAGCTCGCTGCCGTCAAGCTGCCACCGTCCGTCGAGCCTCAGGTAGTCATAGTAGATAAACTTCTCAATGTATGCCACCCGGTAGGCGTTGCGTTCCGTATGGTTGTTCCTGCAGTGGTACCACGCATCCGACAGCCTGGCCTTGTGGCCGGTGCTGTAATCTACGCCCCGGTACCGGAACCCGATGCGCGTCGGGTACTCGTGGATGACAGCATCCAACAGGTAGGTGCCGTCGAGCTGCCACCGTCCGTCGAGCTTCCGGTAATTGAAGAAGTAGAGGAACTTCCGGTATGTCACCCGGTAGGTGTTGCGCTCGCTCGTCTTCACGGACGTCGTGTACGCCATTGAGTAATTGTCCCGGGCACCGACTTCCTTCCACTTCCTGACAGTCTTCCGGAGTATGTCGAAGCTGATCGGGTGGCTGTCGCCGATGTCCATGCGGATGATCACAATGAACTCCGCCCACCTTGTCTCGTCTCCCCTGTAGTCCCGGTACCTCACTATCTCCACATTGTCATAGCCGAGGGTGCTGACCGCAAGGAGCACGCCTTCATTCAGTCCCCCGAGCCTGCAGACCT
Source organism: uncultured Lachnospiraceae bacterium (assembly GCA_947588005.1). GTDB lineage: Bacteria > Bacillota > Clostridia > Lachnospirales > Lachnospiraceae > UBA3402. The sequence continues at coordinate 32,179 of CANPYE010000005.1, read as the reverse complement.
CTTCATGCAGAGCTATCCGTTTCCGGAAGTTCTCCGCCTCCTCCCCGGCATATCTTGTCAGCTTCCTGTCCGCTGCATGTACCGGGAGCATCAGTTCGCTGCAGGTGGCTACCATCCCCTCGTCCCGGGCTCTCAGCAGGCTTTCCTTCGCGTCATCGAACCGACGCCCGAACACCCTGCAGAATACATACCACTTGTTCAGTGTCTTCTTTATCTTTTTGAACGGCGTAGTCAGAAGGTACCACATATACTCTATGAAATTTTCAAGCATAGCTTACCCCCTTGTCACGTTCTTCACCTCCACCCGGACAGTGCCCGCGATGATCACTTTGCCCTCATCATAGAGCTGATCGGCTGCCGGGAGCCGGATGTCCGTCTTCCTGTAGTCCGTGATCTTCTCGCTGAGCGTGTGGACGATGCTGTCCCGGTACAGGGCGTTCATCTCGCCCCTCGGCAGCTTCATCATGTTCTCGATCAGGGTCTTCGCCTGCTCATCCACGCCGTCTGTCGAGGCGTCCTCCGCGAGGTAGACTGTAAGGTCGAAGTCCTGTTTGATGATCTCGCTGCTCTTGACGAGGAAGTCGTCGTACTGCCCGCGGAGCTTGTCGCACTCTTCCTGTACCTGCCTGATCAGCTCCGGGGATGCCTCCCCTGCAGCCCCCGTGATGATGATGTCCGTTGTGCCCTGCCCCCTCGGGTGCTGTGCGTTGATCATGGCGTCCAGTACGCCCGGCACGCTCCTCGCCCTGTTCCGGAGCTTTTCCTCGATCGTCTTGGCCGCGAGCTCATCCCATGAGCTGAGGCATCTGTCCCTCAGGTACTCATAGTCCTCGTCGTCAGACCCTTCCTCGAAGAGCCACCCCTCCTCGTTGTTCACCCTGTCCATGCCGTCGAGATGTATCATTGATATCGTTATCCTCCCGGGTGAGATGTTGTAATACGAGCCCGGCTTCTCCGCTTCGACAAGAACCTTCCCGGACGGTTCCCCCGCCCCGATGACTGTCTCCTCGCATGCGTAGAACTTCAGCTCGTTCCCCGAGGCGTCCGGTTCTGTCTTGAAGCAGTGCCCCTTTGTCACCTGCAGCGCGTTCTCGTATTCTGCCCGGTAAATGGTCACATAGCCCTTCGCCGTCTTGGCTTCGTTCCGGAACTTTGAAAAGTCCGCCGCCTTGATCTCGAGCCAGTCTCCCTCCGCATGGCGGATGAAGCAGGAGTTCAGGATAGTCCTCGCAAGCTCCTTCAGCTCAATGTAGATCATGACGAGCATCCTTGCCAGATGGTAAAAGACGCCGCCTTTCTTGAAGTTCGTGATCGGGAACCCCTCCTCCTCGAGCTCTGCCTGAACCTTTTCCATCTCATCTTCCTCGGTCGGCAGGGGGATGATCTTGTCCATGACGGTTTCCTCTATCATTCTATCCTCACCTCCACGCCATCGCTCTCGATGCCTATAGTGTACTCATTGCTGCTGTCTGTGCGCTTGAACCGGATGCGCACCCTGTAGATGTGCCCGTCGAACTCCACATCGATCTGGATGCTGCCGGAGTCAATATATTCCCGTTTCGCCATCTTCGACCGGATGCGCTGCTGTATCTCCATCTCGGCGAACTCATCATACTCGCCCTGCATGAAGTCCAGAAGCCCCCATCCGTAGCTGTCGTCGCCCTCCTGATCTTCGTAGAAGAGCTCGCCCTGCTCGCACATTGCCTCGTTCTTCAGGTCTTGGAACCAGCACTCGTCATCTGACACGAGCCCGCTCTCCCCGTCTTCGGCGGCTGTCGGCTGACCGTCTTCGCCGAGCCGGATGTCAATGTCATCTTCCCCGACCATCTGCATCAGCTCCACCTCCCGACGATATAAGGATTGCACTCGCCGTACATCATGAGCACCACGACCCGGTCGCCCGGCTCCACCTCGATGTCCGTCAGCACGTTCGGCACCTCCGGGAACTGGTTGTCGCGCAGCATGTTTTTGTCAAGTATTCTGAGCGTGCACCTGTTTTTCCCTCCCTGTGCCTTCCTCGCTACCACTTCCGCGCACATGCAGGGCGGATACCTCATGTGAGGATATGCCTGTTTCAGCGTCTCGTCCAATGTTTCCCGGACAAATTTCGCCATCATGTCAGACATCCTGTTCCCCTCCCTTGAAATAAATGTACATATGCACAGCTCCTGTATCATCGCTCCGGACGATCGTCTTCTCCACTTCCACCGTCCCCGTGTACTTGCTGTGCCTCACCTCGATCTGTTGGCTGTGGTGTATCCACGGTATGCCTAAAGTTTCCGCCTCCCACAGATCACCGTATTTGTTCAGCCGCAGGATGCTCTCGTCCTCTTCGAGGATGTAGAGCTCCTCCTGTTCTTCTGTAGTCCCCCAGTGGAACTTCCGGTTCTGGAAGAAGAAGGCCGCGCTGACGCCCCATGCCGCATTGACCTCGGCGATCGCCCTGATGCCGTCCTTCTCTTCGATCGAGAACCTGTCCTTTTTCCCATATGCCGCAGGGGACAGCTCATAGTCGTCTATCCCCGCGCAGGTCAGGATGTAGCGGATGACGTCCTGCGGCTCGCAGTCGATGAAGGTGCCTTTGACCTTTATCCTCTCGAGCTTCATCAGGTCATCCTTGATCATGATTTCCTTCCAGTAGTCCTTCTGTTCCTTCCGGGCATATCCTTCCATCAGTACGTCAAAATCGTCGTCATACCCGAGCTCTACCACTGCCTCGTCCATGTCCTCGAACGTGATCATGTCCTGCAGCTTGTTCGACAGCTCCACCCTGCACCAGTCAAGATGCGAAGCCTTGCTCGAGAAGCACTCGACCTCGATGCCGTCCGTCAGGATGTAGTCCCCGACCGTCACCCGGAACTCCGGAGACGTCAGCTTCTTGTATTCCACCGCCTCCGCCTCCTATCTCCCTTTGAGTGACTTTGCCTTCTTCTTGGCCGCCGAGGTCTTCCTCGTGTCTTTGGCCGGGCTCTTGCTTTTCTTCTTTGTGGTCTTCTTCTTTGAGCTCTTCTTCTTTGAAGCCTTCTTCGTCGAGCTCTTCTTTTTTTTCGTGACCTTGACCGTCCCGACCGTCGGAGCCCACAGCTCGAGGGACGCGACGCGCTTGCTCTCCGAGATGACCTTCTTCGTCGTGAAGCTCTTGAAGTACACTGACGAGATGCCGCGCGCCGCACAGTCCTCATTCACGATCGAGAGGAGCTTCGCCTTGGTCTGGCCGTGGGCTTTGAAGAGCGTCTGGATGCGCGCGATCTGCTGCAGCGTGGTCTCGCTCTTTGTCTCTTCCAACAGGACGTTGACGATGACCTTCGACGTCTCGTATCCGTTCGGCTGCCTGCTTTTGATCTTGCCCTTGTCGTCCTGCGCTTCGTAGATGGTCGCCCCTTCCGTGATCTCGACGTCAGTGACTTCCCCTCCGATGTAGACACCCCCGAGCTTTATGACCTTGTCAGTTACATACAGCACGCCCCTCTCACCTCCTTATGCTGTGACGGGGACGTCTGTCCGGTTCTGCGCGTCCTTCAGCTCGTCGATCAGCTTGTAGAGCAGAGGAAGGTCTTTGATCTTGCTGATATCCACCGTGAAGTTGATCGTGCCGATGTAGCTGCCGTTCCGGGTTCCCCATCGTTCCGTTGTTGTGGTTGTTGTTTCTTTTGTTGTCTTGCTTTCCTTCTCCCTCTTGACCGTGGATGCCTTGGATGACAGGGCGCTCGTGATGCTCGCTCCTGTCTGCTGCATGTTCTCGCCGCCTTCCTCGTTCTCACCGCGGACGACGCTTGCGACGATTTCCTTCATGTTCTTCCACAGCTCTGACAGGGGAAGGACTGCCTCTGCCCCTGCTTCTCCGCCTCCTAACAGCCTGCCTCCGGATGCCCCGAAGATCGTAGCCGAGTTCAGGATGCCGCCTTCCTTGTACCACGACACCGCGATGTGCGGAACGCTCGGGGGAGTCAGTGAGAAGCTGCCCTCGATGCTGAAGTGTGGGAGCTTGATGCTCGGAAGGCTCCACGAGAAGTTGAACAGAGACTTGATTTTTGATATAGCCCCGGCTACCGCCGAGCGAGCCGCCTCTAACTTAGACGAAAACGCTGACTTGATCTCCGATAATATTGATGTCACCGTCGACTTCGCAGCGTTAAGGTGTGAGCTGAAGGAGCTCTTGATGCTGCTCAGTGCCGACGTCACTGACGACCGCGCTGCCGAGAGCTTCGTCGAGAAGGAACTCTGGATGTTGCTCAGGGCTGTGCTCGCCGTCGTCCTTGCCGCGGACAGCTTCGTCGAGAAGGAACTCTGGATGTTGCTCAGGGCTGTGCTCGCCGTCGTCCTTGCCGCGGACAGCTTCGTCGAGAAGGAACTCTGGATGTTGCTCAGGGCTGTGCTCGCCGTCGTCCTTGCCGCGGACAGCTTCGTCGAGAAGTAGTTCTGGACGTTGCTGAGCGCTGTGCTGACCTTGTCCTTCGCGGACTCCATCTTTGACGAGATCGTTGACCGGATGCTCTCCAATCTTCCGCCCGTCAGCGTATTGATCGCCGAGTAGGCTGTGCTGAAGGTGCCGCGGACGCCCGTCATAGTCGCCGCCACTACCCCGCGGATTCCTCCGCCGTGTGAGTCGTAAGACGCTTTCATGGCCGAGAGCTGCGTGTTCGCATAGTCTTTCGCCGCCGCCATCCCTGACTGTACCGCGGATGCGACCTCTGACATTTTCGATGAAAACTTCTCCTTGATCGCAGAGAGCTTCCCGCCTGTCAGGTTATCGATGAAGGTGAATCCGGACGTGTAGAAGCCTTTCACCCCTTCGATCGCTGCCGCTGCCACGCCCTTTATGCCGCCGCCGTGCTGCTCGTAGGCGGTCTTCATGTTGTTCAGTTTTTCCTTTACGGTGGACGCCGCAGCCCCTAAGATGTTGCTGCAGAATCCCTTCACCGCGTTGAGTCCGTTCGAGAAGACGGTCTTGATCTTTGAGATCGCCCCGGACGCGTCTATGCCGATCGCTGAAAGCGCCTTGCCGATCACGTCGAGGAAGCCTGAAGCAAAATTCTCTACGAACGAGAAGATCGCGTTGAACCCGTCTTCAAAGAAGCCGCAAAGCTCATCTATCGCAGATGAGATAAAATCGACCGCCCCGGAAAAATCGCCCCGGAAAAGCGAAACGATCGCCTTGACCACGTTGGTCACAAAACCGACCAGATGCGAAAATGCCGAGATGAGCGGAGCGAGTGCCGAGATCACGCCCTGAATCGCCCCGACGAATATGCCGCCGAGTACCCCGAGGACGACAGTGCCGACCTTTTGCATGACCTCTATGATTGGCTGTGCCGCTTTCCATAGTTCCTGAAGCTTCTGTCCGAGCTGCTGCAGTGCGGGCTGTATCGCTGACCATGCCTGCGAGACGGCCTGCCTCACCTGCTCAAAGACGCTCATCCAGAAGGAGCGGAACGCCTCCGACTTGTTCCATAGCAGGACGAACGCCGCGACCAGTCCCACGATCGCCAACACGACCCACGTGACAGGTGATGCGAGGAACGCTGTGTTCATCCCCATGACCGCCGTCCTGACCATCATGATCGCCGACCTTGCCGTCAGGAAGATCTTCCCGAGCGTCCCGATCAGGGCGATGCCCGCCCCTGCTATCGACAGAAAGACGCCGAGCCTGAGCACGATGTTCATGATCGTTGTGACGAGTTCCTGATTGTTGCTTATCCACTCGGAGCCCTTTGATATAAGCCCGCTTATGGAGTCGAGGGTGCTGTTGACTGCAGGGAGCAGCCCGTTCCCTAACTCCTCGACGTTGTTGTGTATCTGCTGCTTTAAGACCTCGAACTTCTGCTCCGGCGTGTTATTGATTGCGGACGCCATCTCCTTCGTGACCGACGTCCCCTGCTTCATGCTCGAGGACAGGTCTTGGATGCCCGAGTCGAGCGTCTCCACGTTGTTGTATAAGAGGTCGATCATCGCGACCGCCTCGTCCGTACCGAACGCCTTTTTCAGTTCCTGCTTTTCGATCGCGTCGATCGTGTCGCCGTACTTGCTCTTCAGGACGGTAAGTATCTCCGGTGTTGAAAGGAGCTGGTTGTTCGCGTCTGTAAACTTCAGTCCGAGCTCTTCCCCGGCCTTCGCCGCCTGGTTCAGGAAGGACTTGTACTTCGTTGCCGCTTCCGAGCCTGACATCGTCGTCTGCAGTTGTCCCAGTATCGCGAGCTGTTCCTCGAGCGGGACGTTTGAGTTGGTCGCCGTAGCGCCCAGTGCGGAGATCGCGCTCGCCATCTCCGAGCCGGACGTTTTGTAGTTCTTGACTGCTGTCGATATGCCCGCGGAGAACATCTCGCCGAACTCGAGGTCTGACATGTCATCGTAAAAGCCTTTGTATATGCCGTACCCGGTCGCGAACAGGGAGCCCATCTCCTCTGTCGTTGATTTTGTTGCCTTGCCCGTGAGTGCCGCAAGCTCGGTGAACTGCGCCACCCCTTCGTCCGTCAGGGACGCAATGCCTGACTTGATATCATAGGATGCCGTAATGAAGTCGGCCTTGCTCGTGCCTGCCCATGTGTCGGAGAAGCTCTTCGCCGCCGCCTCGACCGCCTTCAGGTCTTTGACTCCCAGTGAGGAGAGCTCCCCGAGGGCGTTCTGTGTGTCGAAGGTGGATGTCACGGTCTTCATGCACAGGGCTGTGATCGCGCCTCCGGCTCCTGCCATCGCCGCTCCTGCCTTCTGCATGGTTCCGAACGCTGAATTGAGCTTGTTGACGCCTCCGGTCACGTTCCCCTGCATCTGGGACATCTGGCCGGAGAGGTTGTCGACCATGTTGACGATCACGGACAGCTTGTAGACGGATTCCATTCCCATGCAATCGCCTCCCTGTTGCTTTTTCTTAAATTCGTGATATAATTGTCCTCAGAGACCTTTTAGAGGTGTACCGAATCCCCATAGCTCCCGGCTGTGGGGATTCCTTTTTTGTGTCATTCGTCTCCGAGACTGTCCGCAATGCCTTTCGCAACACCGACCTCGATGTCCTCTATCCTCATTTCCCTCGCACAGTCCGCCTGTGCGTACAGTCCATAGAACTCCTCGAAGGTCAGGTCTTCAAAGTTTTCCGGGAGAAGTTCCCGGGGAAGGTAGCTGTATATCACCATCTTCCCGTAGCTGATGAAGCTGCTCCTGAACTCCTCCTTTGCATCCTCTACAGTTTTTTTACCGTAGTGATATCCGCCAGTCCGAGCATGCTCAGGAGCTTGCCCGCAAGGCTGATCGCCATTGCCGGGTATTCTTCCAGATCGTCCCTGAGCTGTTCCTTCTGCTCCTCGACGATGTTGTCAAAGGCGAAGGTCTTGGACGCCTTGCTCGCCGAGTTGGAGATCAGCTTCACGTAGCGGTCGTAGGATGCGGGCTTCGGCTTGCGGAACAGGTAGACGAACTCCTCTTCCGTGTCGTCGTCGATCTGCACGCTGTTGGTCACGACGTACACCTTCGCGCCCTTGTCCGCATACTGCCTCTTCAGCGCCTCGATGTCGGTGCCCTTTGCCTTCTGTGCTTCCTGCGCTGCCGCAAACAGCGCCTCTTCCTCTGCCGTGAGGATGCCTTCTTCTTTCATGTTCATGGTATTACCTCCATTTTGTCATTTATTCTGTGAATGGTTACGCGTCCAGTCCGTTGATCTTGATGCCGCCGTATGCCACGCCGTCCAGATCAACCTTCATCGACTTGTCGCCCTGCGCCGCCTTGAAGCTGCGCTTTGAGAACTTCACGTTCGTCAGGGTGTCCGTGCAGGTTTCCGCCCCGGTGTCTGCATAGGATACCGTGATCTTCGGGACTACGTACTTATAAAAGCTCTTGTATCCCTTGGACTTGATCACCCGGCACATCTCGTTGAAGTCCTCGCGCAGGAGCGAGAGCTTCACGGAGTTCTTCTGGTTCCCGGTTCCATATCCCCGGATTTTCCCTCCCTTGCCGTATACCGGCTCGTTCTCTTCCTCGTCGTCATACGAGATTTCCTGCGGCTCGATGCTGTCCATGCCGGACGCTTTGATCGTCACGCTCGACCAGTCGTACACCTTGCCGTTGATGAGCTGCTTTGCCATGATATTCTCCCTCCTTCCTATGCCTCAGCCGTTCCGAACGGGTTCTCCACGGCGAAGGTGATGTTCATTTCCCTCACGTGCCCCATAGGCACCCACGACGCCCGGATGTTCAGATTCTCATCCACAAGGATGTTCAGGTTCGCCGTGTCGATCTCAATGCTCCCCCGGCTGATGATCTTGTCACGGACGGCGTCGTCGATCGGGATTTCAAGCTGCTTCTCGATCGCGGCCACGTCCGTCTCGATATTGTCCGGGTCGATCTCGATCTGCAGCTCGTTGAGAGCCTGTGCCCTGACCGCCTTCACGATTCTGTTCAGGACTCTGACGTCCTCCGCGTAGGTGAAGTCGCTCCCGTCCGGGCTCATCATGTTCGCGCTTGTGACGTAGTAGTCCTCCTTGCTCACATACTTCCTGATCGTCACATACTTCGCCGCGTCAAGCGTCGCGATGTGGTCTTCAATCCCTTCCGGAAGGAGCTGCAGCAGCTTCGCCTCCGAGATCGGGAAGCTCTTCACCTCGCCGATGCTCTGGGACTCCTTCGCCCTGCCGTACAGCCCGGCGATGATGCCTGCCCCGTTGATCACCTGCTCCCTGCCGTCCATCCGGATGTAGCGCTCTGTGCTGCAGACTACCTGAATGTAGTAGCTGTTGATGCCCTTGCGCTCCTCGACCATCGCCGCGGCATACTCGTCCGCGGTCTCCCCGGCCTGCGGGGCGCGCGCCTCGCAGATGAAAAAGAGCGGCCTCTTGTACTTGATCGCGAAGTCCTGCGCGAGCGTTGCAAGGGAAGCCCACAGAGCCTTTGAGCTCGCCCCGACGATATGGATGTACTCGAACGAGAGGCTGCTGTTGATCAGGCTCTCCACCGCCGTGATCACGTCGGCGTTGTTCATGGACGGCGCGGTCGTGCTGAAGCTGAACGTGTCGCCCTCCTCGAAGCTCGTGCCGCCCTCCCCGTCTGAGAACTTCAGCGTCAGACCCGTGTCATACAGCTCGACGCTGCCGCCTAATGGGATGGTCACATCCTCGTCAAAGGTCTTCCCGCCGTCAATGGACACCTTGTAGCTCCCCTCATTGCACTCGCCCTTGTCGGCTATCACCACGACGATGTCGTAGTTGTTGTTCGGCTTGCCTTCCACGGAAAACGTCCCGGTTCCTTTCGCCTGCTTCGTGACCTCGCCCGTTTTCCCCTCCGTCCCGGCCTTTACCGGGATGTTGTAGATGGACTGCGCGCCATACTCTACCGAGTCGATGCAGGCGTCCGCGAGCGGGGAGTTCCCGAGCCGTTCCTTGATCTTCTTGGCGTTCATGGTGCCTGTGATCAGGATGGGGACGGAGCTCTTCACCCCGGATATGCCTATCTTGACCTGTGTCCCGGTTCCGCCCGTTGCGTTGCTTCTCCCGAGGTTGCCGTCCTCAATGCTGACGTTTACTTCTCCGTACATTATCCCTTCGCCTCCTTCCTCTCGCGCCCGTTGATCGGCGCGTTCCGGAACTCGTCGCAGGCCGCCGAGAACTCCTCCCCGGTCACCTGCCGCCCGGCCTTCCAGTTCATTGATGCTTTCACGCCCTCGAAGACTGCATCAGGGACGCTGTGCTCCTCCTTCAGCTCCTCGATCGTCTTCAGAGACGCGGTGTTTCTTTCTGACATGCTTATCCCTCCTTGCTGTAGCTGACCGTGATATCTTTCCCGATCAGCTCACTGTCTTTGTATATACCGCCTTCAAAGGTCACGTCGAACTGTACAGCGACTTTCGCCTTCAGGATGCTGTCACCCTCTTCTACCCAGTCCGCCTTGCCGATGACGATATTCACCCAGTTTCTGTCCACAGCGAGACCCTTGTCGATGATCGTGAGGAACCTCGTGAGGATTTCCTCCACTTTCTCGTCGGTCGTGTCTGCTATGACCACATGGAGCTTGGTGTCCCTGCTCCAGAGTTTTGTCCTGCGTTTCCGCCGCCCCTCTTGGTCTACAAAATTTCTTTTCGAGCCGGAACGCTCGAACTCCTCCCCGGACTGCAGGACTGCGGCGAGATGTGGTTCGTTCGCGGCTTTCAGTTTCTTCATGGTCGTGTAGACCTGGGACTTGATGCCCGACTTTTTCAGGGCATCTATAAGGTACTGTCTTTCTGCTACCATGTCCTACTCCCCGAATAATTCCTCTAAGCTCTCCCTGATATCCTGCTCGTCTTCCGGGCTGATACCGAGGAACGGGCGGGACGGTATGCTGACATTGACGGATGCAGCTCTCCGCCATTTCCCTCCCACTTTGAATGTGAGGTATTTCTTGTTCTTTGCTCTTATCGTCCGCTCATCTCCGAATTGATGCGTTGCTGCTCTGATGTCGTTGGTACCGACCGCCACACCACTCTCGCTCGCCTCTGACCGGATGCTCGTTTTGAGTGCCGTCGTCTTGGTCAGCGTCTTGCCGCCCTCTTCCTGCGCGCGTATGGATGGAGTCCATCCGACCCCTTCCGGGCTCTTCTCCTCGGCGAACCGTTCCACCGTGGATGTCCGGAGCCCCTCGCCTATGGAATTGAACACCCCTGTCTTCTCGATGTGGCTGAGTCTGTTCAGGCGGGAGATGAGGGCTTCTGTATCGCCTGTGAGCTCGGCTCTGATGGATGACACCTCATCACCATCCCTTCATGCTGCCTCTCGAGAACACCCTGTCTGAAGATTTCATGTTGAAGCCGTTGGCTGCCGCCTGCTCCGTCCCTCCGGCTCCGCCGTCCTCCCCGTTCGCGCCGATGTCGATGACGCCCTTCGCGACGTTGAGCAGGAAGCTGATCGCCGCATTGTAGCGCGTCAGGTAGGTCTTTTCCCTCTCGCCCTCGTCGATGCCCGTCCTCGACACGAGGTTGTATACGGCGATGTCCTTTGCGAACTTGTTCAGCACCTTCGGCGTCCGGGTGAACGGGACGCTGTACCTCTTCGCGAGGTACCCGTCGATCTCGGCGCAGGCATCCGCCACGGCAGCGTCGGCAAGCTCCGTCATCCGCCTGCGGCGCTCTTCCTCATCCTCGATATATTCATCCCCGATGATGACGCCCATCATGTCCTCTTTGATCATCTCAAGCACTTCCTCGGAAGTACAGTACATCCCGGTCGCCCTCCTTCCTTAGCCCTTGGCTTTTGTCTCCCCGGTGCTGCCGTATGCCATCTGCCAGAAGCCGTATCCTGCATTGCTTCTCCCGTCCGCCCCGTATACATACTCGTCGCGCATGAACACGTTCTCGTCGTGCTCGTTGGTCAGCGACACGAACTTGATCTTCTTGCGCTCCTGAAAGATGAACGGCTTCAGCGGCCTGTTGGTGCACAGCAGGAACCAGTAGTCCGGGTGTTCCGCAAGCTCGGGCGCTACCTTCACCTTTGCGAGCCCCCTGTTGACGTTGGTCGTGCCGTCAATCAGCTCCGCCTCTAAGATCAGCCTCGCCGTCTTCTCCTTGGCCGGGGAGACCACGAGGACGTCCGGGATGAGCTTCAGGCTCTTGCCCTTGTCGCCGCAGATGCTCATGATCGCCGCCCTCGCCGCCTCGAATGACTCGGCAGTGAGCTCGTCCTTGCCCTTGTTGCTGTAGGTCTTCTCCCCGAGCTTATGGTCTTCCGCAAAGAACGCCTTGCCGTCATAGCACAGGTTCGTGAACCCTTCCATCATCGCATCGTAGATCAGGTTCCCCGGATGCTGCGCTGCCGCGATTCCCATGTTGCCGAAGAGCGGTGTGTAAGCGCCGTACTGGTCGTCCTCGATCGCGTCCCTCTTGACGCCGATCGTCATTTCAAACTTCTTGTTCCGGATGGTGTAGCCGTATGCGGAGATGCTCTGCACCTCACGCTCGCCCACCCATTCCTTCAGCTCCGGCATCTGCCCGAGCCACGCGTAGGTCTGCTCCGATGTGGAGCTCGGGACGGTCGTCGCAAGCTCCTTGTAGTCTGCAGGCACTTCGTCAAATGCCTTCTGGTACGCTGTCGAGTAGCTGATTCCCAGTGCCCGGAGCGCTGCCTGATTGATTACCATTGTGTTTTCCCTCCTTCTTATACTGCTTCCGACGCCTCTGCCGGGATGTAGTGTGTCATGTCCACCGTGACCCCGTCCGGCTCCACCGCGAGGATGATGCCTGCCGGGCTCGCGCCGTCCTTCGTGATCGTCACGCTCGTCTCGCCTGCGATGTAGCAGGGCTTCAGGATGTGCGTCTTGTTGATGCTCCCGTCATTGTCCCACACGAACACGCCGCGCCTGATCTCCGCGCTGACGTCCCCGTCCGCCCCGGAGCTGTTGTCAGCAGGGGCTTCGACGCGCCCTGCGGCGGTCAGGTTCTCCGCCTTGGAGCCCGGTGCCGCGTAGCCGCTCTCGTTGATCACGGCGATCGTGTTCTCCTTCAGGACGGTCGATGCCGCCACGGGGACAGTGATGTTCGCGCTGCCTGTTCTTTCGTTTCCAGTCCTTATCATGGCCTATTCCCCCTTTCCGATATACTTCATGGCATCTTCGGAGCTGATGCCGCAGTTCTTCAGCACCTGAAGCGTGAAGTCGTCCTCGGGCAGCTCCTTCTCCGGCGCGTCTTTGAGCTCCATCGCGCCCTGAGGCACCACCGCGGGAGCCTTCTCCACGAAGCTGCCAAAGCCCTCCGGGTCTTTCAGCGCGTATGCCATCGCCCACGGCTTCTGTGCCGCCGCGATCTTGCCCGCCTTCAGGGCTCCCTCGACCGCGTCCTCCGCTTCGCGCTTCTGCAGCTTCTCCTTCAGGGACAGAACTTCCTTCTGCACGTCCGTCCCGCCTGCCTTCAGAGCCATGATGCACGCCGCCACGTCGTCCACCTTGGCGTCGTTCTTCAGGCCGAGCATGCTGAGGATGGTCGGGTCTGCCGCTTTCACGGAGCATGCTGCCGCCTCGCCGTCCGCTCCGTCTTCCAGTGCCTTCGGCTCTGCCTTTGGGATGTCCTGCAGGGCTTTCCTGACCTCTTCCTCCGTGGCAGTTTCCGGAAGCCCGAGCAGTTTTGCAATTTCCTTCAAATCCATCTTTGATTCCTCCTTGTTTTTGTCATCTATATCGAGAGAGTTCACGATCGCGAACATCCCGTCGATAGCAGGTGTGTTTGTCAGTGCCGCCGAGTGCAGCCCGGTGGCCTTCCTGTCCGCCTTGCGCACGATCACGACGGGCGACAGGTATCTGTATTCCTTGTTCTTCAGGTACTCCTCGGCCTTCGGCGTCCATTCCACCTTCGCGCAGATCGCGTCCTCGCCTTTGTAGATGTCCTTTATCCATCCGCCTGCAGGAGCCTGCACGTCGCGGAGCGTCTGGTGCTCATAGTCGATCACGATATCGAGCCGCCTGTCCTTGAACTGCCTCCGGATGAGCTCGAAGCTCTCGTCATCCACGAGGAAGTCCCCTTTCCGGCTGTGCACCTGCCCGAGGGGCAGTATCTTGATCTCCTGCGGCACCCCTGAAACGTCGACCGCGGCGCATATGATTGTTGCTGACACTTATCTCGCCTCTTTTCCTGCCGTTTTGACCGCGTTATCACGCGTTATAACGCCCTTTCGTGCCTTTGCGGGTAAATTCCCCCGCCCGGCACCCCTCGGAGCGCTCTGCGGCGCTCTCAGGGCTTTGCCCTCATGCCTCCTTCTTCCCCCGGTCTCTGAACAGTTTCTTCAGTTCCGGGGAGAAGCCGGACATGTCAGGCTTCCACATGCTCTTTGCAGGGTTCCCGGAGAAGCCCTTGTCAGGTTTTGCATACATGATCTCCCCCGTTTCGTAGTCCACGGTGTACGGAGCCTCCGTCTCGACCTGCAGCCCCATCCGCTCGACCTGCGCCTTCGTCAGGCTGACCACCATGCACCTGCAGCGGAAGCCGTTCGGCGGGTACCAGACGTCCCAGACCGGGTCGTCCGCAGGGAATACCCTGCCCTCCATCACTGCGTGGGACTCCCTGACATTCCCGTCCCCGGCTGTCCGGTACCTCCAATATGGCCGCATCTTCTTTGTGGCCGCGTCCGTCATGCTCCTGTAGTGTCCGGCGTTGAAAGCCGTCTGCATGTTCGTCCTGAAGATGTTGTCGCTCTTCCACGGATTGACCGCCTCATAGCCGCGGTCTTCAAGGAAGCTGTTCATCTCCTGACGGAACTGTTCCTTCGTCTTCCCCTCTTTCGCTGCTTCCTGCAGGCAGTCGAGGAACTCCTGCAGCACCTCGAGGCTCGTGTATCCGGAGACCGTGAACGCCCTCGCCCTCGCTTCGCTGTCGAGAAGGTCGTATTCCTCCTTCGCAAGAGCCTTCCTGCCCTTCAGGAACTTCACGGCATCCCGGAACACGAAGTCCCGGGTGAGCCCGTAGGTCACGCCGCCCATCAGTCCATCGTCCTCCCTATGAGCTGCGACAGGTAGATGCCCTGATGGAGCAGGTCGGACAGCTCAGGGGAGTCCATCTCCTCGTAGAGCTGCTTCAGCACCGCCCCGTCCTTCACCTTTTCCTTCAGCTCCGCCATGTCGTCCGCCCCGTCGATCAGCGCGAAGATCGGCTTCACCATCTCGCCGAATATCCTCTCCGCGTTCTTCTCGGATGCCGCGACGATGCCGTCGATGTGCCCCTGCTCCGGGCTGTCCCCGTCCTTCAGCTTCAGCTCCTCGCTGCCTTCCTGCGGCGTCCCGAGCTGATGCGTCCTTGTGACCATGTTCGGCTTCAGCACCTCTTCCCCGTCCTCCGGCTCCGGGATGCTGAACTTTTTGTACACATGGCTTGCCGGGATGGACAGACCCATGTCGCAGGCGAGCGTCCGGTATATCTCGACGGTCTCCTTCATGTCCTCGACCTCGTGGCAGTCGAACGTGAAGAACGGGATGTCCGCCTCCATGCCGAAGTTGAACTCCACGAGCGGGCGGATGATGTCCCTGCGGATGGTTACCGCGAGGGCTTTCGCGTCCGCCACGGTCAGGTCGTGCCTGACGTCGTTGTGTGTCTTGGACTGCGCGTAGGAGCCGCCGCCGCTGTCCGATGTCAGCGTCTGGCCGAGGACGGCCTTGCTGATCTGCTCGTCGCAGTAGCGCGCGAGCCGCTCGTATATCTCGACGCTCGTCGTCTTCTGGGACTCGATGAACTCGATCATCGTGGAAGTCGGGACGATGCCCGCGGCATCCGTCCCGAGGCTGACGATCGCCTCCATGAGCTGCTTCTTGTCTTCCTCTGACGCCGATGCGTCATACTTCCCGAGCCTCAGCGGCATCCCGAAGACCTCGCAGAAACTCACCCAGTCCTTGATGTCGTAATTTTTGAACAGGTACATCCACGAGACGACCCGGAGCACGCCTGCCTTGCTCGGGTGCCCGGATTTTGCCTTGTACTTGTGCACCGCGAACTTGTTGCCCGGAAGGCTTACGCCCGCGGGGAAGTCCTTCGTGCATATCAGCATCTCATCCGTCCGGGAGTCCCAGATCAGCTTCTTCGGGTGGACGTACTGGATGTCCTCGATCACGTTCATCCCGTCTTCCACGCCCCAGATCAGCTCCATGATGCTGATGCCCTTGCCGATCGCGTCGAGCATGTCGGTCAGCACCTCGTCGAAGTTCTCGATCGCCTTGAGCTGCTCGTCCACAAAATCCGCGATCACCTTGTCCCGCTCGTCCTTCGAGAACGGCTGCACCTCCCAGTCGAGCCCGGTCACGGCCAGCTTGCGCGTCTGCATCTGCGAGAAGAGGTGCGTGTCCTTGCTCTCCATCTCCTCGTAGAGCTCCATCTGAGCCTTGACGTCGCCCTCGTCCGCCTGCCGGAATATCCGGGCGAGCTTCCTCGGCGTCAGCCCGTTCGACGGGTATTCTGAGTATTTATCGTTGACGTCCCCCACCGCCACCCGGGCGGTGACCGGACGGAATTTTCCTGTGTCCGTCTTGGGATTGAAGCCCGGGGCTTCCTGCGGCTTCCTTCCCTTCTTCTTCCTTGCCACCTGTCACACCTCCTAATAGGCACCTTTCCCCATCCGGAACTTCCTCCGGATGACCGTCCTGTAGCTCGGCTTCGCCGCCACCGCCTTGATCGCCTGCGCGACCTGTACGGCCATCTGCAGGCCGTCCGGCGCGTCGTCGTTCCGCCCCATAGGGAACTCCTCGAGCTGCTTCAGGAGCGCCTTGTGCTCCCGGTTGAACTTCAGGTACCTGTTCTTGATCAGGGGCTGCAGCGACTCGATGCGGAGCTGCTTGTTGACCGAGCTCTGTATCTCCTCGATCGGGATGTACTCGCCCTCCTTGGCTGACCTCGCCGCCATCACGTCCTTGAAGAAATACTGGAACTGAACCGTCTCGACCCCGAACTTGTAGAAGCCCTTGCGGTAGTCCCTCTTCAGGCGCTTTGACATCTCGATCACGTCGTCGATGATCACGTCCGGCTTGCGCTTCTCGACCGACCCTTCCACGACGTACATGTACCCGGTCGACAGCGACAGGGCGAGGGCGATGATCGAGCTCGTGTCCGACTTCTTGTTCTTGCCGAGCGACGGGTCGTTCGCGCCGACGAAGATGTAGTCCGGGTTCTTCCAGTCCATCAGCTCCGGCTCGTAGTAGTCGAACCACTCCGCGTTGAACGTGGCGTTGTCCGGGTCGATCGGGTCGTTCTGCAGCTCGCTGTTGAAGGACGCCTCGCCCTCCGCGACCCTGATCTCCATGAGGTCGTAGTAGGAAAGCTTCTCCTCCCAGAGCACCTCCGCCCCGGCGAGCATCTCCTCCTCGTGCGCCTCGTAGAATGACCGGGCGTTCTCCTCGTGCTGCTCGTTGAACAGGTTCGTGTAGATCGCTTCCCATTCTTCCCAGAGCGCCCGGTTCTCGGCGAAGCTGATCACTGCCCGGTAGGTCTTCGCCCGGTACCTCGGGTTCTTCAGCGCGTTCGACAGAAGCGAGTCATAGTGCAGGATAGTCCCGATGTACATGATGTCCGTGTAGGTGTCCCCTGCCTTCGATACGGCCTTGTCAAACCAGTTCTTCAGCTTGCGCCTCTGTTCCGGCGTGTTGACGTTCTCGTCGTTCTCTATGTCGTCAAGGACGATGAGGTCAGGCCGCCAGTTCCTGTGCCTCCGCCCCCTGACCTTCTTCCCGGAGCCGATCGCCTCCACCTTGATGTCGGTCTTCGTCAGGATGACGCCCGTCCTCCACGCCTTCTCGCCCTTCAGGGCGCCGAAGTCCGCAAGGATGTTTCCGTTCTCCTCGATCTCTGTCTTGA
Organism: uncultured Lachnospiraceae bacterium; assembly: GCA_947588005.1. Lineage (GTDB taxonomy): Bacteria > Bacillota > Clostridia > Lachnospirales > Lachnospiraceae > UBA3402. The sequence continues at coordinate 14,907 of CANPYE010000005.1, read as the reverse complement.
TGTCCTCGAGGAACCCCTCCGCCTGGTCGGAAGAGTCCGACAGGATGAGGATGTAGTGCTTGTACATGTACAGGATGGCGTGCAGCGAGTCCTTGAAGGTGAAGTTCGTCGACTTCGCATGCCCCCGGGGCGCGGCCACCACGTTCCGGGAGCCCTTCTCCCTCGAGATGGCCTTCGCTTCCCTCTCCGGGTTCCTGCCCTTCATGACGCCGCGGCTCCATATCCCGTCGAGCTCCTCATGGAAACGCGGGGACTTCCGGACGAAGTAGTGCGGAAGGTATGCCCTGCCGAAGTAGGACAGGTCGAACGCCGCAAGCTGCTTCCTCAGCCCCCGCTCCCCCGTGACGGGCTCGCCGTCCCGGAACCTCCTGTTCAGTTGTGTCCGTTCCTCCATGTGGTCGTCCCCCCGGAGCACGTATTCCCCGAAGAGCTGCCTCTGGTAGTCTTCATTGTTCTTTGCTTCGAGGTCTTCTTCGTCAAGCTCCCGGAGCCATTCATCAATGTCAATCATCCTGTACCATCCGTTCCTTCACGCTGATCAGGATTTCCTTAAGCTTCCGCTTCGAGTCCTCATCCTGCCCGATCAGCTTCAGGAGTTCCGCCTCTGCCTGCTTCAGCGCGGTGTCGGCCTTCCTCCTCATTTCCTGCTTCACCTTGTCCTTATAGACCTTCGTCCGGGACAGGGACGCGATCAGCCTGCCTGCCTTGTCAAGCGGCATCCTGTCCCACTCTTCCTCCGCCGTCGCCATCCGGTTCACGAGCCCGTTCATGGTCATCATGATCGCGGCTTCCGTGTAGTCCTCTTCCGGGTTCTCCTTCATGACCTGTATGAGGCGGTCGGTCTGCGCCTGCGCCTCGAGCAGGCGCTGCATCGTCTTCTGTGTCCGGAGCGCGTACCTCCCGACGCTCGACTTCGATATCTCGTACCCTTCCTCCTTCAGGAAGGCGCTGATGCTCTCGTAGGTGTTGGACGTGTCCGCGAGGAGCACGTCCACCCTGACCCTCAGCTCTTCAGGGAGCTCGTCGATCTTGGATGATATCCGCTGCTTCGCGCCCATCAGATATCGACCCCGTTGTCGTCGATCGTGCCCTCCGCAAGGTCGACGCCGTCCTTGGTGAGCTTGATGACCGCATCGTTCGCGTAGGCCGTGTAGGCGTTGACCTTCTCATTCGTGAACTCGATGTACCCTGCTCCCTGAAGATAGTCGAGGTACTTGCTGATGTCCGGGGATATGACGAGCCCGTCCGCGATCATCGCGTTGGAAAGCTGCCTTGTCAGGACTGTGTTGTTGTAGCCCTTCACGAGGCACCTGATGATGTACCCCCGAATAGCCTTGTTCCGCTGAATCTCTGCTTTCTCTAAGTCGTTCATTTTCGTTCACCTTCTTGCCCTGCTATTTGCTCTGCATGAGGAGCCTGTCGATCTTGGCGTTGATGTCCTTCATCTGGCTCTCCACACTGTTCATGGAGCGGAAGAAGTCATCCCTCTGGACGTAGACGATCGGGAAGTCCTTCTCGATGTCCTTGAGCTCCTTCTTCAGCCCGGCGATCTCCTCGTCCGTCCTCTGCTCCAATTTGTCAATCCTCTCATTTACTTTCCTGTCATTCTCGTCGATCTTCTTTTCGATCTTCTCGGACTGCGACCGCAGGCTCGAGAACCACCCTTTGATGAAGAATCCTAAGACCCCTATCCCGAGGGTGATCACGGCTGCCATCACGTCCGAAAAAGTGATTACATAATCCATAAATGCTCCGCCGTGTTATTTCCTGATGAGTCTCTCTGCCAGTTCGGACACTCTCTCCCATCCGTCCATCGCCACGAGCGCCACTATGAACGCCGCAATGAAGGACGCGAAGACCGTGAACCACTCGATCGGCATGTTGTAGTAGCTCAAAAGCCCCAACATGCAGACCGGGCAGAGGACGAGGGACAGGATGATGACCGTCAGCGCCGTCGGCACCTTTTTGTCAAACCATTCCCATCTCTTGACCGCCTCCGTGATCACCGAGACGATAAACGCCATGATGCCGATGAAGGCGATGATCTGTGTCGTGTCTGTGATGATGTTCGTCATGCTGACCACTCCTTTTTGTCGATAATTTTGAGAATGACGTGAGCGTAAAAATAAGAGCATGTACTAAGTACATGCTCTTATGATAGTGCTTTCTCCTGAGACCCTTTAGGGGAAGTATTTCCGGAATTTACCCGCCCTGCGCGGCGAGCAGGTCGTCTATCGTCATCTGCCCGATGAAGGGCTCATCCTTCAGGATGTTCCCGATCTGCTTCGTCGTCAGGTTGTATTTGTCCGCAAGCTCCTTCGTGTTGTATCCGTTCCACTCCTTCTTAATCCTCCGGTTCCGGGCAGGCGCTATGATGTTCTCTACCTTCGGGAAGTACAGCTCGTCCCCCCTCGCATAGGCAGACAGCTCGATGAACTTGTCTATCCCTATGATCTCCACGACCTCCCGGTAGCTCTCGGAGATGTCCTCGAGCGTGGTCTCTTTGATCAGTTCCATTGTCAGTCCGTCTAAGTTCATGGTCTGCCCCCCTTTCCGTCAGGAGACCTTCTTCGTGTATGCGAGGCTTATCCATCCGGCTCCGGACTTCAGCCTGCCCCATCCGTCCTTCTCCTCGACGATCGTGTACTGCTTCTTGTGCCCGGCCTCCTCGCTGATGCGCCCGGTCACCGCGCTCGACGTCGTCGGCTTCTTCCGGATGCGCAGCACGTCGCAGGTCGTCGTGACCAGATACGGGACGGACGCGCCCTTCGCGGCCTGCCCGGGGGCTTTCTCCGTATAGGAGAGGCTTATCCACCCGGCTCCGGACTTCAGCCTGCCCCATCCGTCCTTCTCCTCGACGATCGTGTACTGCTTCTTGTGCCCGGCCTTCTCGCTGATCTTCCCGGTGATCCCGCTCGACGCCGTCGGCTTCTTCCGGATGTTCAGCACGTCGCAGGTCGTCGTGACCAGATACGGGACGGACGCGCTGCCTGCAGCCGGCTTCTCCGGTTCCTTCTCCGGCTGTTTCTCCGGCTGTTTCGTGCCATCTCCCCCAGACGCGAGGATGTTCTTCAGGATGGTCAGTATCTTGGAGCCGTACCCTGCCCCGGACGCCCATCCCTTGCCCTTCGGGTTCTCCTGTATGCCGAGCTGCTCCACATACGGGGCGCACCCCCTCGTCACATAGCTGAACCGCGGGTCGACACATTCCTGCTTCAGCGCCGCCGTGTTCGCGTATGCCTTCAGGTGCTGTATCTGCGCCCGGATGCCGAGCTGAGGCGTCGCGAAGCTGTTGCCTTTCATCCCGTTCTCCGTGACGCCCATGCCGCAGAAGTTGTTCTGGTCTAAGGTCACCGCGCTCCCGGAGAACCCGAAGTTCCCGGTCTCGAGGCAGGACTGCGCGAAGGCGATGTCCCCGCGGATGTTCTCCGCAGCCCCCTCGGAAAGGTACAGCGGCAGCATCCCGATCACGCTCTTTGCAACCTTCGGGTTCTTCGCCCGGATGTAGGCTTCCATCTGTGCCGCCGTCGCCTTTGCCTTCCCGGTGATCTTGGTCATCCCGGACGTGCCCGCGGCTGCCTTCTTCGCGATCGCGGCCTTGAAGGCGTCCCACGTGTGCTTCGTGTGGTTGTAGACGTAAGGGTTCGGGCATATCTTCCCGGTGACGTCGTAGTGCCGGATGACGTGGTCTGCGCTCACGCCGTACTTCTCCATGAGCTGCCTTGTCAGCTCGATCGCCGCGTCGACGGTCGCCTGCTCGAAGTACCAGTCCCGGCTCTCCGCGGACTGGCTGCCCTTGCAGCGGACGCACAGTTCGATGCCGATGGAGTTGCTGTTCCTGCACTCCGGGTGTTTGTAGGACTTCGCCCCGCAGTGCCACGCCACGTCGCCGTCCTCCACGGACTGCCATATCTCGCCGGCAAACCCGACGAAGTAGTGGGCGGACGCCCCGATGTACTGGGACGCGTAATACTTGCAGTTCGCCTCCGCTCCCCCGAGCGCCCCGACGTAATGGATGACGATGTACCGGATGCGCCCGGTGTCGTTCCGGTCGTTGAAGTTGTACGGCGTCAGCAGCCTGTTGATCTTCAATGTGCTCATTCGTCCACACTCTCCTCTCCCCAGAACCCCATCTCGTCAGGGTCGTGGCTGTTCCTGAACTCCCGGAGCTCCTCCGGGCTCATGTTTGCGACCTTCTCCTGCAGCCCGGCAAGCTGCTCCCCAGTCATGTCCTTCGTCGCCTCGCTGAGGATTCTCTTCTTCTCTGACATGCTCATTCCTCCTTCTCGCTGTCATAGTCGATCGTGATCGACGTCTTCGTGTCCACGATGATGCTCTTCCTGATGGCTTCCAGTGTCCCGTCCAGTCCTTCCTCCGGAAGGAAGAGGCGGATGAGCTCCGCGTTCTTGATCTTGTAGATGTACCAGAGCTCCACATCGAAGTCAGGGGGCTCCTCCCCCTCCGGAACCAGTACCGACCGCAGGGTCTCCCTGTCCTTCTCGAAGTCGCCCTTCAGCTTCCTGAGGAGCAGCTTCTTCTGTTTCGCGTCCGGCTGCATCGGCATCTCGTCGAGGAACTCCTCGAGGCTCATCTCGAAGGTGTAGTCCCCCATGAACACCGCCTTCAGCATCCGCTCGAACTTGGCGTCGCACTTGTACTTCGCCGAGACCTCGGTCTTGACCTTCGTATCCCAGATGCCGCTCCCGACCGCGGCCTGCAGCTTGTCCGGCGCGATGATGTCGAGGCTCATGGCATCCGCCACCGAGGCGGTGCCGTTCTCCCCGTAATACTTCACGAACCGGACGTTGTGGTCTTCCATCTCCGCGAGCCCCCTCGCCTGCAGCTCTGCCTTGTACGAGTTGAGCGACGCGTTCACCTGCTTCCGCTCCCGGTCGAGCCGGATGCACTCGCCGATGAGCTGCCGGGTGGTCATCTCCTTCGCCTTCATCACAGCCTCCCTCCCTTCAGCCCCTCATAGGCTTTCCTTGCGCAGTCCGGGCAGATTCCCTTCCCGTAGAAGCTCCCGACCCCGTCCGTGGTTCCGCAGAACTGGCAGCGGACGTTGTACGGGGATATGATGATCTTCCCGTCCTTCTCCTCCACGACCATCGCGTCCTTCGGCTCGATGGCGAGGCTCCGCCGCATCGCGACGGGCACGTTGATAGAGCCGTGGCTCGTCATTTTCTTGTAGGCTCTTTCCATGTCCTTTCCTCCTTCTCATGCTTCCGTAATGTCCCGGATGTAGTCGTACATCTCGGTGAGTCTGTATTCCTTCTGTCCCTTTTCCCGGAGCCCCTCATGGAACTCCCGCAGCCGGATGGCCGTCTTCAGCACCTTCGCGACCCCTACGGCCTCAGGGGACGCCCTCGTCGATCGGCGCTCGCTTTTCCCGAGCATGACGGAGACCGCTTCGAGCAGGTAGTAGTCCCAGATCAGGCACTCCCTGTCCCTCGCGTCCCACTCCGCCATCGCCTCCTCGATGAACCTGTTCCTGTTCAGCCTCGGCTTGTCCGGCGCGATGACGCCCTTCGCCTGCAGCTCCTTTTTGAGCCTTGCCCTCTCGTCCTTCTCGCGGTTGGTCATGCGCTTCTTCTTTGCCATGTCAGCCCCCTTCCTGCCCGTCCGCGGCGTACCCGCCCTCCCGGTGGAGACGGTCGAGCTCCTGCATCGCCGTCAGGTGGATGTCGAGCAGCCTGTCCTTTGTGTCCTCGATGTCCGCGCCCCTCCTGACCGCCTCTGTGCCTACGAACACCTGCAGGAAGCCCGTCATCGCGGCAAGCTCCTCGAAGCTGATGTCCCTGCCCTCGAAGGTGATCTCGTCATCGGCCACCCGCATCGTCAGCGTGCAGTCCCGCATCCTTCTCCGCCTCCTTCCGCTCGAGCATCTTCTTCAGCGCCTCGATCAGCTTTGAGCACTGCTGATAGCTCAGCCACTCTACCCGGGAGCATTTGAACATCCTCTCGGCGAGTCCGTTCACCCTCGCGGGCTTGTCCCACCCGAGCTCCTGTGTGAGCCTGTATATTTTCTTCCTCTGGTTCTCCGTGGCAGGGTTCCCGCCCCACCTCTTCTGTCCGGAGTCCTTCCTCGCGGAGTCCCTCAGCTTCCCGACCTCCCGGATGCAGGTCGCAAGCTCCCGGGCGTTCAGGTCGCGGATGCTCCCCTTCCCCGTGTACTTTGTGACGATCAGGTGCAGCTCGTCGTCCGAGAGCTTCAGCTCCGGGCACTTCGCGATTCCCCACAGCTTCTTGATCATCGGCTTGGTATCCTTTGCTGCTGCCATCTCACACCCTCCTTCTGACAACCATCCTTGCCGGACGCCCTGCCTGCACGAACTCCGGTATCTTGATCTCGCCGTCCTGCGGCGTGCCCCTCATGCTCACGGATGCGGCCTCGTAATCGTATTTCTCCATCACCTGATACGCCGCCTGCATGATCTTCCTTGCCATCTCGTTCTCTTTCTCCCCGGATACCATGATCTCAAGTCTCTTCATCTCTTCCACCTCCTACAGCATCATCATGTTGGACGCCTCGCTCAAAACCTTCAGCGTCATCTTTGTCTCGCCGCGCTCCTTCAGGATGCGGATGACATTGTTCAGTGTCCGGTCGAGCAGACGGAAGCATCCGTTCTGTGAGTTGGTCGCCCGGCTGATGAACTCCCCGAGCGCCGCCTCGTCCACCTCGAAGCCTTCCAGATAGTCAACGACCTCCTGCTTCGTCAGCCCCCGGAGCTTGTAATAGAAGTCCATGCGGTTCGCGAACCGGGCGAGGCTCCCCTTGATCTCCGCCTCGAGCTTCAGCTCCCCGGCGATCACGATGCCGACGTCGGACTGGTCATAGATGCCCCGGAGAATCTCCATTTTCTTCTGTGTGTACTTGCTGATGAGCTTGTCCGCCTCGTCGATGATCAGCAGGTATCCCTCGTTCGTGTTGAAGAACTCCCGGATGCGGTTCACCCGGCTCCACGTCGTCCCGCCGTAGCCCCGCGGGATGCCGAGCTCCTGTTCGATCGCTTCCACGAGGTCGCGGCATGCCATCGTGTCGTCGCACTCGATGTACGCCACCCTCGGCAGCTTCGCGTAGCTCTTCAGCGTGTGCGTCTTCCCGAAGCCGGACTTCCCGACGATGATGCCGAGACCCTGCTGTTCCTGGCACATCTGGCAGACGCCGATCGTCTGGACGTAGTCCCGGGACTCAAAATACTCGGTCTTCCTGCGGATGCCGCCTGCCGCCTGATTCCCCTGCGCGGCTGCCCCCTCCACGCCCCCGGTCTCCTCGAGGAACTCCGCGATCTTCTTCTCAAGCTCCGTCGCGTTGCTCTCATACTTCCCGTTCAGGTACCTGCTGAGCGCGGCGCGTGAGTAGTTCATCCGTATCGCCGCCTCCGCCTTCGTCATCTTCATCTCCGCGAGCCTCTCGTTCATCTGCTCCGCAAGGCTCTTCACTGCTGTGTAAGTGTTCAATGCTTCCATCTCTTAACCTTCCTTTCGTTCATTAACCATTGTTTTCCCTGTCCGTCCCTGCCGCCGTTGCGATCAGGAGCAGGATGTCCAGACACATCAAAGGGATGCTCACCGCGATCAGCGCCACGGCTGCCGCCCACTCAATAACTCCCATGTGATCAGCTCCCCATTGCCCGGAGCCGCTTCAGTGCCGCTTCCCCGCGCTTGCCGATGTAGCTGCTCTCCGCCTCCTCGTCGTCGCGCTTTTCCGCCCGGAAGCCCTGCTGATAGGTGCGGTCTGCCGGGAGTGCGATCACCTTGCCCGGCTCCGGCTTCTTTGCCTCGACCATCAGGTCGATGCCGCCTGCCGTATCCGAAAACCCGATGTACTCGTCGTTGATCTCCTCGAACGGCCTGCGGGCCTCTTCCAGTCTCTCGCGGTCTCTCTTCTGCTGCCTCTTCTGCATCTTCAGGTGTTCCTCGAGGGCTTTCTGCGACACCTTTGGAGCCACCTGCAGGAGCTCCTGACATCTCGCCTCGCAGATGCGCTTCCCGTTCCGGTCGAAGACGTACAGCACAGCCATGTCGTCCGGGTCGTACTTGATGTCGACCTTGCGCCCTATGTAGTCGCACAGCTCGTCCGCCCGGTACTCGTACCCGTTCCGGACGATGCCGATGTTCCGGGCGAGCACGTTGTCCGACTTCATCATGAGCATCGTGCAGTAGGACTTCGGCGGTGCCGCCTTGCGGTACCTGTCCTCGTTCACGAAGCAGTCATACGGCTTCGTGTAGGTCTCGCCCATCTTCTTCAGCCCGGCGTGGTTCGTGTGCAGGTAGACGTCCGTCAGCCATGCGTGCCACTTCTCATAGAACTCCTCCATCGTCAGCAGCTCGCCCTTCTCGAGCATCCTTTTGATGTCCTTGTCGATCTTGTCCGACGTCTTGGAGCCCGTCAGTGTGCCCGTGTAGGACTTCATCCACCGCGTGAACCTGTTGCACACCGTACCGAAGAACCGCTCGATCTGCCCCTTGCTCCACGGCTCATACGGGAGCGCCCTGTGGTCGTCCCTGATGCCGATGGACTTGTAGAAGCCCTTCGTCTCGTTGTCAAAGTCCATGCCGGAGCGGTCGTTCCTGTCCCTGCCCGTCATCGTTTTCGCCGTGTAGTCCTTGCCGTTGTCGATATAGAGGAACTCCGGCACGCCGCCCGGCTCGGAGTAGATCATCTTCAGAAGGCTCTGCTTCAGGATGTCGGAGTTGGCATCCTTGCAGATCATGTCCCCGAGGATGACCCGGCTCCTCATGTCCACCCACGCCACGAGCTTCGGCTTGATCGCCGTCACCTTCCCGTTCGGCTGCCTGTAGCTGACCCAACAGTCGAAGGTATGCTCGTCGCCCATGACGATCTGCATGACCTGCAGCCCGCTCGTGTCGCGGCTGCCCTTGACCATAGCCCTGTTCTTGTACTCCCTCATGCCCTTCGACGCGAGGAAGTAGGCGTTCCGCATGTTCTCGTCCTCCATCAGGTAGTTGATGTACCTCATCACTGTCTGGTAGGACGGTATCTTCTCCCACTTGTTCATGTTCGCCACGAGGTTCAGCTTCTCGTAGAGCATCTCGCCCGTCCCCTGGTTCCTCGCGAAGTCTTCGTTGAACCAGATGTTCTTGATCACCTGCTTCACTTCCGGCCTGATCGAGGGGAAGGTGCCCGTCTCCTTCGGCTTGCGGCACAGGCACAGGACTTTCATGAACTCGAGGCTGACGCCCCCTTCCTTTGCCATCTTGTCCACCCACGCGCACGCCTCGAGGTATGCCTTCGTGTATCGGTAGATCGTCCGCTGTCCCCTGCCGAGGTGCTTCCGGGCGAACTCTTCCGCAAACTTCGTCCGGTCTCCCTCGTCGTACTGCAGGAACTCCCTGACTACGTTCCCGAGCTCGATCGCCCTGTAGTACCTGTCCTTGTAGTTCTCGATGAACCAGTCCACGTCGCAGTCCACATACCACGGCCTCTCCGGCTCTGCCGGAGCCTCCGCCTCCCCGGAAAGATTTCCCCCGGAAAGTTCCCGGAGCTTCTGCCTCTCCTTCCATGCGTTCCTCGCCTGCTTGGACAGGGACGCCACGTTCACGAGCACCGTGTCCTTGCCCCCGGCCTCCGCCTTCACCGTCTTCGTCGTGAAGTCCTGAGGTTTCCGGGATAATCTCTGCGCCATTGTCTTATATTTCACTCCCTCGAGCTCGGCGGCCTCGCTCAGGGTAACGTATTCAGCCAACCTTCTCACCCCCCTCATGCTGCCTTGATGTCCAGTATCCTCGAGATGTCCTCGATGTACTTCCTGCCGCTTCTCTCTCCGCACAGTATCTTGTACAGGTACTGCTTGTTGCACCCGATCAGAGCAGCGAGCTCGACCTGCGTCATGTTCCTGTCAATGAGCTTCTTCCTTACCTTTACGCCGAACGGCGTCAGCTTTGCCTGTCTTGCCATCTGCTCATCTCCTCTCTTCCTTAAAATTTATTCACCAACATCCCGGCGCTCATCAGCGTGAGGCTGTACCCTCTCTTCACGAGCGTCTCGGTGACGACAGGCGGAGCCTCATGGATGAGGATGCCCCTGTGCACCTGTCCGTCCTTTGTTGTGTACCCGATCGACATTGTTATCGGAGCCGACCTCTCCTGAAGGCTCAGGAGCAGCCCCATCAGTTCCTCCTCGTTGTTCCTGTAAAACATCAACCTAACCATCCTTTCCCTTAAAGGCTCTTTGAAAGAGTCCTTGTCCTGGGCTTTCCGCCCACCTTCTTCAGTGACACCCTGCTCACCACCACGATCGAGCCGCTCAGGTTCTTGACCACGAGCCAGTTCTCAGGGATGAGCCCGTGGCTCTTCATGATCTTCTTCTGCTCGAGCGTCGGCTTCCTGCCGTTCTTCACCGTCTTCCACCTCCCCGTCTATGATCTTGTCGATGATCTCGAGGGCGTCTTTGATGCGCCCGATCTCCCGGCTGACCGCATCCCTCTTCCGGTACTCGATCTCGAGCTGAGCCTCGAGCCTCGCCCTGAAATCCGCCAGTGTGTCCATCTCGTCCACCGACAGCTCAGCCTTCATCTGTGCCCTCCATTCCCGCGGCATCTTCCGGCATCTCCCCGTCCTTCAGCCGCCTGTACTGTTCCTGCAGCGCTTCGAGCTGCATCCTCACGCTCCTGATCTGCGACTCCAACCTGTCCGCCGCTCTGGCTCTCGGCAGCATGTCGTAGAAGATCGGCGTCCCGAAGCTCTTCCAGAGCTCAGCGACTTCCTCCTTCCCGGACGTCTCGCTGATCAGCGGGTGAAACTGGTACACGTACTCGATCACCCTGTAGTCCCTGTCCGGTACCTCTTTCCCGGCCAGTGCTTCAAACTCCTGTTTCTGCATCCTGTTTCCTCCAACCTGTCAAATAGTTCCATTCCATTCCCTGCCCCTGACCCGGGGCGACCTTTTCGCGTGCCGGAGACCTCCGGCTATTGAGATTTTGAAGATTTTCTGATATGATTTTTGGGTAACAAGTAATCCATCCCGAGAAATAGTATATCTGCATATTTGCAGAATGTCAACAGTTTTCTGTTGATTTGCAGAATTATTTCTTCAAATATACAGAAAGTGAGGTCTTTATGGAATTAGATATGATTGGTATAGGAAGCAGAATAAAAGCAAGGAGAACTGAGCTCGGACTTTCTCAAACTGACATTTATGCTAAATGTGATATTACCTCGGGAGCTTTAAGTAAAATTGAAAACGGCAAAACTACTCCCTCGATCATTGCCTTTTACAGACTGGCTCAGGCATTAGATTGTGATTTGAACTGGTTAGCGACAGGTGTCTCTGCAAATATGCAGGACTATGTTCTCTGCAAATTGGAAGAAGACCTTCTGAAGTCTTTCCGGGAACTGGATGCAGACGATCAGGATGAGATCATGGACATTATCTCGCTGAAGCTGAGAAGATCGAAAAATAAAAAGGGACAGCCTGCCGCGTCATCCCGTTCTGCAGGTTCAGAAAATGACGCTCTGGTCGGCTGATTTTTTTATATTCTTTTTGGATTACTTGTCACCCTTATTTTGTAGAATTGAAAATTCGGGAAATATTTACCTGAAAAATGTGGAAAACCCTTGAAATACCGTCAATTCTACATGGTCGCGCCGATGTGCTGATTTTGTAGAATCGCTTCGCCCTCGAATCTGGTTCTTGAAACTGCCCTAAGTAACGCGGCGTTACTCCTGTTTTCCTCGAGCGTTATCGTGAAAATAGCTTGATTTTATGAGCTTTTCGCGTTCTCTCCGCTCGGACGTGCACAAAAATAGTAACGCAATAACGAGGCGTTATCACGCGGAGATGGTTCCTTTTGATCTGATCATGGTGTATAATGTGAGCACAACCTAACAAATTAACCATTGAGGGACGAAAAGTGCTGATTTTTCAATGTTTCCGCGCACTCTCCGTCCCTCTTCCCTTTCCATCGCCCACGCGACCACGCAAAAAACGCCCTCGACAGATTTTCTCATTATTTCTGTCAAAGGCGTCTTTCTCAGACCCACGTCGAATCGTGAAAACCCTTGAAATACCGTTGTTTCCCGGCATTTCCCGGATAGTCTCCGATGATCTCACGTCGAAACGTCGTTTTTGTCAGTTATTCTGTTAAATCACAAATGCTTACCAGTACCACCAGAGAGATAAAGTGCGGCGCGTAGGTAATGTTCTGCACCAGTTTCTTGAATCGCAGGGAAGGAATGTAGTTCAGGCATATCGCCAGGACAATCGGCAGCGGAAATCCGGCAATCAATCCATACAAGGACAGCTTAATCGTGTTTGGCACCACAGTAGCAAAGGCGTTCGTGTTAAAAAATTTCTTAAAATGCTGCAGCCCTACCCAATCACTGCCAAAATATCCTTTATACGGCTTAAAATTCTCAAACGCGCCAAGAAGTCCGTAGATCGGGATATAATGAAAAATCGCGATATAGAAAAATGCCGGTGCGATCAGCAGATACAACTGCCAATGCCGTCTCATCTGAACACTCAATTTCTTCTTATTCATTTATTTCCTCCCCTCTTCCTCTCTCTGTTACTTCTACCATTCCCTGTCTACTTCTTATACATCGCCCCATACGCCTTACACGCCCTGAAGTCCGCGCCTTCCATATCCATTCCAAACGCGTTCCACGCGGCCGGCCGGAAGATCTTCTCTGCCGGTACGTTGTGCATGCACACTGGGATCCGCAGCATGGAGCAGAAGGTAATGATATCCGCTCCGATATGTCCGTAACTGATCGCTCCGTGGTTCGCTCCCCAGTGGTTCATCACGTCGTAGGCCGTTTTAAACGGGCTGCCGACTTTGCCGTCGCACCGCGGCGTGAACCAGGTGCACGGCCAGGTGTAGTCGGTCCGCTTCCACAGGATATCCGAAACCTCGTCCGGCAGCGCCACGGTCCAGCCTTCCGCCAGCTGCAGCACCGGTCCTAATCCCTTTACGAGATTTAAACGGATCATCGTCACCGGCATCTGGGCTCTTGTGAGGAACCGGGAGGAATAGCCGCCTCCGCGGAAGTAGCCGTTATCCGCCGGGTTCCAGGTGGTTGCGTTAAGGATCGCCCTCTGATCCGCCTCCGTTACCTCCCACCACTGCTTCATGACGCCGTTGCTATCTGCGTCCTTCGCCTCTCCGTTCGCGTCCAGGCAGGCCGCGCCCGAATTGATCAGGTGGATGAAACCGCCGTTCTCCTTTGCCGCACCTTCCAGCTCATACCCGGCCGCCCGCTTCACTGCCTCGGGGCTCCAGTAGGTACGCACATCGGCGAAGATCTGGGGCCGGTTGGTCAGAAGCTTCATGAAAAGCATTCCCAGGCCGTTCAGCACATCGTTTTCTGTGGCCAGGATGTAGGGCTCCCTCGCGCCGTCCCAGTCAAAGGAGGTATTCAGAAGCGCCTCTGCGAAGTCGGCGTTGGGGTAGAAATCGGTCCACTGCCGCTGGCCCTGAAAGCCGGCCGCGATGGCGTTGTGGCCGATGGCCTCCTCGGAGAACTTCGGATCCAGCCTGTCGCAGCCGCACATCAGCTCCTTGATGATGACCATCATCTTCACCACGAACTCCCAGTCCCTGTCCTTCTGCTCGCGGCTCTTGCGGATGAACTCCGGATTCTTGTCGAAGCCTTCTTTACAGTACTGCTTCGTCCAGGCCAGCGCCCTCTCATACTCGTCGTGGTCGTAAATGCCTTCGCTCATGCGGCGGAGGATCTCTACCTCGTCCACGGACTCCACGCGCATTCCCAGATAGGACTCAATGAAATCCGTATCGATGATGGATCCGCCGATTCCCATACAGGCGGAACCGATCTGCAGATAGGACTTTCCTCTCATGGATGCCGCCGCTACCGCGGCCCGGCCGAACCTGAGAAGCTTCTCCTTCACATCCTCCGGGATCGAGGTGTCGTCTGCCTCGCAGACCTCGTGGCCGTAGATTCCGAACGCCGGAAGTCCCTTCTGCGCGTGGGTCGCCAGCACTGACGCCAGATACACCGCGCCGGGACGCTCTGTCCCGTTGAAGCCCCACACGGCCTTGATCGTAGTGCGGTCCATATCCATGGTCTCCGCGCCGTAGCACCAGCAGGGCGTCACGGTCAGGGTGATCGCCACACCCTCCCGCTCAAACTTTGCCTGGCAGGCGGCCGTCTCTCCCGCGCGTCCGATCGTCGTGTCCGCGATGACCACCCGCACCGGCCTGCCGTCCGCGTATCGGAGATTCTCCTCATACAGCCTGGCGGCAGCTTTTGCCATACTCATAGTCTGGTCTTCCAGCGATCCCCGCACGTCCAGAGCGCCCTTGCGGGCGTCGATGACGGGCCGGATGCCGATCACCGGGTATTCGCCGACCAGTCGGCTTTTTGCCATTTTCTCACCATCCCCTCTTTGTAATTGCCGATTTCTCTGCTGCAGGATCCTATACGGCACGAACTATACATGCAGGCTGTACGCGCGGGCTGCCAGCACAGGCCGCTCAGCGCAGGCTATAACGCGCAGGCTGCCAACACAAGGCCGCTCAGCGCAGGCTATATGCGCAGGCCGTACCGTGATCCTTGTCTATTTTATTCTTCCGCAGACGGAAGAGATAAAATCTGTCCATAGAAAATTACTCGCAGTATTCGAAATACATTTTCTATAATTTCATATTTTTTCATTTATATCCAGTAATAATATGTCAATTCACTCTTGATTCATATTTTGTTCATATTTTAACGTATTTTTCGTCATATTTCTCGCTGTTATTTGATTATGACTGGACATTTCTTGACATTTTTGCTATACTGAAAAAGGGGTACCGAATCGTATCGTCAAAATGACACATGGCAATGTATTTTTGCGATAGGAAGGGAGATGGATTCTATGAAAGGGCTTCATGAAGTGCGGAATTATCCGTCCGGATTCATGGTATGGCAGGACTG
>CANPYE010000004.1 GCA_947588005.1 uncultured Lachnospiraceae bacterium | reverse complement strand
CGTGTCCTCGACGATTTTGCAAAACTCACATTCCGTCTGTTTGTCGCCGGCCTCTTTTACCTTTTTCAGGCTTTCCAGTCGCCCGCTTACGCGGTGGATATTGGCGTTGTTATTGGAGAGCTCGTAATCCGGGAAACCGATTCTCCCGCAGATGTCCGGCGTCCTCAGACTTTCGATCTCCTCCTCGCTGAACCCCAGGGACGCCAGTACACCGTTGCCCTCCTCCACATCTTTCATGCGGATTGCCTTATTCGCCGCTTTCATTCTTTCCTGCGTGGCCGTCAGATCGGCCAGCTTTTCCTCCAGAGCCTCAATCGCGTTTTCGTCGCTGGAGAGGATCGGCTGCTCCATTGTCAGCAGGCTCCTGATCCTCTCCGCGTACCCGGAGAGATAGTGCCACTCATTCATCAGCGTTTCCCTCCGGCTGTTCTGCCGCTCTTTTTTCCGAACCGGGAAATTGCCGCCTCCTGAGATCAGGATCGACGGGCAGCTTGCCTCGTTCCGGTAGTATGCGTTGTAATAATCAGCCAGTTTCCGGCTGTACCGCTCCGCCATTCTGATAGCCTTTTCCAGCAAGTGGGGCCGTACCTCTGCAATCTTCTCCACAATGTCGTACACCAGATCGACGTACTGCCTGTATTCCTCAGTGGCGCTCCCATCGCGGTAATCGCTCATGGAGTTGGCGTTTTTGGCTGCCCTTGCCATATTCTCGTTAATTGTGCCGTATGCTCTTTCCATGCTCATGCCTCCTGTAAAAACGTGTACTTTTTCATCAGCCTGTCTTTTACCGTCTCTGCCATGTCGTCCAGTGGGACAAAATCGGGACCTCTCAGGATTCCGATAATCACGTCCCCGGCAATCGCAAAGCCGTGTTCCTGGAAACCGTAAAGATCGGACGCCGCCCGGTTCGTTTCCCGGTGCTTTACGATTCCTGATTCATCTACCAGCATTACTACCCGCCCGTTTGGTACGTCGTCCAGAAACATTTCTACCAGGCCGCGGGCCCGGACAATCTCCGAGCACCCGCAGCCGATAGCCTCCTCCTGAGCGTTCATGCTCCAGGTAATATCAATGACCTCAATCTTGTTACCCGTCGTGATCCTCACTGTTTTGCTCACTTCTCACTCCTCCTCATAGTCAGCGTAGTCAATATTCAGAAACTCGCAGATTGCCTCGTAGCTTGTGCCGTTCTCGTACATATTCTTCAGCTCGTACCCGTGGATCGTACCCTCCCACATATCAATCTGCCTTTCGATCTCGACGTTGAGCCGGTGGTTTGTCCTGTCCTCATTTCCGAAATATGCCATTAGACCGTCACCTCCTCCACGGGTATCGCCTCGCTGTACTCGTACCTTGCTTTCGGAGCCGGATCATGGCTGTAAGTGTTCATCTGCCATCCCGTCTCATACGGGCTGAACTCCATGTACCCGTCAACCGCTACACAGATTCTTGCTGATTCCGTGTACCCGTTCTTCGCCAGAGCGTCCCTGATCTTTGCCAGCAGAGGGTAAACCTCTTTCGCTGTCGCCATGAACTGAGAGCGTTCCGCCTCCATTTTCTCCAGTCTGCTTACTTCCTTTGTGCTGTCTGCCATTTCGTTATCCTCCTTGAAATTTGATTTATTGCTCATACTGCCCGCCGCTTAAAGCGTAAAGGCGTATGCTGCGTCCCTTTCAGTGCTGCCGGCCTCCAGACTGCGCTGATACCGGATTATCTGCCGTTCGTCCTTGATCTCGCGTATGCGTTTCAGTGTCGGCCAGTCTACCAGGCTCCCGACGTGAGGAGCCTGATCCATAAGCCTCTCGACCTCCTCGATCCGGTCAAGCACGTTATCGTCCCACGGCCTTGTCCCCTCCTGCATATCAATCTCCATAGCTTTCAGGTGATCGTACATAGAGTACAGATTGAAATGCTCTGATTCATTTACCCGATACTTTTTCATGTGCTCGCCTCCTCAGAAATTGTAATCATAGAACTCATGCCGGCCTTTGCTCAGTGTCAGGTTCCCAGGCTGGCCGTATCTCTGGTACTTCCTGGACCAGTGAAACGTATACTCGCGCCCTTTTGCGTCCGGCTTGTAGGTGTACGTCTGCTCGTCCTGGTTTACACAGTGTCCGGCGAATCCTCCCGGTATGATCTCCGGCTTGAACTCCGGGTTGATCGTTGCCTTATCCTGCCGGACCGTCACCGTCGATCTCGTAACCCGGATAACCGTTGCCGCGTTCCGGTCGGACCAAAGGTTTATCGTCACTCCGTCGCCTACCCGGATATTCGCCGGCGTGAGCCTGCGTCCGGAGAACTCTCTTACCTTTTGCTTTGCCTCTCCCAGGACGAATACCGCCAGCCTGCCTTTTCCGTCCCGGAGATACTGCAGCACCCTTTCAAACTCTCCTGTGATCTCGCTGTCGCCCATGATGTACTCCGCGTTTTCCGGGTCGATAGCCCGGACAATGTTCTCAAAATACGGCTGTTTCATAACTCCCTCTTTCTGCCCTCATAACCCTGGGGCCGGTTTATGCTCAATCCAAAAGGATCATCCTACGGTAACAACCATTGTGCCTTTTTCGTACTTCCTGCCCTTGTACGGCACTACTTCTACGTTCAAGAAAACCTTGCTTTTTGCCTGCGATCTCGTAATTTCCGCGACCAATTCAGGAACCATGTTCTCAGGAACGTAATACCTCTTTTTCCCGCTCATGCTCCAGATTCCTCCGTGCCCTCGTAACCTCCGGGGCGGGCTTGAATTTACTTACTCATTGTTTCGAGCAATCTCTGAATGAGTGTACTGCACTCGTCCATGCGTCTCTTGCTGCTCCTGTTATCCTGAACTGCCTGTCTGAACTCCTGGCTGTCCGGCCTGTCTGCGTATTCGACGATCATCTGTGCCGAGCTGTCTGCTATGCTCGCCGCCTCTGATTTGCTGTGAGCCAGGATCGCTTTGATCGTTCCGGCCTCGCTGGTGGTAAGCACTTTCCCTTTGAGAACTTCAACTTCCTTTTCGGCTTTTTCCGCCTCTGCCGCGTAATATTCAGCAGTCCTTTTGAAGTCCTCTGCGTTTTTCTCTGCGCTCTCCCAGCGCTGTTTCATGCTACAACCGAAGTCATTGTCAATGTTCTCGGCGGCGATTTCAAAACATCCCTCGAACGCCATTCCTATGTAGCTGTCCTCTCCCAGTTCCTCCACGATCTTCCTGATCTTCTCCAATGCCTTTCTTTCCTGATCCTTTGTTGCTGCCATGTCGTTACCTCCTCAGATTTTCTATGCTATTACCAGCTTACAGTGTGATTGCTCCGTATAAATCAGATTCGCTTCTGTAGAGGCTCCGACCGTCACTCAGGGTCTTTACAAAGCGATAGGTCTTTTCGGTGTTAAGGTTGTCGAAATGGTTCTTGATCCTGCTCCCGAACTTGCTTGTGCTTTCTGTGAGGAGCACTCTGATACTCTTTTTGTTTACCTTTACGATCTCTCCACTCCATTCAGTGCTTTCAATTATGATTCCTACGCAGTGCCCTTTGTAAGCCTTGACTTTCATTCCAACCTGTGCGTTCATCATTTCCTGATCCTCCGTTTCGTGCGTTTATCTTCCTTTGGTGTGTTCCATGCTTAGAGTATAGCGTACCATGGTGCGTTGTGTCAAGCCTATTTTTGCAATTTTTTTTAATTTTTTTCACAAGAAAAAGACGCCCCTACTTGGGACGCCTTGCGGTCTGCCTATTTTATGAAATTGTCACTTGATACCCAAGAGCTCCGGCCAGGTCCACCATATCGTCGTACAAAACATCTCTCCGGCTTGCTGTATCGAAAAACTCCGCCTCGTCAACGTCCAGCGGTTTCCCGTCCAGCCTCTCCAGGTGCAGCTCGTACCCGAAAGACGTTAGGATATGCAGCATAGTACGGTATCTGGGATTGCGGTTATTCAGCTTGTCCCAGAAATTCTGTCTGCTCCACCCGGTCAGCGCCGCCGCCTCAGTCTGTGTCATGTTATGCTCCTCTATGTGCCTCACGATAAAATCTACTGCTCTCATGTCGCCACCTCCGTTTTCATCATGTTAAACCACGCCCCGGCCTCACGTCAAGCTGTATAGGTCGAAAATGGATAGCTGTCCCTGCGGCAGCTCCTTTTCCTGATCCTGGCAACCGATCTGTTTCTCTGCCTCTGATCTGTACTGCCGGAATGTGTCCAGGTAAAACTCCGGCTTTTCGTGCCTCCTCATGTCCACATACCGACCGCTCCTGATCGCGTCCTCCAGTCCGTCAACGGTTCTCAGGATCGACGCTATATGTGCCCTCTCCGGGCTTTTCTTGTCCAGCTTTCCGATCACGCTCTGGAGGAAAAGGTAACTGCTGTCCTTTTTGTACGCGGCCAGGGCAATCCTGGCATGATCCGCTATCTCAGTTCTCCGCGCCATGTACTTATTATCCACCTCCGGAGGTGTCCCGACGTAATACTCTGCCGGGTATTCCTCCGGCGTCAGTGTTTCCTCGCATTTCCGCTTGTAATATATGATGTGGTTACGGGTCAGGTTCAGGTTTACTCCGTCCTCCCAGAACGGATCGCTCCCTCCATTCTCATACAGATACTTCCAGTGATCCAGCTCCCTTTTGATCTCCTCTGCATAATGATCGGCCATTTCCCGGCTCGTCTTTGTCTTTGCCGCCATGATCTCCTCGCCTCCCTATCGTCCAGACATCTTTCTGCCGATACATACCCCTGTGCCATATTCCATATCACAGCTAAAGTGGCACGAATCGCAGAGTAACAATTCACGCCCGCAAAACGGGCAGTAAGCCGCAAGCCCGTCCGCCGCTGGGTTCCACAGCATAGTCACCTGAGTATTGCAGTTATCGCACCATTCCACAACGTACCCGTCCTCCAGGACCGACACCCTCTGCCGCAGCCTCCTGATCTCCTCGCTCATATAAGCGCACTTCTTTGAGAGGGCTTTCACCTTTAATTCGCGTTTCCTGAGCTTTTTCCTGGACTTCCAGTATAAAATATTATACAGCATTGTTTTCCTTGCCTCCTGAGCTTTTCTCGACCTTGTGTTCCGAGATATACAGCCTCACGAAATTCCCCTCTCCGTCCTGAGCCGCGTACATGGTTTCCGAGGTCTTTATATCGTTAAACTCCACTCCGGCGTCCACCGCCTCCTCTACCATGATCTCGCCTGTCGAATACATCAACTTCTGAGAATCTTCCATTTTCGGGAAAACTCCCCAGACGTTTGCCCCGTCGTCGCCCGGCGTGTGCCAGTGTCCATATAGGACAAAGACCGTCTGCTCCTGATCCGGCAGTCTAACGCTCCTGGGCTGAGAGTGCGAGCCCTTTACGATCAGGCCAAGCCTCTCCATTTGTGAGATAGACCTGTGTACGGTCGAGGTCGATTTCACTCCGATACCCTCCGCTATTTCTCGCGTCGTCGGACCGCACCCGTTATCCTGGTAATAACTCTTGACAAACTCCTGAATCTGGCTGTGTCTTTTCTTCATTGTCCGCGCCTCCTAGTATTCCTCCGGGAAAAACACCCGTAAATGCCCGTCCTCGGCCTTGACATAAACCTTTGATTCCTCGCGGAATGTATATGCCCCGATTGCCGCAAGCGGGTTTTTGTCGTTATGCTCCTTTTCCTCCGGCTCCACTTCGCCCCAGTCCTTTGTCATGTGCCTCATAACTGCCAGAGATACAAAGGGCTCGAACCCGTCTTTTATCTTCATGCGTTCCCTGATCCCGTCCGACACCTCAATATCCCAGCTCATACCCTGTAACCTCTCAATCTCTTTTTTCAGGATCGCTTTCACCTGATCGCTGTAATGATATACTCCGTCGTATGGGTGATACAGCAGTCCCAGGATAAACCTTTCGTCCGGGATCGTGCTCGCCCATCCTCCTATTTTCTCACTGTAATATGGCTGCCCCGGCTTGATGATCTGAATATCGTCTCCGAACGTGATCACCTTTTCACCGTTTACATATACATCTGCAACGCCCTGGGTGACGCTGCCCCTCCTGCGCTTTACCTCGATTTCCAGTTTCATACCCTCGCCCCCTTACAGATACGCGGCGTCCGGGACGCTGATTCCGTCCTTTTTTACCACGAATGACTGATGATACTCCAGCTCCCTAATGCAGGATGTGATAACATCAAAGGCAGATTTCAGTTGCAGAAACCTTGTGATGAATCCAACCACCTCAGTATACAGAAACATTTGCTGCTTTTTCGTGAGCCTTTCCAGCGCCCTGATCCGCTTTTCTTTCTCGCGGATAAAATCCTCCTCGTAGTTGTTCTCACTCTCCAAAAGAGCCTGCATATCGGTATCTGACAGCATACAGGCCGCCGTGTTAAACCAGCATATTGCCGTCATGGTGCATGAATCGGCGTCGCAAAATTCAATTTCCTTTGCCAGCATTTGATACCATATCTTACTTTTCAGCTCCTCAATCTCATTTTCCATATCGGCGGCGGCAATTCCAAGCTCGTTGATCTGGTCGCTGTAATAATCCCAATAGATACTGCCGCGCTCGTTTCCGTCCATGTAATAATCCGTCATTTTTTCAAGCTCGTCCATGATCGACCATAAATCTAATTTCATATACAGTGCCATGATCCTACCTCCTGCCTGTCTTGTATAAGTCCTGGCGACGCCGGCGCGGATTCCGGTTGCAATCCCAGCAGCAATCCATGTTTCGGTCTGCTTTCTCGTTCACGCACCCGGAGCAGGTCAGCTCCCATACCAGCTCATAGTCTGCGGCCTCTTTGTCGGTGATCCTGCTCTCATAGACGATATATCCCCACGCCTCACGCCCGATCTGAGGAACGTACTGCCGGCTGTCATAATTAACAATTTCAAGAACCTTGTTTCCCTCCGGTTTCGGGTAGCTCCCCGGCGTTACCGGCCTCTGTGTGCTATAATATTTCATCTGCTTACCTCCTCAATCCAACAGGCTTTCCATGCTGATCGTGTACTGCTCCCGGAGGCGGTCAAACGCCCGCTCCGTTACCAGGTATTCCAGCCACCCGGCCTTGTACTTGTCTGCCGCTTTCAGGTTCTTTTCTTCCAGAGTGCGGTTGAGCCTGATACCCTTTCCCCTCAGCTCCAGCGGCGTCCTGAGATAATAATGCCGCCCGTAATAGCTGCGCTCCGCCTCGATCTGGCAGGCCGGTTTTCCCTCTCCCATTTCCTGGCAGTAGACATACAATCCAGGATCAGACGCCTCGACAGCCGGTTTCTGGACCGGTCTGCTGACTTCCAGCCGTTTCCTCCTGATCTGCTCCGTCAGTGTTTCGCACTCTCCGGGAAGTAAACTTCCCTCCTCATTCGACACGGCCAGCGCCTCCATGTAGAACTCCAGGACCGCCGTATCACTCGCCAGCTCGATCAACCGGCTCAAATTCTGGTAGCTGTTACTCTCAGCCTTTGGAAACTCTATGATCTGTGCCATGCTCTTTGTCCTCCTCTCCTTTTTCCCTCACCAGCTTAAAGCCAACAAGATGATTTACTGTCTGGGCGTCCATAGCGAAGAACCGCCCTTTCCGCGTCAACCCTTTTCCAGTGTAGATTTTATTGCCGTATACCGTCTGCTGCGCCGCGCTGTAATGCAGTTGGTAGATTCCGCCGTAATTTACAATGTACCGCTCCTCCTGGTAATACTTCATAGCCTCCTCCAGCGTCAGCTCTGCGCCACCGATTTTTACAATAGTTTCCACGTTTTCACACTCCCCTCCTCGTTCCAGTTCCCTCCGCGTAATGCTACCGGCAGATTTGACGTATCTTTACGGGGCGCCCAGTATGCCTCAGTGTTCGGCTCTCCGGTGCGCTGCTCCTCAGCCTCCAGCCTTTCCCGGCGCTTTATCATTCTGACAGCATAGCGCCCACAGCTATTCTGCTGGTAGGCTCTGAGCTGCACCCTTGCCTCTCTCCTGGTGTACTCGCTGCACTCACATTCCCAGCCGTAGCCGAAATTTGTTTCAATGTCCCAGCGATCCCGCGTTTTCCTCTGATATGCCATGATCCTTACCTCCTCTTTCACATTATGGTGGCCTGTCCCACCGTGTACTCAGACTTATATTTGCCGCATGATCCGGGAACATAGTTTTTATAGTCCCTCACGGTTATCGTGCAGCCCTCATATACCGGATCGTCGGCCAGTAGCTTGAATGGTACGACGGTTCCTTTGTTCTTCCTGATCCACTCCTCTGCCTCTGCCTGCGTCCTGAACCCGTTTTTATGGCAGATATGGTTTTCACCGTCCGCGTATGTGAGCGTCAACATATTAAAACTCCTCCTATTCGGCAAAATCGAAGCATGGTGCTTTCTGCCGCTCCCGGCAGGATGGGAGCCATTCTTTCACAGCCTGGGACCAATGCTTTTTCCCTGCAGTCATCTTACCGTCTGTAAAGATGATTTTTTCGCCCTCTTTCATCATGTGAATCCAGAACATCGGCCCGCCGTGCTCCGGCGTAAATTCAATTCCCCACGGCCCGTCTTCCCCTATTCGCTTTGCGGCCTCCGGCGTGGGGAAACTCATCATATGCGTGTTCTTTGTGTAGTCGCACCGCATTTGATTGAATATCCAGTCCGCTACACTTTCAAGGGAATAAAAAGTTACCGTTTCTTCTTTGCGCATGAAGTCATTCCAATACTTTTCATAATAGACTGTAATCATACCGTTTCTTCCTCCGTTTCATTATGCTTTGTAGGTTTTGACGCCTTTTCTGTATGAGCCGTCGATTTTCGCCACCAGGTCAAAAAGCTGTTCGTGATCTTTCCACGAAATTTTCTCACTCTCGAAAGCCTTTCCGATCTTACCGCAAACTTCGTTGATGTCGTCCGGCGTCTCGGCCTCGATAATCATTTGGACCAATTTCTTATACATTCCCTTACCTCCGTTTGGTTAAGCTGTCCTTTCCCAGATTTTCTTGTAGCCGTCAGCTAAAAGCTTTTTGAAAAGAATGTTTCCGCCCTCTTTTGTGACTTCCTCTCTGTACGGCAGGCAGCCATAAGTCTCTTTCCTGACTATGTACCTTGTCTCTCCCAGAGCGTCGATTCCCTGATAGAAATTGACTGTCGTTAAACCTTTGTGTAAAGCAATATTTCTAATACAGGTCCACATCTTCATTTCTGCTCCTCCTGTCTCCTGTAATCAGGCGCTTTTCTCTGCCGATATTTTCAGCCACGGCATTTTGCGGAATGTTTCCGCTTGCAGTTTTTCCGCCTCCTCATTAGCTGAGATCATGGCGGCGATCCCATTCTGGATCATGCTTTCATTTTCCGGCGTGATGTCAAGCATTCCGGCAGACATCATGTTTCCCATTCTCTGGATCGCTTTACTTCTCTCGCTCATTTCTCTCTGTAAGATAGTCATTTGAAATCCTCCGTTTCGTGCGTTTATCTTCCTTTGGTGTGTTCCATGCTTAGAGTATAGCGTACCATGGTGCGTTGTGTCAAGCCTATTTTTGCAATTTTGAAAAATTTTCTTGTGGGTATTTATAGAGATATGATCTTGTTATAAAGAATAATAAATATAAAGATATATAATATATACTCTGAAAAGCAGCGTTACGTCACTGTGACGTATACCGTATATGTTACTGTATATGCTACTGTATATGTCACTTGTGACGCATACAGTAAAACATATAATAAGGAAGAAATACGCTCAGCGAATTTCCTTGATGATATTCTGTACTTTTTCCTAACGGTCAGATCAGGAAACTGCGTGATGTTACAGTGACATATACGGTAATTTTCCACACATATCTGCCGGAATGATCGGCATATTGCATTTCGTACATTTTCTAACTTTGGGATTGTGCATTGTGACAGATGATCGCCTTTCCGCTGATTTTCCAGAAAAGGCTCCCCGCGAGACAGTGCCTAAAATGCCTGTATTCGCCTTTTAGGGCACAGATGATAATTATATCAAAGAATTTATTTTCGCACGAAATCGAAATTTTACCCAACAACAGGCCGGCCGATTTGTGCATTTTTAATATTGCTCTTTTCGGAAACTCTGTTCTCAACATCTGGTATTCAAAGACGTATCTGCCGGTCACTTTGATAACCTCATGCCATGACCGGCAGACTTCATCTTTTCCGTGACATACCTTTCCTTGCAGAGCCAAGACCTCATGTAGTTTTCCAGTCTACCCGGACAACGGGAGGACCCCTGACAACAGGGGAGCCTCCCGCGCCGGTTCCCGGACTACTCATCCATGCAGTCAGCCGCGTGTCTGATCGCCACCGCCATGACAATTACCGTCGCTACGGTGGTAGACAGGAAAAACCCGCCGACCGCAATTAACACTTTCGCCATACAGCCTCACTTTCCGGCGTCAGGCTTTCACGTCTGCGGCGTTCGTCCAGCCGTAGACATTCGACCCTCCGCCCGATACTGCTACCAGGTGATACGGGTGTGCCCCGTCCTGGTTGATCGCGGTTACTTTCGCCTTGCCGGGCCTGCAGCCCTTTCCGGTAGCTCCGGCATACGAATTTGTATAATGGGTATTGCCCGTAAACTGGACAATATCTCCCACCTTAATGCTGGACGTGTTCCCTGAGCTGGACGCCAGGCGCATGATGTAATCGGAGTGAACGAAACCGAAGATACGTCCGTCAATGCGGACATAGTACCAGGTGGACCCGTCACTCGCCTTTACACTGTCGCATACCTCGACGCGGTTCCCCTCTGCAAGCTGAGGCCAGCTCTTGATGTTCGGGTACTCGGTTCCAGCCCATGAGCGGACATTCAGGACGTCCGCCGTTACTTCGCCGACCCACTGAGGCGTCATGCAGATTCCGCCTCCTGATCCTGAGCCGGTTCCTGATCCGGTGCTGCCGGAGGTATTCCCGGACGTGCTGCCCTGTGCCTCCGCCTGGTTCGCTTTCCTGGAATAATCAGGAACGCCATAGCCCCGGATATATCTGCCGTTCACCTGGAGATCACGGTATGCTACCTCTCCGCTGCCCTTGTTACCCTCGATTACCCGGATCGTGTTTCCGTTCACGGAAACGACATACCCGACGTGATCCGGGTTCCCGGTGTTGTCGGTCACGGCGTAATTCCCGCCGTCCTCCCAGTCATAAAAGATAACGTCCCCAGGGCTTGGTACATACGCGTCATTCTCAATCCAGCGCCCAAGATTAACAAAGAGCTGGATCATAGGACCGCAGCCGCACTCGGTCGGGATAATATCTGTCCACCCGGCGACAATCGCCACCGCAGATACATAGGTCGCACACCACGCGTCCGTGTACTGTACGGCATATCCTCTCGCCAGCGGTTTATGGCTGTTGTAGGTGTCAATGATAACCTTGTGGCTCCCGTTTGATTCTTTCCGGCCATACCAGCCTACCGCAATATCCGCAATCTTCTGCCTTGCCTGTTTTTCCGTCAATTCGATCTCCTCCTTACTTCCCTGATCGCCAGAGAACATGGCAAGGAACTCATTTCCATACTGCTCTCTGGTATTCATAGCCGCCTCCAGAGCGGCTTTATTTTCCGCACTCGGATTGTCCTCATAGTTACACACGACGGCGGGGCGCTCATACTTTTTCAGTACAATGTCGCTTGCCTCTTTGACTGAGCTGGTGGTTTTCAGGATCGCTATCACGTCCCTGTACCCGGCAAGCTCCTGGAGTGCATAGGAAATCTGCGTCATTGGATCACCAATGGAGCTCCCGTTATCCCGCGCCGCCCGCAGCAGACCCTCTTTCCGGCTCCAGTACGTCCACTGTGCGTACCCATACCCGATTGAATCACGGACAAAATTCTGGTACTTCCCGGAATCCACGGCCTCCGTGTACTCCTCGTCGGTCATTCCCAGCTTTTTGTTTCCGCTGTTCTGCAGGTTCTTCGGGTTCATGTCGCTTTCCGCCCGAAAGCTCGCCATAAGTCCACATACTCCCTCAGTAGTCAGACCCGCCGCTTTCAGCAGATCAAACATTTCTCTGTTTGTCATTCTCTGCTCCTTTCCCCTGAAAAGGAAAAAGCCCAGGCTTTACGCCCAGGCTGTTCCTCCAGGATCATACTCACTCGGAATCATCTTCAACGGAGACTTCCGTTTCGACGGTTGTTTCTCCAATTCCCGCCGCGTCTGTAAGCCCCTCGCCGATAATGTACGCCACAACGGACGCGCCGGCCATGATAAGGGCCGTTACCTGGGTAGCCGTGTTCTCGGCTCCACCGGTGGCAACGATCATCATGGACACAAAAGACGCTACCGCTGTCCACAGCTTTCTGCTTGTGAGCTTTTTCTTCCAGTTGATCTCTTTCATCATGTTACATACCTCCTTGCATTTGGTTGGTTGATTTGTTTCTATCCTCAAAAGCCGTTATAGGCTTGTGGAGGCTTTCTACGCACTTTCATGGGTAAATCTTCATTTACGGCTAAAATCGCCGTTCTGGGCCTCTCAGGAGCGTTTTCTGGTGCGTTACAGGAAGTCCCGCTTATCCAGCCGCTCGCGGTAGGTCGATTTTATCCGGCAGATCGTCTCGACGGCTATGTTGTTTTGGAACTTCGGGTGATCCCGGCAGTACGTCTCATAATACGTCACGTCCAAAAGAATCTGGTCGAAATGTTCCTTGCTGTGCCGGACGTCATGCAGCAGCTCGTCGCCAAAGCGCATGATCCGTGTCCGGCAGGTCGTCGCCTCCCTCTCCTCGCACTCGGTACGGAGGGCGGTTAGGTCTTTTCCCAGATTGTCCACCTTTTCAATCACTTCCCCGTTGATTGCCCGGCCTATCTTCCTTGCAAGCCAGCTCCAGGGGTTGATCTGTATTTTTGACACCTGGACGATTGACAGGACAAGGACCAGGATGCCGCCTCCTCCGAAAAATACTTCTGCAAAATTCAAAGCTATCGCCTCTCTTTCGGTTATGGTGTAGTAAGCTCCAGGTACAGGCTGTTCGCGTCCCGTATGTCGCTCTGCAGCTCCTCCGGCAATTCAAATACCGGCTCAGTGCAATAGAGGCCCATGAGCGCACTTATGATATGCCTCTGAGCCTCTATCAGGTCGTTTTGCAATTCCTCAACCGTCCTATCCATTTCCGCTCCCGCCTCTCCCTGTCAGGTGGTACTCCGGGAACTTCTCCCCGAACCAGCGCCACCTCAGATAATCGTCCAGGACAATCGCCACGAATGACAGCAGGAACCATAGGAGCGTAAACGGTAAGCAAATCTGCCCCATGATGTTCAGGGGCATATTGCTGTAATCCCATACTCCCAGGCCTAGCCACACATTCAGGATCAGCCCGGCAAAAAACTCTATGCCGGTGATTGCTACGGCTGATACAGCCATTTGGCAAAGGACCGACATTTCCCACGAAAACCAGTTATTGAGCCCACCCACCAGGACGAAACAGATTCCTCCCACCAGAAACATAGTCCAGTGCGTCCTCCCCCGGAAAGCCAGCTCCATGACCGTATAGACCGCGCCCCCTACCGCGAACAGCAGGAGCGTTTTCAGGATCGCTCTCATGCCATGCCCTCCTGCTGTTTCATAAGGTCTTTCAGGACTTCACTCTGGTATGCTGCCGGAACCTCGCAGCCGTAATAGATTCCCTGGACTTCCTCCACCGTCTCAGACGCCTTTATCCACATATTCAGCGCGTTACAGTAGGTCGTGTGATAGGTCTTGAACGCCATGAGCGCCGTGATAATGGACTGCATTTCCTCCTTGCTGAAATACCGGCACGGGTTATCGTCCTCATGGTACTCGAACTTCTCCGAGCCGGTCATAATCTGAATCTGCTTTCCGAACAGGTTGAGCTGGTCGTCCGTCGTCAGGCGGAAATGCTCCGGCTTGCCGCCCACCATGACGTCACAGCCTGCGGTGATCGTGGTATTGCATACCAGGCAGACCTCCGACTTTTTGGAAACCTTTGCGTCCTCCAGCAACTTCTCCTGGTCGATCTCCTGCTCCACCTCTCCGGGATATACTGAACCGTCATTCGAGAGGATCAGCGTACCGTCCACCCGTCTGTACTCCGTCGTGAACCCGGTTAATTCCAGATACATGACGCCCGATTCCGTATAAACGGTGATCTCCGAGGTATCAATCCCACGGGGGATCGCTCCGACGAACAGGATTGACACTTTGTTTTTTCCTACCGGTGTCAGCGTTGCCTCGTACTTCTGATCTGCGTTTTTGAACTTTATGAGCTCCATAATTACCTCCATTCTCCGGCAGTACGAACAGCCGGTTAAACAAATTACACATATTCTCGACTGTCCTGGTGGAATCTCCATACTTGATGTAGCCCTCCCAGGAATCAAACTGGCACCTCACATCTTCAAATGTGACGGTGCCGGCGTCGAACCTCTTTTTGAGCTTTTTGAGCTTATTCCGTTCCCTGGTGATTGATTCAGGACACGGTTTTTTAACTACACCGCCGGTGTCGGTCAGCTTGTACCGCCATTTCAGGAATGTAAACCAGGACGACAATTTTATAACCTGGGTTTTCTTCCGGTTGATGATGATACCCTTTTCCCGGAATTTTTCCTCCAGGACTTCCAGACAGTGCCATAGATACTCTTTGCTCTGGTGGATCAGGTAACTGTCGTCATTGTAGCGGGCGTGATAATGTACGCCTAAATCTTGCTCTATGAAATGGTCTATGTCACTTGGAAACCGGATAGCCAAAATCTGGGAAATCTGGCTCCCTATGCCGAGTGATATTTGCAGCCCGTCCTCGCGGCCAGCGCAAAAAGGGCGGATTAGCTGCCCCGCAAGATTCAGTATTCTATCATCACTAAAATTCTGCGCGAGTATGTCATACACCGGCTCATGCAGAATATTGTCGAAATACTTCGAGAAGTCTATTACCAGTATGTAGCCGTCGTTTGAGAAACCATTGTCACGATAGAACTGGTGTAGGTGTGCCTCCAGCCTGTTGAGCGCGAAGTGAATACCCTTTCCCTCCATGCTTGCGCCGTTGTCATAGACAAGGCCATTCCGCAAAGTGGGTACAAGCGCATAATCACATAAGGCCCTCTGTATTACCCGTTCCTTGATGTGTACGCTCTTAATCATTCTGAGCTTTCCACGTTCGCACAGCCAGAACACAATAAAACCCTGAGAAACGTCCTCTCCCGCTGTCAGAGATTTTACGGTATTGTTGACATTCCTCAGCATATTCATTTCATACCTCTGGACAGAGGCTTTCCAGTCCACGCCGGACTTTGATTTTCTAAAGGCCAGTATGAGATTGTTTGCGTCCGTAACCTGGTCGAAATCGTCATACTCTTTCAACCGCTTATCCCGCTGTCTTTTCCTGGCGGCTTTTCTCCTCTGGTAACGTCTTTCCCTCCTCTCCTCACTATTCATAAACACACTCCGTACAGTATTTTGAATCATGCCTTTACACTAACTGCTTAACGGGACCGGGTATGTAGCGTCGGGACAGGCACAACCCGCTACCACCGTTCTCAGGTAGTTCCTCATTTCAGAGGCCGCCATGCAAGCAGCGTCCACCCGCCCGTATCGAAGCATAAATTTACCCTTGACGGGACGGTTATTTTCTCCTTCCGAGTTACAGCGGATCGGTTGACAAACCTACTCATAGCCCGCTGTCACAGAATCCGGGGGCGACGCCATTAGAGTTGGACGCGTTGTTGTTGTTGGCGTTGCCATTGTTGTTGACATTGCAAAAGTTCGTCGCGTTGACGCTCGACGGCGAGGCCAGCCACCAGTTGGCGCGAGAACCCATTTATTACAGAAAATAACCTGTGACATAAACTACTTATCCTGATTCGCTGGAGGAGCCGGCCTCCTCGACCGTGCCCCTCCCGTCTGCTTTCTGGCTCCCTGGGATTGCTCCCCGCTGGACGCCCTGGCGTTTCCCTCCTGCTGTTTCTGCATACGCCTGGCGATCTTGCTGTTCGCTTTCCTCCAGCCTTTCAGCAGAGCAATTTCCTTTTCGATCAGGTCAACATACCGGAGCATTTTATTCGCGTCCACCGGCAGCACGTCCATGATGTACTGGAACGCCTGCAGCATTTGCTCGCAGTTTGCTATTGCCATTGTCTGGTATGCCCGCCTGTCGGCCAGCTCCCGCTCGTCCACCGGGTAAATCGTATTCGCGGCGGTGATGTTGTCCATGAGCTGTTTCAGGTAGTCCATCATTTCATCACGGAACCTGTATACCAGCCAAAACGGGTACTCCGATACAACGTCCCGCGTCCTCAGCTCCTCCCTCATTCTGGTGTACTTGTTGAAAAATATTTCCATTTTCGGGTATTGCTTTACTATCTGGACCCGCAGCCCGTCGTCCGGGAAATTCTTCGCCTTGCGGTTTTCCTTGTCCATGACGCCAAAGTCATGCAGGAGCTCCCGCGTGATCTCCCGCCGCAAAATTCTCGCGGTATGGTAAAATTCCAGGTCGGACGTTCCCCGGTCGTTTTTCAGTACGCTCATTACTGCTCCTTTCTGTTTTATTCGCGCCATCTTCCAACCACCCCACAAGGGGGTGGGATTGGAAGATTAGCAGATTACGAAGCCGGGGGCGACGCCAAAAGAGTAGGACGCGTAGTGGCTGCTGGCGTGGCCATAGCTGGAGACAATGCAAAAGGCCGTAGCGTAGACGCTCGACGGCGAGGCCAGCCACCAGTTGGCGCGAGAACCGCGTTCCGCCGCGCCTTTTCCTAATCCCTTAACAATGTGCCGGTAGGAATGAGCGAAGATCGGGAGCTGAATACCGCCGCCGTCGTAACCGTCGCTCCAGTTGTTCCGCCCGAAAACTTCCGTTTCCTGGAGGAGCCATAACTTCCGGCTCGCCCATGCCCATGTACCCTTGTTATTCTCCAGACGCCGCACCTCTTTAATGACCGCCCGCAGGTCTGCCGGCAGCTTATTGTAGATCGTGGTATTTACCGTGGTAGTCAGCTCTGCCGCCGCCGTACCTCCGGTGTTATCGTTCGTCTGATTCATCTTGTAGGTGTCTTTCAGACAGTCACGATAAGTAAAGACCAGATGCGGAGCTGTCAAAACAGGGTTATCTCCCACGTTCATGTAGGTATTGAACCCTGACAATTCCACTCTGGCCTCCTCGCCGTCCGTGTGCTGGATGTCGATATAGTCACCGATATGCAAACCGGTGAAGTCCTCCGTCTTTACCTTTGCGGAGAGTTCCGCCCAGGACATACCAATCGGCTTTCCTGTGTACGTTGCTGCGGAGATCAGCAGGTCGTTGATGTTGTCGAACGCCTCTTTGATTACGGGGCCGTCCGGAATCTTCAACTTTTCGGATATGTTGATACTCTCCACGACATCAGGAATTTTTAACTGTTTCTTGACCTGCTCGCAGAGATCGCCGAAAGTGATCTTGTAGTTGTTCTTCTGCCCGACAACTACCATGAGAAGATCGTCCAGATTCAACTCGCCGGCTGCCTCCATGTCTGATACTCTTTTTCCCATGCGTTTTACCTCCTTTGATTTTTAATGGCGTGAATGACAGTCGCATATCTGCCAGTACGCCTCTATGGTATCGCTCTGATCTTCCAGGTCGATCACGTTGCTCTGATCTTCCAGGTCAATCTCAGCGCTTACCTCGTTGTTTATCAGGCTGTACTCTATCTTCTCTACCCGGTTCAGGAGATCGTCCACCTCGTTCTGCAGATGTCCGGCGACGTCCTCAGAGAGCTGGTCTTTGACGTTCTTGAACCATTCTTCAAACCGCAGCTCCGCGCCGTTCTCGAACTGTTTCATAATGTCCACAATATTCGTGAGCTGGTTATCGCCCGACAATTTGAGCGCGTCCAGGTATGCTTTCATATCCCGGACGAACTGCTCGTAGTCGTCATTGGACTGCCCTGTGAACTCCTCGTAAAACTGGTTGAGCTGCGCAAAAAATACGGAGGTGTCCAGGTGGTCTATCACCTGTGTCACTACTCCGCATTGTGAACTGTCGTACCGGGTATCTGTGATATTTGCCTGAGTGATAACCGTCTGATTCGAGTTGACGGCCACCAGCGCCAGACACAGCTCGTAATAGTCGCCGCTCTCCGGCTGTAAAAGCTCTGGCGGTTTCGGTTCCTGAGCGGCCACACCAGGCTTGACTATGATCTCGCACCGGCGCATAAGGTAGTTAGCTCTCAGGATAACCCTGTCAATGCGTTTATAGGCCGTAGGAGCCTCTGGAATCACAACCTCGAAATCTTGTGTGTCCATAGCGAATCGGCCTCTTACAATGCCAAAACCGGGCCTCACCTTTAACCTCAGCCCGTCGTTTGCAATCACCTGAAAACAGTCTGCCGGCTGTGCCAGCACACCGTCGCTGATGATCCTTGAAATAAACATAGCCAGGAAGTCCGACGATTCTGCCCTGTCGAAAATCGGCATACCCTCCTCGTCGTACCCGGTTATCTCACTGTCGAAAAAACCATAACGCAGCATAATTCCTATACCTCCCTTTTGATTAACTGCTGGACCGTTGTAATTTCATCTGTTCCAAACGTGATCTCTAACTCCTCGGCTCCGCCCTCATACGTCTCCATAGCCTCCGTAATCCGCTTATCAGTGGCAATATTGATCTCAGTGTTGATGTAGGTACACAGGTCGCCCAGGTCGAAATCTTTCTTGTATACCAGGTTTGCGTTTGGGTCTACTCCGCTATTGACGGTTTCCACTTTCCTGTACTCGGTCAGCTTTTCCAAGCCCCTCTGCCTGAGCTGGAGCTTATATGTTGCCTCGTCGGTGATGTGGCCGTTTCCGTCGTCGCGCTGTAAGTCCCTTGCGTCTACCCATATTTCCCGGCGCTCCTCTCCGGGTTGTCTCAGGTCAACGGTGATTATAGTTCGCGCCGCGCCCTCGCCCTCTCCGGCGACATAAGCAAAATTCTTGTATGAGCTGGAATTTCTGTTATAAACCACGTTCCGTATG
Source organism: uncultured Lachnospiraceae bacterium (assembly GCA_947588005.1). Lineage (GTDB taxonomy): Bacteria > Bacillota > Clostridia > Lachnospirales > Lachnospiraceae > UBA3402. The sequence continues at coordinate 37,980 of CANPYE010000004.1, read as the reverse complement.
TTGTAGAACGAATTGGAGAAGATCGCCCAGCTATTCACTTCCTGGCTGTCTCTCCGGTCAAGACCTTTCCAGACTTCAAAGGCCAGGTCGTCCGTCAGGTAGTCATACCTGATACGGTGGCTGATCTCCAGGGCGTTTCCAACCTCATAGAGCTTTTCGCTCAGGTTGTCGCCCGTGGTCTGGACGTTTACGTCCCCCTCCACCCCATTCACGTTACCCAGCCTCAAATGCTCAATCACCCGATCTTTATCCGAGGGGCTTATCGCCGTTCGTGTTACCAGGTTCCTCATGCCCGTCTCTGCATTGCCGGACAGGGTAAAGGTTGATTCAATCACCCTGTCTTTCAGCAGGCACTCGGCAAAATTGCCTTTCGCATACGATTCCCTGGCGCCGTTTTCGTCCTGGGAGTAATTCACTTCATCAATGACGCCCAGCTCCTCGCTGTCATTCCTATACAGGTAGCGTCCAGTGTTCAGGAGCGGAAAATAGTCCTTTGACGTGTAGAGCTCGAAACATCCCAGCTTTTCATACCTCCGAACCCATATCAGGGTACGGAAAAGGGGAATACTCCCCAGCGTTTCAAAATTCTTGTCCAAAACAATAAGCTGCATAATCACACCCCCAAATACAGAGGCGTGTAATACAGCCTTACGTCGAGATTTGTATAGTTTTCGTCTGCGTCATACTCCAGGTAGTTTTGCCCCACGGCCAGCTCGAACGGTGACGATAGCCGGTCGATCTTCTGATAGACGTTTACGCCGTTCAGCTCTATTACCTGGTGTCTCTTGCTTGTGTCGATCAGCAGGACGTCGCCTTTCTGCATGGCTACCTTTACCCGGATAAATTCCCCGGTGCCGACAAGCGTGATCTTCGGGTTTGTCGCCGGACCTCTCTCAGCAATAAACTGGATCTGCAGTCCGGTCGGTACGTCCCCGTCGTTCGGCAGATAAACCTCTTTCGTCAGCGTCCTGTACCCGGTGATCTGTCCGGGTAAAGTCAATCCCTTGTACGGTTCCGGCACTATGACCTTTTCCTTAACCACTCTCCAGGGGAAAGCGATATGAGGGGAAAAGTCTGCCATGTTCTTACCGAAATTGTCCACGTTCTTCATAAAGGGATCAGGACACATCAGATCGGCTACAATGGCGAGCTGGTTAAACACATTGTTCTTTGCAACGAAATTCCAGCCCTCCAGCTCATACTCGATATTCCGCGTCGTCCCGCTGTGGTTCACTGTCATTTTTCCCTTATACTTCGGGTTGAAAAACTTAATGATCCGCTGGCGGTTCGTCTCATTGTTCCGGTCGTCCCGCAAGGTGGCCTCTATGTGGACGGGGCGCTTTTTGATACGTTTCCCGTCCACCGTGGAGCCGTCCACCAGTGCGTTGTCGGTGGTGCTAATCTCCAGCTCCGAGGATTCGAGCCCCTCAATTTTGGTAATCCCGAACTCTCTTTTTTCGCCGGACGCAGATTTCCCGAACATCAATGACTGACCGTTACATTCCAGGGTCACGTCGAGAAAATTCATACTACTTCACACCTCCTAACAGTTTTCGTGCCGCCTCCCTGTTGGCTCTCGCCGTTTCGCTCGGCGTCACAACCGGCACATGGTACTCGTTGTGCTGTTCTATCGTTTCCTCGTAGTAGGTGTCGCCGCCTTTCGGGTACTCGGTGTCTGCCGTGTGCTCCGCCTTGATCTTGGAGCGTACCGTCACATTCCCGGTTTCCAGGTCTACCGTAGCCTGCATTTTACGGGCAAGCCCGCTTACTTCGTCGTCAACCTGATCTTCCAGGTCTGGCATTGTCATATCAAAGCCAACGCCTATGCCGGGTGGTATCCACCGGCCAACCTCCTGGGCGAATACCTTTGACGGTGAGCTGATTCCCAGGGCGTCTTTCGCGCCCTCGAACAGGCTGTTTGCCAGTCCCTTAACCTTTCCTACGAGCCAATCCCAGCCGGAGGAAATGCCGCTCCATATACCATTGACAATGTTACTGCCTATGGTTTTTACCTGATCCGGCAATCCTTTCAGGCCGTTTATGATGTTGTTTACAAATCCCTGAGCCGCAGAGCTGGCCTTTGACGCCAGATCAGAGGCGAACTGTGTCACCTTTGAAATGGTGCTTGTGAGCCAGGTCCACACTTTCCCAGGGAGCTGTGAAAACCATTCTGTAACTTTATTGACCGCGTTCTGAGCTGCCGTACTTGCAGCAGACAGGAGATTCGCGGCCCACTGTGTCACTTTGGTAACGACGCTTACCAGCCAATTCCAGACCTTTCCGGGTAGCTGGGAGAACCAGTTTACGACGTTATTTATTGCGTTAGTCGCCGCTGTGGACATGGTGGACAGCAGGTTTGCTCCCCACTGTGTCACTTTCGTAATCGTGTCCGTCAGCCAAGTCCAGATTTTACCCGGCAACTCCGAGAAGAACTTAACGACGGAATTGATCGTATTTGTCACCCATGTATCAGCGGTGTTTTTGAGGTTGATACCCCACTGGACAACTTTGTTTACGGCGTCTACCAGCCAAGTCCAGATTTTACCCGGCAACTCCGAGAAGAACTTAACGACGGAATTGATCGTATTTGTCACCCATGTATCAGCGGTGTTTTTGAGGTTGATACCCCACTGGACAACTTTGTTTACGGCGTCTACCAGCCAAGTCCAGATTTTACCCGGCAACTCAGCGATAAAGTCCACGATTCCCTGAACGAATTTCGGAATTTCCGTTGTCGCCCACGTCCAGAGGTCAACTCCCCACTTAATTACCGTACCTATGGCATATCCCAGCCAGTAGGCTATCTTATTCGGCAGGCTGGAAATGAACGATATTACGCCGTCCAGGAAATTTTTCGCCGCCGTTGTCGCGGTCGTCCAGAGTTCAGAGCCCCATGCGGTAACATTCTGGATCGTCGTAGTCAGCCAACCGCTGATCCGCCCTGGCAATTCAGAAAACCAGGTGACAATCACATCTACGACATTTCCGATCTTATCGGGTATTCCGGTAAAGAAATCGGCTATGGCCGTTCCAATATCAACGAAAAAGTTCTTGATCTGCTCCCAGTGATCCTTTATGACGACTACCAGTGTCGCTACCGCGGCCACTATTCCGGCGACTACTCCGGCCACCAATGCGGGCGCACCGAGGATTACGGCTCCTACCGCAGCTATGGCAGTACCGACCACCATGAGAATTTCTTTCAGCCAGCTAAAGCCGTCTTTTAGCATGGAGAAGAAATTAGTGACGGCCATTACCGCGCCGCCTATTACCGCTCCTATGCCCGCTATCGTCGGGCCTATTGTTGATATGATACTGCCTATTTTGGCAATGGCTCCGCTTGCAATCGTGCCGATCTTGGCGAATAAACCGCTTATGGTCGTTGTCAACGACTTAAAGGCTGGAGCTATCGTCTTTCCCAGATTCGTTATTCCGGGTAGCGCTTTTGCCAGAGCATCTTTCAGGCCGGATGCCGCACTTGACAACGAGGTAAAGTGGCTCGCGAGTTTCGGGAGCTCTTTAATTGCTTTGGCCGCTCCTCCGGCTATTCCGTCTATGGCGGTTACAGCGGTTTTTACATATCCTGCCGCTGTTTTTGCAGCTTTTAGAGCTACCAGGCCGGCAGCTATTTTCCCGACCGCCTTTCCTATGGCCTCCATTGTGGCCGGGTCTGCGCTGTTTATCGCGTCAAATATTTTCTGAACGACCTCGATAACGCTATCAACTATTGGACCGAGGGTAGAGGAAAAACCCTCAAATAATCCGCTCAGAAACGCGCCTATCGCCGGAGATTCCTGGCTTATGCCCTCGATCAATCCACGGATTATCTCTTTTCCGGCCTCTATGATTTTTGGCAGGTTTTCGATAACCTGGGACGCGAGAGTGAGTACAATCCTTGTCGCCGCCGCTCCTATTGTCGGTGCATTTTTTATCAGCGAATCTGCCAGTTGAGACAAGGCTGCTTTTGCCGTTTCTGTTAGCTGCGGTAACTGCTCTGACAGTCCAGATAGCAACTGAGCAAAAACCTCCACCGCAGAACTCCACAAAAGGCCCGCGTTCTTGATTAAAGCCGTTGCGAGGCTTGTGATAATCTGCACACCGGCCTCTGATATTTCAGGCAGATTTGCCATGATCCCGCTGAAAAATGATTCGACCAAACTGGACGCGGTATCTATGAGTTTCGGGGCGGCCTCTGCTACTTTCTGGACGATCTCGGCCATTACACTTCCGACCTCTGATACAAGCCCGTCCAGTCCTCCATTGTTGAAAGCCTCCTGGAGCTGCCCCACCATTTCCTGAGCGGTCTTTGCCACGTTCTTCAGCGGTTCCTGCATATTCTCATACAGGGAAATTCCTAAACCCTCTAACCCTGATTTCAGGATCGTGAGCTGGCCTTTCAGATTGTCATTCATGGTGTCGGCCATTTTCTTCGCCGCACCGTCGCAAGTGTAGATTGATTTGGTCAGCTTTTCAAAATCTTCATCAGACGCATTTACAATCGCCAGCAGGCCGGACATAGCCTCCTGGCCTCCCAGCATGGCGGCCATTTCCGCCTGTTCCGCGTCTGTGAGATTCGAGAACCCGCCGCGCAGGTCTTTCATCAGCTCATTCAGGGACTTCACGTTCCCCTGGCTGTCTGTCAGGGAAATTCCGAGGGCGTCCATAGCTGTCTGGACTTCTTTTGTCGGCTTGGCAAGTCTGGTAAACACAGACCTCAAAGCTGTACCGGCCTGTGATCCTTTGATTCCGGCGTTTGCCATTAAGCCTATCGCGGTCGCCGTATCTTCCGCCGAAAAACCCAGGGCTCCGGCTACTGGTGCGACGTATTTGAACGTCTCGCCCATGAGCCCCACGTTTGTATTTGCGTTTGAGGACGCCTGGGCCAATACATCAGCAAAGTGTGTAGAATCTTGTGCCGAAAACCCGAAAGCGGTCAATGCGTCCGTTACAATGTCAGAGGTGGTAGCCAAGTCCTCACCGGAGGCCGCTGCCAGGTTCATAATGCCCTCGATACCGTTCAGCATATCCTCCGTTTTCCAGCCGGCCATAGCCATATACTCGAAAGCGTTCGCTGATTCGGTCGCGCTGAACTTTGTCGTCGCGCCCATTTCTTTCGCCTTTTCGTTCAGCGCGTCCAGGTCACTTCCTGTCGCTCCTGAAATTGCGGCTACTTTAGACATGGCAGATTCAAAGTCAGAGCCTACCTTGATCGCGGCTGCCCCGATCCCGACTATCGCGGTTGTAGCTCCGGTGAGTATGGCTCCCGTGGCTTGTAAGCCTTTTTGTGCAATACTTCCGATACTGCTGATCCCTTTTTGAAAACCGCTGGAATCTATCGCAGTATCAAATTTCAATGTGCCATCATTCGCCAATGCTCTCACCTCACTTTCAGGCAAAAATCATCGGCTCATAATGGCACTACTTGATTTGTTTCCCGTTACGAATTTTTACTTCAAAAAAGGCGTGACAGTTTCTCCCCTTGCATGGGACTATCACGCCTGAACATTCTGCCGTTTTGTCGAAAAATATCGGCATTTGGTAGTTGCACTCCGGGCATTTCACCCGGCTCAGTTCTTCATGTTTTATCTTCTCAATCCTAACCGCCTCCATTCTCAGAGTAAGCCGGTCAGGTCGCCGCCGTTTAATAGCGCCTGCTCTATGACGTTCTGCTTCTCCTCCTCGTCCCTGGAAACCGGGAGCGCGTGGAGCCGTTTCATCTTCCTGTAAAACGCTTTCTGCTCCTTTGGCATATCGTCTTTCAGATCAACGCTACGGTATTCCATGATCTTCACAAACTCATTCTGGCTTGTGAGGGAATTGAAAAGAGCCCGGAACTTCCACCAGTGGATATACTCCACGTCCTGGAGGTCGATTCCGTACTGCGTCATAAACGCGGCGTAGATATAATCGTCGTCATAGTCAAACGAATACACCCTTGTCTTGCCTTTCCTGGCCGCCATTTGCTTTTTCACCGGGTTATCTTCTCTGCCGCACCGGTAAAACCACAGCATGGCGTCGGTGGCCGCTTTTTTGTCCGGTGGAATCACTGGATAATACAGGCTCAGTGCCTTATACACCTTTTGATCTTCCCTCACGCTGTCGTCCTGCATAAGCGTCTCAAACAGGATAGACGTGCGGAAATTGGTGCGTATCTCGTATTCCTCCCCGGACACTCTCACGGTTTCCGGCAGTACGTCGATCAGGATATTCAATGACGGTTGCCTTTACCGTTCTTCCCATACCCGTATGCGGCGTTCCGGTTGGCTCTCTCCGCAGCTCGGCGCTGATCGCGGTTTACGGGCGTCGGCTGACGGTCCGCCCGCATGAAGCTGTATTTATCGGTCATTGCGTCAAAATCAACTCTGGCGTTGTATGCCGCCTCAGCCACTACCGCGAAAGCCTCCATGTGATCCTTGATGTTGTTCTTGCCCTTGAACAGTTTTTGTGCTGTCCCAGCCCCGAACAGGTTGTCGAAGAAACCATTCACGATACCGCACTGGTATCTGAGCGCGTCCGCCGTGGACTTTCCGGCAAGCTGTTCATCGTCTCCTATCTTGTCTACGACGTACTGATTCTCAGCCTCGTATTTCTCCAGCTCGTCCGCGTCCATAAAATCAATGTCTCTTAACTCTACGCCTAAAATGTTCATATTCTACCTCCTGATATTATGCTGGAGCCGCAGTTTCCCACGGCTCCGGTGTCATTATTCCAACACGCTGTTTGTGAATTTCAGCGTTACAACGGTCTTTCCGTCCACGATTACCTCAAAATAATCTGAGGTCTGTTCGACCCTGAAAATAAACGGGCCTCTTTCAAACGGCAAGTCTTTCTTGTCCTCGCGCTCGACGCCGTTTTTCTTGATCGTCAAAAGCGCACCCGTCACGGTGCTGCTCAGCATGAACACGAAGTAGTGCCCTGACTGTTCCTCCAGATCGGAGCTGAACTCGGTAAACTCCTCGTAATTATGCAGAGTGGCGGAGACGGTTCCGTCGTCCGCCACGGTAGCACCCTCCTCCATAAGGTCAGATACCTTTGTGTCACCCTCTAACAGGGTCAGGCTGCCTTGCGGAGTTTCGACGGGTGCGCTTACTCTTTTTTTGCCGGCGTGAACGTCTTAGTGGTCGTGTTGAACGTCCCGTTGATAGGATCGCCCATAGCGTTCAGGTTGCCGGACACCTGCATATCGTTCTCACCGCTGATCTCAGAGATTTCAGCGGAAACGATAAACTTCCGCGCCTCAAACTCATTCTCAGTCTCGGACTGGTTCCAGAGCTCCACACGGACGTATTCAAACTCCGCGTCGGAACCCAGGTAGTGATTGCGGCCTACATTGTAGAGGGCGATGATCGCCTCCTGCTCCTTGATGAAGTCAGATTCAAACGGGAATACCGTCTCATATCCGACCACGGACTTGGAGCTTGCTGCCTCGTTGACATACTTCTTTGTCTCGGTCTGTGCGCCGGGCTCCTCGTCAAGGGTGGTAAAACCTGTACCCATGAGCACAAAGCTCGGCTCCTCAGCCGTGGCAACATTCAGATAGTCCGCAAACTGGTGCCGTTTTACAACTGTTCTGTCAGACTTTTTCTCTGCCATTTTTCTACGCCTCCTTGTAATATTCTAAACGTAACTGTATCTGGTATCTGGCTCTCTGTTTCGATTCTCCGAACAGATAACCAGATGATACCACTGCTATTCCCTGAGCCTCCATTCCTGGAGGCAATTCCGGGAGATTCCCGGCCAGGCTTTGTTTCTCCACCCAGTCGGATAACCGCTCGTAAAAAGCGCTGTTCTGAATGTTCTGCAGTCTTTCCTGGCTGTAATATTCCCTGGACCCAAAAGCGAAAAGGTACTGGCGGATCGTATCACCGCTGACGTACCTTTTCAGGACCGGATCACAAGGTAAGACCTCAATGGAATATTCCACCGGCTGATCGCCCAGGTAGTCCACTCTTAAACAGCCATCTTTCATCAGAGGGCAATCCAGGAAATAATTCTCCAGCGCCTCAATAATTGACTTCGGTTCCACGCTATCCCTCCTTTACATGAGCTTTCTTGCCCCGGCGAGAATATCCGCCTTATGAGCCACTTTCATCCGCTCGAACCATTTGCCTCCCCGGTTCGCGTCGTATGGTCTGCTCTCAGCCGTGTTGTAATACTGCACCGCCGCGTATGGAGCAATATACTGGACAAGTCCGCTCCCGATTACGGTTCCCAGCTTTCCCGATTTATCCAGCATACCGGTCTGGAATGGAACCAGGGCGCTGCAATACCGCAGCACTTCGCTGTCCACAAACTTCTGAGCCCTCGAAAAGCTCTCCGTCCTTACAGCTCCGAAATTCCGGTTCCAGGTCAGCTCAGCTTTCACCTTGCCTGATGCCGTCGTCGTCTGGATTATCTGGCCGCGTGGCGTCTTGATCGTGGTAGCCATTATCACTCACCGCCTATCCGCCAGTGCCGCATGGGTGGCGTACACCTGTCCCGGTTATCCGTATAGTTGGTAACAACCATGACTTCCAGATAACCCTCTTTCAGCTCTGTCTCTGTTGCCTCTGTCTTGTCCGATATGCCCCGGACAATGACTGCTCCAGGTTGAATAGTCCAGTACCCGGAGGCGGTCACGTCGTCCATAGCGGCATATTCTCTCTGGTCTGCGTACTCTTTCCCGCCCATGTCGGCGCTTACCGGTATGCGGATCGTGTACGCGTCCCTGTCGGACGTTTCCTCACTCCCTGATTGTGTGCCCTTTCTGTGATACCAGCTAACTCCTTTGATTACTGTCCCGACGAATTTCTCAGTCCGTTCCTCCGGGATATACCTCCGGTTAAAAACGGTGATGTCCGCATTTACAATCATGCCTTTTCACCCCACCTCTGAATAGCAGGCCGGTTGACATCAGATAATTGCTGGCTATCTGGTACAGTTCCTCACTCCGGGACTTGCCAGATGATCCGGTGTCGCCGTAGCTCACTGAATAGCCGTCTATGTTCTCCGACCTTACGCCTGGCGTCTTTTTCCCCTCCTGGCAGGAATATTCAGCCATAGCACATATAGCCATCTTCACCGCCTCGGGTATTTCCGGGAGCCCTTTAACCCGGCCAAAGGTGATACGGTCAAGAAACGCCTCCGCCTGGAACTCTAATCTGGAAAACTCCTCCTCCGTGATCGTTTTGCCGGAAAAGGTCTGCTGGTAGTATTCATAGGACACATAGGGACTTTTTATAGCCTCCTGGAGCATTTATATCGTCCTCCCCGTTATTTTGTCTGTTTGCCGCCGCCAGAGCTTTTCTCGGCTTTCTGAGTGGCCTTGTTTGCCGCCTCCTGCAGCTTTGCTTTCAGGTCGGCGATCTCACCGTCCTTTGTGGCAGACGCTTTCTCCGCCTCAGCCAGCTTTTCCTCCAGCTCTGCTACCTGGGCTTTCATGTCCTCCACTTCCTTGTCCCTGGCTTCTGCATACTCGGACGCCTCAGCCAGCTTGCCCTCCAGCTCCTTGACCTTTTCTTTCGGATTGTCAGGTTTGCTGATTACCTTACCGTCCATAGTCGTGATCTCGTAGCCGAGCGCCTGGTACTCCTGAGCTTTTTCGTCAGGTATTCTCATTACCCGGTTTAATCTTTTTGCTTTAAGCATACGAACCTCCTTATTGTGTGAGGGGAGCCGATAATTCAGCTCCCCCGCTATTGCTAATCTTCGTTGAACGTGCTGTTTTTGAACGTCAGGGTTCCGACAGAATCGCTGTCAACGATAATCTCCAGCGTGTCTGTCTTTCCCTCCAGCCGCACGACAATATCAGGATCAAATTCTATGTCCTTTTTATCCTCGCGCTCCACTCCGTTCTTTTTCAGGGTCATTTTATCTCCCTTTACCCCGCTCATGTGGAACGGAAAATAAAAGCCGGTCTGCTCTCCCGGTTCGCTGCTGAACTCCGGGAAACTCTCAACCTTATGGAATGTTGCGGTTACTTCCCCGGCCTCAGTCAGGGTAGCTCCCTCGTCCATGCAGTTTTCAACCGTTACCGATCCACCTAATAGGCTCTGCTCCTGCGGGAGAATCTTTACAACAGAGCCTATACTTTTTTTGTGATGTTGAACGCAATCGCGTCGATCTTAGACGGGAGCAGGAATACATCCTCAAAGCTCTCCTCGAAGTAGTCCCACTTTCCCTGGGAGCCTGCGGACGGCGGATCAAGCTGCGCGAACTCGTAATGAATCGGCGTAATGACCGCCTGCGGGTGTACTAACATCATGTTGATCTGGTCTGCGGAATCGTCCACTTTCCAGCCCTCGGTGAAGTCGTACACCGTTTTCATCATGTCCTGCGGAACGCTCTCCGGGATCGTCACCTCGTCAATGGACGTGATCGCTCTGCGGATTGCCTGGGAGCGCTGGCTTACGTCAATGTTTCTGACGATCTGCTTCGCGTTCTGGATCAGCGTCCGGGTCTGCGGAGTAACATACAGGATTCTGCCGGCTCTCGGTACTCTCGCGTTGTCCATGTCGGTCATAAACTTGTCGAATACCTCCAGCACGTTCTCCTCAGTCAGAGCGGTATCATCAGCCGTCTTTTCCTTGCCGGTGTAGTCCGCGTACAGCTTGGAGATCAGGTACGCGTTCATCTCCGGGAACTTCTGTTCCTCGTTGAACACCCTCGTAATGTTGGCGATAGTAGCGACGTGGTTCGTCTCGTTAATATCACGCGGATGTACGAGGGTCTGCCAGGTACGGTGATTCTCGACCGTCAGCGGCGTCCAGTTCAGATCATAATTACGCTTGCGCGTACCGATCGTGTCACGGTCGCCGTCCACGCGTCCGGTGGTCTTGATCGTCGGAATCTCAATCACCTGGGAATTTACCCAGCGATAACGGTTGTTGTTCGGGGTAGCAAACAGGGCCCCGAAATACAGTACATACGGGAACTCCTGCTCCAGGGCTCCCTGATACTCGGTAGCATAATTCAATTTAGCCATTTTGATTTCCTCCTGAAATTAGTTTTTTGCCGGCTCCCTCAAATGGGTAAAGCCGAAGTCGATTTTCAGAGGTTCGCCTTTGCCTCCTGCTCCGGCGCCGCCGTTCGTACCGGCAGCAAAGAACGGGGGCGGTGTCTGCGTCCCTCCTGCTCCTGATCCGGCGTCGTCCGGGTCGTCCTCTTTTTCGATCACGAAAGCGCCCTTGTAGTCTTTGTCCTCCTGGAGCTGCTTGATATAATCAGCCGCGCCCAGGAACTCGCCGTTCTCCAGCTTAAAGCCTTTCGCGTCAAACATTGATCTGATCCCGGCCTCTGCCGCTTTGGACGAAAACTTATAACCGGACAGGAAAAGGTCTGTCCTGTGGGACCGTTCCTGAGCCTCCAACTTATCGTTGAGCGCTTTGGTGTCGGTCTTGTACTTTGTTTCCCAATCCTGAGCGGACTTCTTGATACCGTCAATGTCCATGTCCTTATAGGACTGGATCGTTGTGTTGGCGTCCGCGAGCTGCTGCTTTACGCCGGTGAGCTCTGTGTCTTTGGCGTCAAACTTCTCTTTTGAGACATATCCGCCATCTTTCAGATTCACCAGATTCAGGCTCTTGTCGGCCTTGATCTTTGCGATTAACTGCTCTGCAGTCAGTGCCTCCGGGTTTCCGTCTGCGTCCTTGCCAAAAAGTTTCACTAAAAATTCGTACATGGTCTGTACCTCCATTCGCTGATTTTGTTTAGATTCCGGTTCACTCCGGCTCTGCTATCCGGGATATATCCGCCCGGAACGGAAATTGAGTAGTTTATATGCCATACCTCCAGGGCAATAAAAACGGGAACCTCCTACATGGGGAGCCTCCCGGTTTTTACAATCCGGTATTCTGTTTTTGAGTAGCCTGTAAAGCCGTTATGGGGCCGTGGTGGGATTGTTTCCAGCCCGGTGGTAATTTGTTCGATTAACGGCTAAAATGCGAATATGGGCCTCTCAGGGCGCGTCTCTGATCTCCATACCTCAGTCACCCCCTGTAATCTTCAATAATGACGTCAATGCCATACTCTACGGCGCAAGTATTCTCGATCTTACACCCTCTGGCCGTTTCCCAGCCTTTAGCAAAGTACGCCACATCTGCCGTTGACAGCAATTCGAGGCTTTTTCCCAGGAACCACAGCGGTCTTGCGTCTGCCGGTGCGCTCTGGAAGAACGAATCAATAACCTCCACCGGCTCACCGATATGCCTCTCTGCGCTCTCGATTGCCTTTGCCCTTACAGCCAAAATTTCCTCGTCGCTTTTTCCGTTCATTGGCTGTGAAATAAACAGTTTCTTCACTCTGGTTTACCTCCTTTTGTTCGCCCATACAGCCTTTTGGCTTACGGACCTGTTGAAATTTACTATGTTACCGTCTCTATCTTTCACCGCATAAACCTGTGTCCGGGCGGAATCAACTGCCCGATTGGTCTGCCGGCAAAAGTCTTTCATTTCAGCCTCTAACCGTTTCAGGTTGACGCTCTCATTCCTGAACTCCTCACGCATGGAGTTTTCCAGGGTAGCATTTTCGGCTCCCTTTGCAGCGGAATCATACCCGGCAAGCAAGGCTTTCGATTCCCTGATCTTCCGCTCATACTCGCGCTGTTTCTGAGTACATTCGTACTCGGTCATGGTGACTTTCTCACCGTCCGGCGTCCGGTATGTGTGCGACCTCTTTGCATACTCGTCCAGGGTGCTGGAGCTGTATGCCGGTTTTGACAGTCCAGGAAAGAACATATGAAAACTGTGCCGGCAATTCCAGCCGCACAATCCTCCGCCGCTCCCGTACCCCGTTGCCTCCTCAAACTGCCGGTATCGGTGATCTTTCCCGGATATGCAAAAGACCTGACCTTGCCAGCTCTCATGGTTCAGATAACCGGCTCCCGTGTTCCTCGCCCCGGCGTGGGCGGAAGTCTCGTAATAATCACAGTCCATTTCACTCGCGTACATTTCCGTGAGCTTTGCCGCTGTCTGGTTTACTCCGGTCAGTAGGGACCTGCGTACTGCCACATCCAGCTTTGAGCTGTGATTATTCGCGTATAGGACTTTCCCTCCGTCGATTGCCGCCGCCCGGATTGCCTGTTTCATGGCCTCCTGATATGAGAAAGCCCCGGAGGACACTTGCATATATGCCAGGTTGGTGTACTGGTAATATAGGCTCTGTGTCGCTATGGCCGTTGTGCCGGTCAAGTTGTTCAGGTTTCCTTTCGTTTTTTCCACCGCAGCCGCCAGCGTCTGGAGCATGGCCGGCGATTGTTTCAGGGTGATCGACGGCAAGCCCGCCGCCATACATATATCAGCCTCGTATCGGATTGCCCTTGCCCCGGCCTCCTCGAAAAGGTTCTGGATATAGCTGTCCGAAAAGCCGGTGATCGACGCGACCTCCTTGACAATATCCTCCATGAGCTTGCCGGCCTCCTGAGACTGTTTGATCTGCCACATGGCAGAATCGGTAACGCGCCCCGTCTTTGCAATCCTGCGAGCTATGTCCCTTACGATTGATTCATTCAGCGCGTCGTATATTCCCAGAATACTGTCACAGCAGCTTTCCAGGTATTCAGGTGTCAGCATGGCCTCGCCCCCTATTCTTCAGGCGGATAGTTTCCAGCCGGAGCCTCCGGGATATACTCCTTTGCCTCCTCCTCGGTACAGCCGAAGTACCACGCATAGAATTTCTCAATCTTCATCTTTCCGGCCAGCACCCATGTCCACCGCCGTTGATACTCCTTTTCGGTGTCCTCCAAAACGCCGTCGCCCCATGTGGTAGTCTTTTCAGACGCGCCAGCCGGTGCCAGGTTATACAGGGTACACATAACGTCCATAGCGTAGATCAGGTGATCCAGCGCCGCGTCCCATGCTGATTGCATACGGGAAACTACCGTGTAGGACCTCTGCTTTGACGTCCTGATCTCCTCAGCGGTCTTTTCTATCTGCTGAGGGTCGGAGATCGTACCGTATGACAGTCCGCAAAGGAACTCAATCCGCTGGAAATACTTATTCAGGCCATTAAAAAGGGAACTGTCCCGGATTGCCGGAGCAAACTCCTTAATGAATGAGCCGCTGTCTTTTCCCTGGAAGTCGAACGCCCGGTATAATCTCTCACGTCCCTCCGGCAGGATAGCGTGTCCGTGTTTATCGGAATCGAACAGATCGTCCGACGCATGGATTGCCGCCTCCAATGCCTCATATTCCCAGAGAATACGGGAGAACTGCCGGTCTGCCTGTTCTATGATCTCCGTTGCCCGCTCGTACACCGATTCTCCCAGGGGGGAATACTGATCTACCGTGTTTGCCCTGGGAACTTTGACGTATACAAACAGGGGCTTTTGAATATTGTGGATCACCACCGGCTCCTCTGACAGGTTCGCCCATTCGTCTACCTGTGTCAGCTCCACCGGCGTCATAAACGGGTGCTCCACCGTAAAGCCCTCGGACAGCATATCGTCGTCTGAGAGCTGGCTGAATATCCGCTCGGACCTGTACGCCTTGTTGATGATCGTGTAATCAGTCCCCACCAGGTTATGAGCCTCCAGCCTGGTAAACATATAGTCGCCCTGGCGTTTGGTTTCCACGAATACCGCCCCTGTGATCTCTTTGTTGCTGTTGTATGCGGTCGGATAAAACCTGTTCGCCTGGGTGAAGTCAATGTTGATCGTCTGCCCGGAAACATATGGTTTCATGCAGATACCGCCTTTCGCGCAGTACAGCTCCATGTGATCCGACAGGCTTGTAAAGTTATCCTGAATCTGCTTGTTGATGTAATCTGCCCTGGAGCTCCCGGTGACTTCAATGGTGAACTCCGTCAGCACCAGCCGCGCCATTTCCTCCGCGATTGCTGCCGGCAGATTCAGAGGTATCACGCAGGCCGGGCCTCCCCTCCAGGACGGCTCATTCTGGTACATTCGGCTCCATTTGTCGATTGCCCTGTCCATAGCTCCAGAGACGGCTATCGTAATATTGAACGTGCCTCCCTGATCTCTCCGGGCAGACATTCCGAAAGCCCTTTTGATAAATTCCAAAAATGCCATTGTGCCGCCTCCTTAATTTTTCTTTTTGATGAATTTACGCCAGTCGCGCTCGTAGGAATACTCGAACGCGTCCAGCGTGTCTATGTCGCTCGTACCGTCGTCCAGACGTTCCAGCTCCATGCTTTTCGGGTTCCATACGGCCATGCTCATAGCCTCCTGGAGCGATTTGCAGTCCTCTGTATAATAGAACCGCCCCATAGCCGCTAATGCTGTCAGTGTAAAGATTCTGTCCGTGATCCTGTCCTTTATTGCGTTTTGGACCTTGATGTTACCCATGCCGTTTCTGACAAGGGCGCTCCTCAGTCCTCTCATAAGGACCTGCTCTGCAGAATCACAATAAACGTGTGTGACATACCCGTATGTGTTGATGATCTTCTTTACGAAGTCAACGAACATCCGGGACAAGTCCTCCGGGTCTGTACCGTCCGCGTCGTGCCATTCGGACGACAGGGCGACCAGATTGCCATACCCTGTTGTTGGAGCTGAGGCAACAAACGCGTGTCCTGATCCGTTCCCGCCGAAGTCCACTCCGACGTTTATCTCCATGAACTCGCCGCGCTTATTGGCCTTGACCGCCTCCTCCACCGACATGAAGAATACGTTGTCGCCGGCAGCGATTGACGTTGCTATCCTGGTGTAGATCAGGCCCTCTGCTATGGTTCTCTTTCCGTCAATGTCCCGGATATACCATATTGAGCCCGGATCATACTGGCTTACAATCTCCGCAAGCCTCTGCTTACTGATGTTCGGGTTCTCAAAGATGTTGAAATGCTGGTAGTTATACCCGCCCAGCAGTATTCCCGCCGCAGCTTTCTCGGCGTACTTGTCGATATAGTCCTCATAGATCGGGGCTTTCGGGTGCTCCGGGTTCAAGTCCCAAAATATTTTCCTCCGACGCGCCGCAAGCTGTCGGTTGAAAGCCTCTTTGATCGTGTTATCATGGTGCAGGTTGATCTCAGTAGCAATCCACATACCGTATGAATTACCACGAATCTTTTTGTAGCTGTCGGAGGACTTCCCTCCGGCAAAAATGACTATCTTCTCCCGGAACCCGGTACTCGGACCCTTGATCCTCAGACAGTCATTATCTTTGTATTTGCTCCACCGGCACTGTCCCCGGAATATGTATTCCAGCCCGAAACCGTTGGCGTCTCCGATATTCAGTTTTGCGTTTGCCATTGTGGAACCTGTGGCAAGGTGTATTTTGTCAGGTGTGGTTTTAAGTTCATGTGCAAAGGCGTACACATTATCAATGGTCTTGCCGGACCGGACGGCTCCCTCCAGGATATTGTAAGTATTAAACTGACAGGCATAGATATAAGCGCGGTGCTTATCTGAGAAATTAAACGGTATCGTCTTTTTCTTCCTGATTGCCATATATCTGACTATCGACCTCCGACGTGTCCTCGATCTCCTGATTCATACCCATAGCCTTGTCCTTTTCATACTTAAACTGCTGCTCTTTCAGCTTTGTCTCCGGGTTGTACCCGGCTGTGTCCCGGAGAAATTCTGCCGCCCGAACGTCCCCGGACATGGCTTTCTGGAATACCCGGACAAGCATAGCCATTTGGTTTGTCATGTCCTCCTCAGCAAAACCCATAGCCGCCAGGTTTGCAGTCGTATTCTCTCCTGTCGCCGCCATGTTCAGGAGCATTTTTGCGGCTGTCCGCATTTCCCTTTTCTTACGCCTCGCCGCCCCGGACGCTTTCCCTCCATTTCGCCCTGCCTCTCTCGGTTCCCTCTCGGTTCCGAACCGCTTTAGGTTTTGCTCATTTGCCATCTCACCACCTGCCAATAAACAGAAAAGCACCGCCTCCCGCGTGTGGGAAACAGTGCCTTTCTCCGTCAAAATATTATGTTACCCAGGGCTATCCGCCTTTGTGCCCCGGACTATGCTCTGGAGAGGTCAATATCCTCAAACAATGATAACTGCCTGTATGCAAGCGCATTTTCCTCCTCCACAAAAAACTGCTGTTTGGTCTTACCCGCTTTCTTGCCCTCCCGCGTGTGGAAATCATACGCGTACCCCGGTATCGGAATGTCCTCCTCCCGCACCTCCGCCATATACGCCTCTATCTGTTCGTCCGTCAACCCTCGTTTCTTGTCATAGACGAAATTCGATAAGATGTCGGCGTCCCGGCTGTGTGGCTGCGTACATAAAAGAATCACCGCCTTGCTTATGAATACCCGCCCTCCCAGCTCGTCTCCTCTCTTGCCTTTGTTCACGATATGGAAAGCGTCATACAATGCGGTGATCTCTTTGGTGATTGTTCCGTAGCAATCCTCAGCCGATACGGTCAGGAGCCGTTTCCAGCAATACTCCGCGTATTTCGGGAACAGTTCCAGTGCCATATACCCGGCCACTCTCACGTCCCCTCTCCTGATTGCCTTTTGGAGTGAAGATGATACCTTGTAAAAATCGTACCCTCGCTGCGTGATTAAATTGTAACCCATGATCTCTACCTCACTTTTTCTTTTATTTTAGCAGGTAGCAAACCTTGTGTCCATGCGTTTTTGTGAATGTTCACTAAATTTTAACAAAACAATTTGTGGACTTTTCACAATCATTCCCGCTCTTTCATTCTCCGGTTAAACTCGATCACGCCTCTCAGGAACTCCGTCCCGTCCAGCGCCGCTATCGCCGGCACGTCCTTATTCAGACAATGGCTGTCCCAGTACGGTTTATCCCGGTATACGAATGTGTGGGACGGGTTTATCCTGGGATCGAGGATAAAAAGCTCTCTCAGCTCCTCGTATCTCACGCCCAGGCTCTCCGCCAGTAGGAAGAACTGTCCGCAGAATGAAACCTTTGTCGCCAGCCAGGAGTTTTCCATATACTTCACCAGCTCCGCCGTCGTGCTGTCGGTGATCCTGAATGTGTGGGTGGCGTCATATACGCTCTGGAGCATTTGGACTACTTCCTGGCAATCCTCCGCCTCTCCTCCCAGGACCGTAAAATTGAACTGGAAGTTATTACAGTGCTGTGTGCCCCCGTAATACTCCGGGCTGAATATGATCCGCTTTCCGGTTTTCTGTCTCAGCCTTTCCGTCGTTCCCGGCAGTACGGTACTCTTGATGATGTATACCTCCGCGTCGTTCTCCCGGATCGCGTTCCCCACTTCCGATACGTCACATACGCTGTCCTCATTCATAGGAGTGTCCACGCAGATGAACGCGGCGTCCCATTTCTCACCGGCCTTTGCCAGTCTTTCCCTGTCCACGCAGTTTTCCTCCGGCTTGTACTTGTCCAGTACATCCGGGTCGAGTACCCGCAGCTCCCGCTCCAGGTTCTTACCTACTACTCCGTGTCCTACTATGACGATATTCTTCACTGTTTTACCTCCTCACGTTAATCCTCGATACGTTGCTCTTGAAATTGTGGGAGTAATGCCGCCCCCACTTATTTTTCATGTACTCCACAGCCTCCTGGATTGTCCTGCTGCTCTTTGTGACGCTGTTACCTCCGGCGTTCTTATCGTAGACCGCTTTCACCCGCAGATATTCGGGGACGATCATTATCCGGTTATGCAATAGCTCCTGGAGCTCAAAGTCAATGTCTGCTTTGAACCGGATATTTTCATCATACCGCCCGGCCAGCGCCGATTTATTGAACCAGCATACGATCCCGATTGTGGACCGGAAAGAAAACTCCCTGGAATATTTCAGGACGTTCTCCTGCATGGGGAGCGCGGCGAATCCTATATCCAGGTCGGAGATTATCTGCGCCACCCGCTCCAGCTCCATGTCGATCACGTCCTTGTCCTCAATCTCGACAATGTTATTCTTATTCGCATAGGAAAACCTCTGCAGGTCGTCGTCCACCTGGATTACAATATCCTCTGGCGTATTGTCTATGATCCACTGTCGGACTTTCGGGAGCGAATCAATCTCCGCGTCCGGCGCGGCCAGCACCTTTGTCACTCCCGCCGCCCGGTATGCCTCGGCCTCGGACTCTCTCACGACGTAGGTACAATCATTCAGGACATTCCAGGTCTTGATCTGGTCTGAGCGCTTATAGGACGGTACATAGATTCCGATACTCTTATAATCCTGTTTCATGGAACCACACCGCCCTTGCCCGTATTTTCTTTTTGTCATTGATTTTGACCTTTGCCTTTGTGTCGATACCCAGCCTCCGGGTCAGATTGTTATAATCCAACTCGTTTTTGCAGACGATCAGGACGTAATTGTACTTCTCGTAGTTGATCAGCTCCATTTCCTTTATCCGCCTGTCCTGCGGATTACCCGTGTCCAGGTCAAGCCCCAGGTCGATATTGAAATCTGCCGTCCAGTCCGCCAGCAAGTCCATATCCCACTCCCCGGCATGGGTATTGTCCTTGATGTTGATCGCCCGCAGCTCCGCCTCCGTGTAGCCTATGAGCCTCTTACAGGTGACTTCCTGATCCGGGTTTATCTCTTTCAGGACCGCCAGCCTCATGTTGCCGGCAATCACGTTGTCCTGCTCGTCGATCAGGAATATGCCGAAGTCACCAAACGTCTCCAGGGAGCGCTGCAGCTCCTCGCGTTTCTTTTTGGTGATCTTCCTCGGATTGCCGAAGCCCGTCTTGATCTCCCCGGCTTTCATAGTCAAGACTTCAATCCTCTTTTCCGGTAAACTGCTGTTATCCTCCATGTTATCCATGCTCACCGCTTTTCCCTCCTTTCTGGATTATCCACAAGAAAAGGGCCATGCCAGATGTGGCACAGCCCTTTCGTGGGATCATGGGTAGCTGTACTGCTTGCCGCTGTCTTTTCCTGCTCATATATCCGGGACGGGGAGAAAGCCTCCCCGCCCGTCAGAGGAATAATGAGCATGGCGTAACCTGATTACCGGGTCTGGTTACGAACAGCCAGCAAGTAGAACTTGCTTTTTACACTATATCACTCGCGTAATGTAGGCGCAACGTAAAAAAAACGTAAATTTGTACCGTGTGGGAGCCTTTATAGCCTCATGGAGCCTTTGTAGGTCATTCCCTGATAATTCTTGTGAGCAATCCGTCCAGGCCGAAAATAAGGGCTGTCAAGTCCTCTCTCGCGGCTTTCGCGTCATTCTGGATCGTGCGTACCTCCTCGCCCTCCATGTCGGCGATCTCTTTTGATGTCAGCTTTTTGTCCGACAGGTACATATGGTAGATCACCCGGTACTGCCTCTGTTTCACCTTTGACGCGGAGCTCTCGCATGACTTCCGGTATATTTCCAGCATATTGTTCACATGGGTCATTACCATGTTGACGGTGACAACTCCCCGTTCCAGGCTGTGGAGCGTCTTGTCGCTCTCATAGATGCCGAACTTTGTCAATATGTCCAGGTCGGCGATTCCCTCATTCACTTCCTGAGCCCGCTCTAACGTGTAAACGGAGTTGTTGGCAAACGCCATCAGCTCCGAATACTTTTCCAGCAGAGTTTTTGTCCGGTACAACAACCGAGATATTTTCCGTCTGGTCGTGTCCTTGTGCTCCTTTTTGTAGGCGTCAATCCCGGTCTGCGCCGCCTCTCTGATTGCCGCCTGTAACTGCTCCTCTGTGATACTATATACTTTCTCCCGCTTAGCCATTGCGCTACCTCCCAAAAATTTCTTGACTTTTCCTCGAACCTGCCATATAATGACAGTACCGTTTCGTGGAGTTCGGCAATTATCTTTTTGGGAGATATGCGCTGGACTTCTCGTTTTTTTATGCCCTTTTCCTCCGGTAGTTCCTCGACTGCGGGCAGGTGGCGAAATGTGAGATATACCCGATACCGTCCGCCTGTTCCGGGTCTACTCCCGTCACTCCCGTAACCACGTCTCCGTACTGAGTAACGATCTTCTCCACTCCGGACGGGTCCGCCCTGTAACTGAGCATTTGCGGATTGACGGGCATATTCTTTCCGGCTCTTGTCCTGATCCACATAATCTGTTGTCTGCACCCAGCACACACACCAAAATTACCGTTTGCCATGTCTGGCTCCTCCTCTCTACTCGTCGTTATCCGGGTCGTCCGGGTCGTCGTACTCGTACCCGTCCCCGTCGTCCTCCTCCACTTCTCTGAAATCACCGTCAACTACATCTCCCGGCAAAGCGTGTTCATCCGCTACCGGGCCCTCGATCTGCGGCGCTCCCCTATCCTCCAGAGCGGTCTGATCCTCCGGCATGCTGCCGGCGTCCGCCCGGTTCTGGTTCCAGGGCTGGTCTGCGTCAAAGATACTCCGCTGGTCTGTGTTGGATATGTAGGCCAGAATATACATCTGCTTATCTTCATCCCAGACAAGCTCCATTTGCGGGTCTTTGTTGCCGCTCATTTCGTCCTTAACCGTAACGGTGGAGGAAACCTTGTGCTTAAAGGACGGTTTGGAAATCTTCCTGCTCTCGCCCTCCACGTTCGGGTCATAGTTCGGGATGTATTCCTGCTCCAGCGTCACGTCCATTTTCATGGTGATAGAGCCCTCAGTGGAGCCGCTTTCGATCATGCTCTTAAAGAGCCTCTGCAGTACCCGGTTGAAATTCTGGCGCGGCTCCTCGAACGTCTCGTCCTCCAGCGTCAGGCTTTTAATGTTCTCCATATCCATTTTCTTTCTTGACCTCCTTGTGATCTTGTTTCAGGTAGGCGGCTACCACTGTCAGGCAGTCGCTACCCGTATTCTCTCCGGTCTTTTGTCCGTACCGGTCGGCGCACTGTTTTTCCGCTATGCACTCCACGCAGTTCATAGGATCAGTCAGCAGGAGCGTCGCGTCGTTCAGGCTCAGCCCTCTCAGGGCTTTCATGCTGTCCAGGCTTTGCAGATATTCCAGATTCGAGACAGTCCGCTTTTTCTCACTCATTGTATGCCTCCGTCAGGAATGTTGCCTCCTGGTCTGCCTCCATGAGAGCGAACACAAGCGGATAGGTCTTAATGGCGGCGTTCAGGTCATTCCACATCTCTTTCGGCTCAGTAAAGCCCATGTGCCAGCGGATTGCATACCGTTCCACCGGTTTCAGACGGATAAACTCCTCGATCATCATAACCGACTTCTCGCCGTGTCCGTATGGAATCTTATTGTCCACCGTGTAGACCGGGACCGTCTCCCAGATAAAGTCACCGTTGTTATCGTGCTTGACCTGTCCCCGGTACGCGGCGGCCACCTTTTCAGGATCATATGACTTCTGGTTTTTCAGCTCAGTGCCATAAAAGTACGTCTTGCAGATGTCGTGTAACAGGCCGGTGATAATGATACTGTCCTGGGTAACTCCCCCGGCGTTTCCATCCTCAGGCTCCAAAACTCCCCGGAACACGTTATACTCTCCTCCGCTGGTCTTTTTGTCCAGACAGTGGAATACCTCCAGACTGTGATACAACAGACCTGATTCAAAGCTGCTGTGATACTTTGTGGACGCCGGCGCTGTGTAGAAGTCGCTCTTACGGATAAAGTCTACCAGCGCCTCCATTCCCTCGCGCCCGGTGCTCAGGAGCAGGCTTTCAAACTCCTGGATCATTTCTTCCCTCTGCTGCTTACTGATCGGACCTGTACTCATTTCCTATTCCTCCTCTGCATTTTGCTTACTTTCTTGTCAATATACCGCTCGAACCGGTTCACTCCGTCCGGGTCGATTCCTCTTGCCTGTCTATACAGTTCATTCAGCCTCTCCACCAGGATCACCCGCTCCAGCTCCCCGGCGTAGTCATGGATTGACAGCCGGAACCGGATAGCGGACATTCTTTCCTGAATCTTCCTGATCCTGAGCGTCAGCCCTCTGGTGTCGCCGGCGTCCTGCACTTCCTCGACCGGCTCCCTGGATATAGCTCTCGCCCTCTCCAAGTCCTGCTCCATTTCCTTGAACAGTATCGCCAGCCTGATCTCTTTTATGATGTTGCCCTCTGTCAACATCTTCAAAGGAACCAGCGCCGACATTTCCTGATAGGTCAGTGGCGCAAGCGTGAATATCTTAGACGTTATCTCCACCAGTCTCTACCTCCTTAATCGTTACTTCCACCCGTGGATTGTCGGAGTAAAACTTCCGGCACTGGCAATCCACAATCTGGGTGTCGTCCTTATATGCAACCTGATTCAGACTGTCGGCTATGATCTTAACCACATTGTCCATATCAGGCTTTTTTACAGGCCGTAGGAGTCTTTTTGCCATTCGCTCCTTATTCTTCTTTGTCGCGCTCTTTGGAATGCCGTAAAATGCCATTATCCGCATATCCAGCATACTTCCGTCCGGGAACCGGTGATTCCCTGTCTGGATTGCGTACTCTGTCTTAACAAGGTTCTCATACACGATAGTCTTATCAGGCGTGTGTGCCTGGCCGAAAGCCCGCTGCTCCACCGGATTGTACCTTGCCACGAATCGCGGCCTCCCTTTTCCCTGGGGCTCTCCCAGGACTGTGAATTTTACTTCCATGATTCCCACCTCAATCCGGTATCGGGAGCGGTTTTGCCATAATGCCCTCTTTTGCCTCTGCCCCGTTCTGCTCTACTGTCACGGACGTATATGGGTCGCCGTATTTGCACAGCCATTCGTGGATAGGCTTTACCGCCTCGGCAAATTCCTTTTCTTTCGCGGTCATGCGTTCCGGCTGGTTATGCCGCTTATTGATACGGGCGATCTGGCGATTCAGTTTGTCCCGTATAATCGTGCTCAATACTTCCTCCGGGCTTTTCTCTGATCTGCTGTCATGCTGGATCAGGAAAGCCACCTGCCATAACATGATCTGGACGTCCGCGATCTCCTCCAGAATTTCGTCCCTGGCATTGTTCAGCTCTGCCTCGGTGTTGATGTCCCAATACTTCCGCTGTATGCGCCACTCCTTATTAACCGCCTGAATCAGCTCACCCATTTCCTCTATGAGCTGGCGGCTCTGAGGCTCGTAACCGTATTCCAGCGCGATACTCTCCACTTTTTCCTGGAACTCTCTCATTTCCTCCAACATATCCGCTGCCCTCCTATCTGCTGGTGTCTGCAGTTGACGAGGTTTCCTCGACAACCAAATAATAATCAACGATCTTCCCGGTCTGAGTGCGGTTCCTTTTTGACTGGCTCACCCTGTAACCGTTCTTTACCAGGATAGCGGCCACGTTCAGCCGCTCCTCCTGGGTGTAGATTCTCAGCTCCACCGGTTTCACTTCCGGCTTTACCGTCTTTTTCCGCTCCCCGGTTTCCAATTCTCCCAGGGACACTTTCAGGGCTTTCGAGATACCGAGTAACGCGCTCAACGGAATATCCGTTGATCCGCTCTCATATCCCCGGACTGCGCTCTCTGACTTCCCGGCTTTCTCGGCGAGGGCTCTCTGTGAAAGCCCCGCCTCCTCCCTGAACTTCTTAATACTCGCTCTTATTTTGTCCATACTGCTATCCCTCCATATACTCGGCCATTTTGTCGAACCGTCTTTCCGCTGATATACGCCTGAATGATTCTCCGGAGACTTCCACCGGCAGGCACGTTTCAAAGATTCTGTCGTAGATACGCTGATACCTGACATCTGACGCCTCCAGCATATCCCGCAAGCTCAGATTCGTTGTCAGGATCATAGGCTTGGCGGCTCTGGATCGGCTGTCTATGATGTTGTATACCTTTTCCAGCGCATAATCCGTATTCCGCTCTGTACCCAGATCGTCCAGGATCAGCAGCTTGGCGTTATTCAGCATTGCTATGTACTGCGCCTCGTCGCCGTTCTGGATATTCTGCAGAATCTTCACGAATGAGGTCATAATGACGGATATTCTCCTGTCCAGGAGCGCATTTGCGATACAGGCCGCCGTAAAGCTCTTGCCGGTTCCCACCGGCCCCCAGAAGATGATCCCCTGGCACTGTTCATACATGGACTTGAAATTATCCACATACTTCACGGCTACATTGTGAGCTTTCCGATTGTCCTTTGTTTCGAGGTAGCTGTCAAACGTCGCCGCCCGGTATTTCGCGTCCATAAGCGAGGCGTCCCTGATCCTCTGGAGCCGGTTCATTTCCTCCCGGTACTGCTCCTCCTCTTTCCGCTTTGCCTCTTTCTCGGCCTGGCATTTGCAGATAATAGGGACTTTCCGCTCCCCGCCGCCTCCGATCAGCTCCGGCATACGGATGATCCGCTCTTTCCGAGTGTTACACTTCCCGCAATACAGCAGGCCGTCCTCTCCGACGTAATCACCGTTTTCCGGCTCCCTCTCCCCTGGTATCATATCCTCCAGGGCTTTCAGCGCCGCTCCTGAGATTCCGTTATCCATGACATCAGCCTCCGTTTCTCCTGAATGGGTTGCCGCTTTCTTGCTGTTCTGGCTCCGGCTCCTTTGGAATAAACTGTGTAAACGGGAGAGAAACGCCTAAAAATGTCTTTGCCTGTTTGATATACTGCTTTTCTGTATGGCGTTGTTCACACTGTTTTTTGTAGGATTCCGCCGCCGCCTTTAACTCCTCGGCAGAGAAACCGTCTTTTCTTCTTGCGGAATACTTTGCGAATGCCTCCCCTTTGTCGTCTTTCCTGGGATATATGCTCCAGAACTCCTCAAACTCTGTCCCGTAATTATGCCTTTTCGCTCCCTTTTTCTCCGTTTTGCCCTCTTGTACTGAGGGCGCGGTTTCCAGTGGAGCTTGGCTGTATTGTTTTTCACGGTATCTCCTCATTCTCTCTGCGTGTTTTTCTTTTTCCTCGACATACTTAGTGTAGTACCGGTTCCAATCCTGCCAGTCGTGTATGTAGTAATGACCGTCCTCGTAATCAATCCAGCCTGTCTCAATCAGGCTCCTGACTACATCTCGCGGATCGAGGTTTGCAGACAGCCCGCTCTGGATAAATTCCTCTATGTCCTCACGGTCTGCGCTTACGATCAGTCCGTCTTTTCCGGCATTGTCGATTCCCCACAACCACAAGCCTATCAATATGCCAACAGCCTCATTCTGGGAGCAGCCTATGGCTTTATAGAGTTTCCTCAGCTTTCCGCCTATTAACTTCTGGTCTACACTAATCCATGCCATTTGCTCCAACCACCAATCCAAATGTTTTTTAAGCATTTCAGACCTCCGCAACGAGATTTTGTATGCCTATCGGCGCTTTCAACACCTTTGTCTCACGGCAGTAATCGCAAATCTCGCAGCGTTCTGGAGGAACCTCGCCAGCTTTTACCTGTTTCACTCTCTCTATGTTGTACTCCACCATGCTCATAGCGTCTCTCAGGTAGTTGTCCTGAACGTGGATCACCTCAATATTCGTCGTCTTTTCCTTGCTGGCTCCGGCTATGTAGAACGGCAGCCGCTTTCCGGTATTCTGGTAGACGATCTCCTGATAGACAGCACCCTGAATGTCGTAGCCCCAATACCGGATAAAGTCCAGATAGCCCACGTCTTTTACCCATTCCAGTGCCGTGAGCGATTTCATCACTTTCAGATCGACAATGGCAAGGTTCTCCAGATACGAATCTATCTTGATCTTCCACGGTATTCCGAACAGCTCCCCAGTCATAATGACCTGTTTCTGCCCGGACATATATTTCATAAAAAGCTCGTCACGCTCTATCCGCTTGATGATCTCCTCTGCCTGGATATACTCTGACTTCAAACCCTTGTCGCCGGTTTTCTTAAAGATGTCCGGGTGCTCTGCCTTGAACTTGTCCAGTGATCCCTCGAAATAGGCGTCAACGTAACTCCCGACCAGTAAGGCCGTCGATTCCTCCTCCACATATTCGCCCCGGAGCTTTGCCATAGCGCAAGCCTCGCAAGCTACCTTTCCGTATGTCCCGGCAAAGTCTTTGAACTGAGATACGGACATATATTCATAATTCGCCGCCTCTGAAAAATAGTTATCTGCTGTCAACTGCATACTCTTATACCTCCCTGTAATCCGCTCCGGTAAAGCGGATGTAGTCTCTGATCTTCTTTAACTGGATCGGCGTCCCTGTGATCTCCAGGGTGATCCGGTTTCCTGTCTGCTGTGCCGGCGCGTGTTCCAGGACCGGCCTCTGGACAGGTTCAGGAGCTTTCTGAATCGGCTCCGGTCTTTCCTCTGCCGCCCGTGCCGGCTGTGTCTCCTGCTTTGCGGCCTGTGCCGCCGCAGCCGCCTCACGTCTCCGGCGTTCTTCCTCCTCTCGCTCTTTCCGCTGACGCTCCATTTCCAAAATGCGGCGTTTCTGCATATCCAGCTCGTTCTTTTTCTGGATAGCAGACTGGAGGGAAAGCGTGGCTTTGTAGACCGTCAGCATATCCTCCTCAAATTCGCTCTGCATGGAGCGGATCGTTTCCAGCTCAGATGTGATCCTGTCAATCCCTGCGTCGATACCGTCCCGCCAGCTCTTTTTGGTCGCTGTGGCGTTCTCCCACCTAGGATCATAAATCGCGTTCTTAGCCTTTTCCCGAATCTCCTCCGGCAGGCTCCCGGCCCTCTGCTGCCAGTAGGCCAGTATCTCAGCCCTCACCTTTTCCTTGCGGCGGTTCTCGTAATCCTTTACCTGCTCGTTGATTGCTCCAATCGGTTTGTCGATCAGGGCAACAAGCTCTTTTGCCTGAGCCTCGATAATCGCATACGGCTCCAGGCACTTATCCTTGATCTCTTTCCGGCGATCCTCTATCGCCCCTGACAACTTCCTCAGCGCGGCCACGTCGGACTTTGCTGACTTAATCGTGTCGTCAGTATAAATTGTTGTCTGGTAGGTTTTCAGGCTTTCTTCCAGAAACGCCTTTACCTCCTCAAAATTCCAGCTAACCACACCCGGCGTCTGGTTGACGATTACGCTGATTTCTTCCATGCTCCTTACCTCCTCTGATTATCTGAACGGCAGACCCGGATCGTCGTCTGGGATATTAAAATCTGGATCGTAGCCCGGCGCTTGACCCTCGTATTCCCTCTCGAAGTCCGCAAACTCGTCCGCGTACTGCGTTCTCTGTGCCTGTGTCTCCTGCGGTTCCTGACGCTTTGCCTGTACCGGCTCTTTCTGTCTCTGCTGTGCCGCCTGTGCGAATACATCTACCGGTGTCCCATTGTCCGGGAGCGCCGCCCTCGGCTGGCCTCCGATCTGATTCTCAAATACCGCGTCGCCTCCGTCCTCATACGCCCGGCGCTGCTCGATATTATCAAAGTCCAGGTCGATCAGCTTGCAAAGTCGGCGGAGAACCGTCTTTTTATACATTTCTCCCGTGGACTTCACCCATGCGTCGCTGTTCTTCGCTTTTGAGTACGTCTCCCGGACCTGCTCGATCTCGACCGCGCTCATGGTGTCGTACAGCATTGACCCGTCCTTATATACCACGATTGCAAACGCTCCGATCATGGCCGCTGAGGAAAACGGGCGCGGCCTGAAAAGTACGTTTTGCTTTCCTCCGTCCACTTCCTCAACAAATTCGTCACCCTCCCGGACGACCTTAGCGAAGATGTCCTTAATGGGAGATTTGCTGTGCCGCTTGCACAGTTTGATCTCGCCCTTATAGTCCGTCTGGAACTGCATATTTCCGCCGTATGGGATTGCGTAACATTCCCCGTTGAAAAAGTCCAGTCCCAGGTACGCGCCCTTTGCAAGGCATACCGGGATAGTCTCCAACTTTACCTCTGACAGCTTTTCCCGTTTCTTCCGGTCAGACATCATATCCTGAATCACTGTAATACAGTTCAGGACGAATCGCGTCTGATTGAAACCCGGTGGCAGCGCGTCTTTGTGCTTTGTCAGTTCAGCGGTCAATCCCGCCTGAATCTTAGACAAATACTGTTCTGTTGTCATTTGACCCATGACCTCTTACCTCCTCTTGATATTCTTTGTTAATAGCCATGATCCCGAAACCGACGTAATTGATTGCCGCCCTTATGAGGTGTTCCCTTATCACGTCCGGCAGGAGATACGGCATATAACTTTCATCTTTTCCTGCGGCTTCAGCTTTCCTCCTGGCGTATTCAACAAGCCTCCCGTAATCTTCATCACTCACTGAATACCCGTCGCTTTCCAGCCGCTCCCTGATCTCCTGATACTCTACAACCACTTTTTCACATCCTCCGCGACCTGTCTGGCGAATGACTTACAGAAGAACATAAACGGGAGAATGAGCCATTCGCTCCCTATCGCTATGTAGCCCCTGACTGAGTACGCATACTGGACGGCCAGCGTCGTCAAGATCAGTCCAACCGTCAGCATAAGCCAGTTTTTACACACCCATTTCATACGATTCCTCCTACCTGTAAAATCTGTGGCCGCCATACTGGAACAGTAATTCCAGGTTCCGGCTATGCCAGCTATCGGCGTCGCAGCTCTCGAAGTATAAAGCTCCCTGGCTTTCGTCCCAGCCGCTTTCCACAAGCTCCAGGGCTTTCCGGCAATCTTCGTTCGGCTCCGTCGTGTAGTACCTCCCTCCGGGCTCCGTAACGGAGAACTGGTTTTCCTGGAATACCACTTCCTGAATCGTTCCGGGAAAATCTTCACTCCATACCCTGTTGAGGACCACCAGCATTACCAGCGCCTTGCCCTCGGTCGGTTCTCCCTCTGCCTCAGCCATAGCAATTTTCAGCAGAATCTCCGAATCTTCCCAGCTCCAGTCGCGGCTGCGGATCAGTGTTGTCTGCTGTTCCGGCTCCGCCAGCAATACTTCCATTTCGCCGGACGTCTGCCGTTCCGTCTCCGGCTCTGTTACAGCCTGTGCGGTCTGTATTTCCTCTGGCCTGTCAGCTCCCGCCCTTTTCTGCGCCGCTATGCTCTGGAGAGATAATGCTAAAATCATCATGGACGCAGAAACCGCCAAAAGCCTCCATGTCCCTCTTTTCCGTTTAGACCGGCGCACTCACAACATCCCCTTTCTGGACCGGGATAACGAATATTCCCAGGTCAACTCCGTCCTGATCCTGTACTGCCTCTATCAGGTCGGCGTCCGTCCTGATCCCAAACTCCTTTTCCATGATCTTACGCAGGCGTTCAGCAAGCTCCATTTTTACCCGCTCCTTTCCTCACATTTCTCTGCCAGCAGTCTCAGCTCTGAGATTGACTTTGCCAGGTTGTCCAGATTCTTAACAATGCCGTCAAGCTCTATCCTCTCTTGGCTGTCTATCTCGCCGTCCTCCGCTATCCGCAAGAGAGCCTGTTTGATCGCCCTGATCCGGTCTGCGTCCAGATTATTCAATATCCGAATCGTTATCCACTCCAGGGTGTTTACTTTCGTCGCAACCGGTAAACTCCGACCAATCGGACACTCATTCTTGCAGTAGAGGTTTTTCAGCTCTGGCGCGTGGTAGAGGTCTGCCATCATCACAACCGTGTCAACCGGTACGCTCTTGGTGATCCCCAGCTCATGGTTTGCGAGTGTTGACGGGGAAATTCCCAGGAGCTCGGCAGCGTTTTCGCGGCTGTTCAGCTTGTCGTTATACAATGCTGCCTGTTTCCTGCAGACAAAGTACACATTCTCGTTGCATTTCGTACAGCTACTCTCCATGTTCTTCGACCCTCCGTTACCGTATAATGTCTTTAGACTTGCAGCTCACTTCCTGCATCCGGTATATGCAGATAGTCACTAATTTTTTTTACGGCAACTGGGCTGTTCACCCTGCCGTTAAGGATCGAAGAAACGTATGGTCTGGACAGGCCCAGGGTTTCAGCAAGCTCGCTTACGTCCATATCCCTGTCGATCATGGTTTTTTTCGCTACCTTACACCAGGTTGACAACTTTTTTGCCATTGGACACCCTCCTTTGCTTTACATTTGTGCGGTTTTGATATAAAATGAAATGGATTATGATTTTGCGTTTCGTTTTCGTCCTCAATTTCATTCTATATTTGATATAGTAGCGTCCAATGGTGCGTTTGTCAAGCGTTTTTCTTCCTTTGGTGCGTAAAAATTTAGGAGGTAGTATGTTCTACGATAATATTTACAAGGTTTGTAGGGACTTGGGTACTTCCCCTACTGCTGTTCTAAAAGAGCTCGGTTTTAGCACCGGCAACGTCAGCAAATGGAAAAAGGGCTCTGTGCCAAATATTGATCTCGCTCTTGCCATATCCAGGAAACTCGGCGTTTCTTTGGATTATCTAATTACACTGGAGGGAGCTCCGGGAAACACATTGACCGATTCTGAGCGTGAATGGCTGTCGATCATAGCCAGGATTCCAGAGGACAAGCAGCAGATGTGCAAGGATTTTTTGCGTACTCACATGGCGGTGCCTGAGAAGTACGCGGATATTAAAAAAGCATAATAACGAGTGAGTATTTCATGTGGTGCCAGAAGCACAGATAGGAGGACTTATGGAAACGAAAAAGACCGGTGCTATCGTCGATCTGATTGGCAGTCATTCTCAGGACGCTCAGGTTCAGGAATTGCAGAGACTTGTCATGTGTTACCAGTTGGCAAGCCGGGATGATCGAAACGTCGTCTGGGCGGCTCTGAACAAATACGCCAGCCAAATAGACAAGATATAGCCCCGTGGAGGGGCTTTTTCTTTTGGAGGTATAAATGAGTAGAACAAAAAGAAAAGTGCCTAGAATTGCCAAATCAGGCCAGTCAAGGCCGAAAAAGGTTGCTATTTATATCCGGGTATCTACCACTCAGCAGATAGACCGCGATTCTCTGCCTATGCAGCGCAAAGACCTGACTGCATACAGTGAGCTGATTCTGGGTATAGAGGACTATGAGATTTTCGAGGACGCCGGGTACTCCGGCAAGAATACTGACCGCCCGGCTTTCCAGCAGATGATCTCCAGGATCAGGGCCGGCGAGTTTTCCCACGTCCTGGTCTGGAAGATTGACCGTATCTCCCGGAATCTGCTGGACTTTGCGGAAATGTATGAGGAACTTAGGGACCTCCGCGTTACCTTTGTGAGCAAAAATGAACAGTTCGACACTTCCACGGCGATAGGCGAGGCCATGTTGAAAATTATCCTGGTGTTTGCGGAGCTTGAGCGTAATATGACCTCTGAGCGCGTGACTGCCACCATGATCTCCAGGGCAAACTCCGGCCAATGGAACGGCGGGCGCATACCATTCGGGTATGACTATGATCCTGATACCGGGAAATTTTCAATCCGAGAGGACGAGGCGAAAATCTGCATTGAGATAAAGGACGACTATCTGGAGAATAAGTCACTGATCCATACTGCCCGGCTTATGAACGAAAGAGGGTATGTCACCCGCGCCGGCGTTGACTGGACCTCTACCGCTGTCTGGATCATAACGTCCAGTCCGTTCTACGCCGGGATATATCGGTACAACCGGTACAAGGGAACCGAACACCGGGTAGAGAACCCGTCTGACGAGTGGGTCATGGTTCCAGATCATCACCCGGCTATCTTCACCCTGGAGGAACATGAGCGCATGATCGCTATCCGGGACCATAATGCCAGGAACCGCAATTCGCTCGGAAAGCAATGTCTCAGGGAAAACGTACACGTCTTTTCCGGGATCGCGTACTGTGGGAAGTGTGGAAACAAGATGTTTTCTACTCCCGGACGGCTCCATGCCAACGGCTACCGGACCTCAACGTACAGTTGCCCTCTGAGGCGCCGGTCGAAAGAGTGTGACAATCCCAGCGTCAACGACATTGTGATCGGCGAGTTTGTCATTAACTATATCCTGAATATGCTGAACGCGAAAGCTGGCTTTTCAAAGATCAGGACGCCGGAGGAGCTGGAGCGTCGGCTGCTGTACGGGAATACCTTTTCCCAGGTTGAACATATTGACGAGGACGGTCTGCATGAGTTCTTTAACCTGCTGTCCCGGTACGGCTCTGACAGCTCCTTTACATTCGCTGTCCGCAGACCTCGGAAAAAGAAAGCTGCTGTTGATCCTGAGATCGAACAGCTCAGACGTGAAAAAGAAAAACAGGAGCGCGCTTTGAAACGGCTCCAGGACTTGTACCTGTATTCTGATTCTGCCATGAGTGAAAAGGACTTCATTCTCAAAAAAGAGGCAATCGTCAAGACTATGGAGCAGATCAGTACAAAGCTCGGCATGGTTTCCAGAGGAGCCACCTCCACCCTGTCCGACGAAGATTTTATTGTCCAGGCAAGCCACCTCCTGATCTCCAGAGAGCTGTCCAGCCGGGAGTACATCTACTACAAGAACCTGGCGGAAAGCGTCTCGCCCGACGTGCTGAAAACCTACATGGAAACAATCCTTGATTCCGTAATGCTCGTTGACGGGAGGGTTTCCTGCATAGTGTTCAGGAACGGGCTCTCCCACAAATTCACATACAAAGAAAAAGCCCCCGGTTAATTCCAGGAGCTTTTCTTTGTTTACAAATGTACGATTTCGGTGTTAAACGATAAGCATAGCGTCGCCAAACGAGAAGAAGCGGTATTTCTCCCGGATCGCTTCCTTATATGCCGCCAGCACATGCTCCCGTCCGGCCAGCGCCGACACCAGCATCACCAGCGTCGATTCCGGCAGATGGAAATTGGTGATCAGCCCATCCAGAAGCTTGAACCGATATCCCGGATAAATGAATATTTCCGTCCATCCGCTTCCGGCTGCAAGAAGCCCGTCCTCCCCCGCCGCCGACTCGATGGTCCGGCAGCTTGTCGTTCCCACGCAGATCACGCGGCCCCCGGCCTTCTTCGTTTCATTGACTTTCCGCGCCGCATCCTCGTCCACCATATAAAATTCCGAATGCATATGATGGTCAAGCACATTCTCCACCTTCACCGGCCGGAAGGTCCCCAGGCCTACATGCAAAGTCACACGGGCGATCTTCACGCCCATTTCCCCGATCTGCGCCAACAGCTCCTTCGTAAAATGAAGCCCCGCCGTAGGCGCGGCGGCAGACCCCTCATGAACCGCGTACACCGTCTGGTAGCGGTTCTTATCCTTCAATTGATGCGTGATATAAGGCGGAAGCGGCATCTGCCCCAGCCGGTCCAGGATCTCCTCGAAAATTCCATCATAGGTAAACTGGATCATCCGGTTTCCTTCGTCCGCCACTTCCAGCACGCGGCCCTTCAGAAGTCCGTCCCCGAAAATGATCTCCGTCCCCGGCCGCGCCTTCTTCCCCGGCTTCACCAGCGTCTCCCATACATCGTTCTCTCCGCGTTTCAGAAGAAGCACCTCGATCTTCGCGCCGGTGCCGGCCTTCACGCCGTAAAGCCTGGCCGGGATCACCTTCGTGTCATTGATGACCAGACAGTCTCCGGGCCGCAGATAATCTACAATATCCCGAAAATGCCGGTGACAGACCGCTCCGGTCGTCTTATCAAGCACCAGGAGCCGGGACGCCGACCGGTCCTCAAGCGGGTCCTGGGCG
Organism: uncultured Lachnospiraceae bacterium; assembly: GCA_947588005.1. Lineage (GTDB taxonomy): Bacteria > Bacillota > Clostridia > Lachnospirales > Lachnospiraceae > UBA3402. The sequence goes on along the minus strand of CANPYE010000004.1, from coordinate 3,837 downwards.
ATCAGCTCCTGTGGAAGTTCAAAATTAAAATCCGATACATTCATGCAATCAATTCTCCATTTCGTCTCCGCGGTTCCCGGCGCAAGCCGCTCTGTGCCGTCTTCTCAGTTCCCGGCCCAAGCCGCTTTGTACCGTCTCCGCGGTTCCCGGCGCAAACCGCTCTGTACCGTCTCCGTGATTCCCGGCGCAAGCCGTTCTGTACCGTCTTCTCAGTTCCCGGGCACAGGCCGCTCTGTACCATCTCTCCCGGCGGCTTCCGCCCGCGCTTCGGGCTCAGTTGCCGATCACGACCTCCGACTCCCCGCTGTAGATACTCTTAAGCTTCTCATCCGACGCAATGGCTGACGCCTGCGCTTGTGCGACCTGCGCCCTGACGGCAGCTACGTCTTCCTTCTCACCGATACGCGCAATGTACGCCGCCACGTCCTCGCTGACCTCCTCGTTCATCACAAAGCTCCCGTCATCCAGCTTTGTCACATACCCCCAGGTCAGCTGCGGCATCAGGGTCTCCGCCCCCCGGTAGCAAATCTCAAAATACGGAAAGATCACATAGGAATCCGGCTCCGGTCCCTCGATCGAGTAGCAGGAAATATTCTCGTACCGCTTAACGCTGGCCTTCACCAGCTCCATGCGCTCCCGCTCCGCCGCAAGTTCTTCCTCCGTCAGTCCGCTCTTTCCGAACAATCTGGCCAGAAGCTCCGCGTCGCAGTCCTCCTTCGCCTGGCAGTAGGTCCGCACCAGCGCCAGAAGCTCCGGAACCTCATCCTGTTTCAGCGTATACCCGGAAATATCGATGTCCGCGTACGCCGAACCGGCCGCGGTCTCCGCATCTTCCCCGGCTGCCGCGCCGTCCGGCTGGTTCGCGCCGTCTAAGCCGTTCCGGAAGTCTTCATTTCCGCCGTTCTCCGCCTCATTCTCCACGACCGCCGTATCTCCGGCCGCCGCGCCGCCGTCCGTTCCTTTATCTGCGCTGATAATCACCGCAATCAATATCACCGCGGCCAGCGGGATCACCGCAAACCGCAGGTAATGCATCAGGTCGCTGTTTCCAAACCTTCCGCGAAAATTCCATTTATCCTTCATCGAAAACGCCTCCCGTTCCGAGCCTTGTTCTATTCTAGCAAAAAGACCTGTAAAATGCAATGCGGGAAAAATTTTTCCGGCATCTTTCATTTTCCGCTTGCATCCTTCCCCCAAACGTAGTATTATATAATCGATGCGTCTGTAGCTCAGTGGATAGAGCAGTGGCCTCCGGAGCCGCGTGCGGAGGTTCGATTCCTCTCAGACGCATTTTTATTTTCCCTCTTGTCAAATGCTATTTCTTCCGCTATAATAGGAACATCAATCAGCTTATTCATTTATTTCAAAGCTTCACTTATCACAGGCCGAACCGGCCGCAGATTCCGCAGATTGCAGAAAACGCATTGTGGTATGTTGCTGTGCGCGCAGTTTACATAATTATATCTATTAAGGGGGGTATACGTATGGTATACGAAGCATTTCAGGATGCGATCACATCCAGGCTGCAGAGCCGCCTGGGAGCCGGTTACCGGCTGATCGTCAGCCGATTTCCGAAAAACAACGGACTGTTTATGGACGGTCTCGTCATCACGCCGAAGGATCAGAACGCGGCGCCGGTCATTTATCTGAACTACTATTACGAACGCTTTCTGGAAGGGCATCCGATGGATACTCTGGTGGAAGAAATCGTAACCATTTACCGGGAAAGCGCAGACATCCTTCATCTGGACTTCTCTGTCCTTAACGATTTCAGCCGCCTGCGGGACAAAATCACCTACCGTGTGATCAATACGAAGGACAATCTCGCCCTTCTGGAGGACGCGGTATCCTTCCCATTTCAGGATCTCTCCATCGTCTTCTATCTGTTTCTTCAGCAGAGCCCTCTGGGGCAGATGACCTCGATGATCCACAAGCGCCATATTAAACAGTGGCAGGCCGAACCGGAGGAGCTTTTCGCCCTGGCGGAAAAAAACACGCCGATTCTTCTGCCTCCGGACCTGAAAAATATGTCCGCGGTTATAGACGGTATCGCAAGGGAACAAATGGGCGCCGGCTACTATCCCGGCGTAGTCGACACGCTGTATCCGGGCCACGAAGCGGTGCCGCTTTATGTCCTCAGCAATACCTCCGGGCTTCACGGCGCCAGCGTCATGCTGTATCCGAACGTACTGAAATCCTTCGCGGACCGGCTGGACCAGGATCTGGTGATCCTTCCTTCCAGCATCCACGAAGTTCTCCTGCTGCCTTACGACGAAAGCGTCGTATTTCACAAGCTTACCGATATGGTGACCACGATCAATCAAAATGCGGTCGCGGTCGAAGACCGGCTGTCCAACCATGTGTATTTCTACTCGCGGACAGCCGATGAGATCATTCCGGCGGACGATCCCGCCACGGTGTACGTATCATAAAGATCGATCCCGCCACGGCGTACGCATCACAAAGATCGATTCCGCCACGGCGTACGTATCATAAAGAACAAGCCAGCCACAGCGTACGCATCAAAAAATTTCCCATGTACTTAGCACACGCTCCTTCCGGCAGAAGCGCGCGGTTCGGTCCGGTGTTTTATCTTCACTCCGTCCGGGCACCGGACCGGCGCTCTGGACCGGCGCTCTCCTTCTATTCCATATCCAGAAGCGTCTTCTTCACTTCCAGCATCCGGTCGCGCAGCACGGCTGCTTCCTCGAAATTCAGCTCCGCCGCGGCCTTATGCATCTTCTTCTGCAGCTCCTTCATCAGCTTGTTCAGCTCTGCAGCGTCCATGGATTCCAGATCCTTCTCGTTCTCCTTCGCCTGCAGGTCCTCGTCCGCCGCCTTCGAGATCGCGATCAGATCCCGGACCGCCTTGCGGATGCTCACCGGCGTAATGCCGTGGGCTTCGTTATACTCCTGCTGGATCTTCCGCCTCCGGTTCGTCTCATCGATCGCCCGCCGCATGGAATCCGTGATTACGTCCGCGTACATGATCACATGGCCGTCCACATTTCTCGCCGCGCGGCCGATGGTCTGTACCAATGAAGTCTCCGACCGCAGAAATCCTTCCTTATCCGCATCCAGAATCGCCACCAGCGAGATTTCCGGGATATCCAGCCCTTCGCGCAGAAGATTGATGCCGACCAACACATCAAATACATTTAACCGCATGTCCCGGATGATCTCCGCCCGCTCCAGCGTGTCGATGTCGGAGTGAAGGTACTTCACGCGCACCCCTACGTCGCGCATATAATCGGTCAGATCTTCCGCCATCCGCTTGGTCAGCGTCGTCACCAGCACTTTATTGCCCTTTTCGATTTCTTTATTGCACTCCGCCACCAGATCGTCGATCTGCCCGGCCACGGGACGCACGCTCACCTCCGGATCCAGAAGGCCCGTAGGCCGGATGATCTGCTCGGTCCGCAGCATCTCATGCTCCGCCTCGTAGTCCCCCGGCGTCGCCGACACGAACATCATCTGGTCGATCTTGCCCTCGAATTCCCCGAAATTCAACGGCCGGTTGTCAAGCGCCGACGGCAGGCGGAAGCCGTAATCCACCAGCGTCTGCTTCCGAGACCGGTCCCCGTTATACATCCCCCGCACCTGCGGCAGCGTCATGTGGGACTCGTCCACGATCATCAGAAACTCGTCTGGAAAATAATCCAGCAGCGTATACGGCGGCTCCCCCGGCGCAGTCCCCACCAGATGGCGGGAATAATTCTCGATACCGGAACAGAAACCGGTCTCCCGCATCATTTCCACATCGAAATTCGTCCGCTCCGCGATCCGCTGCGCCTCCAGAAGCTTGTCCTCGCTCTTAAAATACGCCACCCGCTCCTT
>CANPYE010000003.1 GCA_947588005.1 uncultured Lachnospiraceae bacterium | reverse complement strand
GAGCCAAGATGTCCAGTCTCAGCATAGCTGAGCCAAGAGTACCCAGTCTCAGCGTAGCTGAGCCAAGATGTCCAGTCTCAGCGTAGCTGAGCCAAGATGTCCAGTCTCAGCGTAGCTGAGGCAAGATATCCGGTGGCCAAGTGCTGCTCAACCTCCCATGAATGCCCTTGCATTTGGGAACTGCCCCGGAGGGCCGCTCCCTCATGCCCGGTCATTCAATGGCCGGGTTGGTTGACTCTTCACATAAAATCTGTTGTTATCCTTCAGTCACCGTAGTTTAAGAGGCTTCTCCCTCTGCGCCAGGAGCTTGGCCGTCTTCTGCTCCTTCGGTGACAACTGGCGTTTCTGCAGATATATCCGTCTCACCAGCCGGTTGTGTAACGTCCGCGGGCACTCCACTGTTTCCACCAAGGGAAACGGATTCTTCGTTATCGACCCATACACGACCGAGATCCTTGCCCTGGATTCGGAACTGGTAATCGCCATCGACCAGGTACGGAAGCTTAAACACGACCTTCCCATATTCGTCAAGCATCACATTGCCCGGCGTCTTCGCTTTGGAGTATTCCGTTCCATCGGGTGTTCGGATCTCCACATCCGCCGCGTGGTCCGCATTCTGCCAAGTAACCGTGATATCGTTAGCTGAAGACGATGCGTCGAAATGTACAGTGATCTGGCCGCTCGTGCCGGTCTGAACAAAGGATTTTGCGTTGCCGCTGGAGATGCCCGTGCTCACCGTTCGGTACAGCTTCTCAAAATTATAAAAACGAAGCTGCCAAGTCCCGGCGACTGCTCCTTCCACTGAACCGCTCATATGCATCCATTCATCGTCCGTACCCCCGCTCTTTGATGCGAGCTCGGTCGCGGTTCCGGTTGGCGAGACAAGTACGACACGTGGAAACTTACCGTTCTGCTTCGCAGCCGTCTCGTCCTCCTTCGTCTGGTATCTATAGGAAATATCGAATGTGAGCCCGGACTGAGTCACGTCAGTATTCAGGTCCATAGTGTCCGGTGTTTCGTCCAATGCCGCCGCGCCTCCCGCAATTTCTGTGTTCTGGTTAATGGCGCCTTTCATTTCCATATATTCATAATACGTCATTACGTTGCCGGAACTATCCTCGTAATAGTAAGGTTCATCGAGAACAAGATCGTTTGTGTCGGTCCCCCTGTCCACATTGTAATACTTGACCATGCCGGAGTTGTTGATGAAATAGTATCCCGATTTCAGGTACTCAGGTATATCTATGATCGCGTATCCGTCCGGTGAGTTGTTATACAGGTCAGTCGTGTACAGTTCAAATGAAGTAAAGGCACGCATATCCGCCGTGGCTGACGCGGATATCAAAGTCGTCCCTACATAGATATCACAGTTTGCTAAAGCATCTTTTGAAAGCCCCGCAACAATACCGCCGTCACGCAAATTACTCCCGGTCAGCGATGCCCCGTTCACTTTATCCAGTACAAAGCCATTATCCAGAGTCATTCCTTCTGCCAGGCTTGCCGCGATCGCGGCTGTGATACTGGCGGAACCTTCGTTGCCGGATATTCCGTTTTCAAATTGGATCTTTCCGGCCGGCGAAGCGGTCAGGCCATACAATCCAATCGAGTACCCCTGGTCCAGGAAGCGCTCCCACGTAAAGGACGGGACATTCCCGGATGCCTTAAATACCAACTGGTCGTTTTTATACAGGGTCGGGATCGCGCTGTCTTTGTACACGTAATCGACAATGCGCGACTTATTCCGTATGATTCCATTTGGCTCCATTGTGGTCGTTTCAGCGACCTGGGTCGGGTCATAATTCAACCCTTCGATAGGCAGTTCGTAAAAATCACTTCCGGTTTTGACGTAATAACTGCCTGACTGCAGGTCATTCACTGTCAATGCTGTCAAGGCCTGTTCCACAGGTCCCTCCGGCTCCGTTACCTCCTGCTTACAGCCTGACGTTATGACTGATAACACTGTTAATACTGCTGCGAAGAACACATAGCTTTTCTTCATAATTTTTTCTCCTCCCTATCGCTGCCCTTTTGTAGAACTACTCTTTGTAGCGCTGCTTTTCGGGCTCTTTCTGTTTGACCCATTCTCCCATGGTTTTGGAAATTCCATCCGCGTCGCATACTGTGAACCTGCCGGTTCCAGCACGACAGCCGCATCATAATCCTTTCCTGTCTTGGCCGAATGGACGATCTTTTTAATAAGCCCTGTTTTGCCGTTTTTCAGGAGTTCCTCCAGGTGCTTTTCTTTGAACCTTCCGTCTGCCTTATTGACGGAGAAGTTGCATCCATTCTTATATGCTTCACAGTGAAAACTCCATTTATCATCCACGACCGGCTTTTTACAGTAAGGACACACAAACTTGGTTGTCTGCCTGGTTGGCGCCATGGGTGCCTCCGGCATCCGGTCAACCTCGACGATCATGTCATAGACATACCCGAAACAGAGTTTTTCTCCCTCCGACAGCGTCATGGCACCGGTTTTGACGGCCTGGAAATAACTCTCCCACTCTGCGGCCTGTTCCGGTCGGATTATACTCAGTCCAGACAGGGCTTTGATATAGGCCCTTCCGCTGTCCGTGATATACAGGAGATTGTTCTTACCTTTTGCCTCTATGTATCCGGACGAGATCAGGTCATCGATGATGGCGCCCCTGGTTGCCGGTGTGCCGATACCCTTCGCCTGGATAAACACCTTCTTGAGCGTCTTATCCGAAACAAACTTTGCGATTCCCTCCATCGCAGACACCAGAGTTGCAAGTGTCAGGCGTTTAGGCGGAGCGGCCTTCTTTTCATGTGCTTCAAACGCATCCACATTGAGGGTGTCTCCGTTCCGAATCCCCGACGGGATCACGCCGGCCGTTACTTTTTTAGGGATCAGTGCGGTCCATCCGGGCTCCAAGACCATGCTGCCGGTGGAATGGAACGTCATGCCGTCTATATCTGCATCCAGTACAGACTTTTCTTCTTCCAATTCCGGCAGGAACTGAGCGACCAGGCGCCTGCAGATCAGGGAGTAAATTGCCCGTTCCATAGGAGGCAGACTGTTTATGTCGAAATTCGTCGCGGTGGGCAGTAGTGCGTCATGGGACGCATTCTTGACTTCCACATCATTCACGAACCGCTTGTTTTGTAGCGCCCGTTCCAGGTCTGCCTTCTTGAAAGCCTGTATAAAAGGTGTCAGTTCCGGCACCTTTTCGGCAGCCTTCACCAGCATTGGGAGTTCCTTTGCCTTCTGTGTGGAGATATACTCTCCGTCCGTCCTTGGATATGAAACATACCCCTTTTCATATAACGACTGGACGAGGTTCAGGACTTCCTGCGGCGACAGGTTCAACTTTGAACCGGCATCAGCCTGAAGCGTTGAAAGCTTATATACTTGTGGCGGAGGTGTCCGAACCTTCTTACGTTCTACGGTTTTGACAATTGCCGTTTTTTGCCCGGCCAGGTTGTCCGCAATATACCGTCTGGCATCTTCTGGCTTTTCAAACGATACAGGCTTTCCGTCCTCGCCGGTCATGACACCGGAGAAACCTTCGTGGTAGATCGCATGAACCTCGAAGTCCGAGTGCGGTACGAAATTATCGCAGGCATTACTGTTCTCGTACACGATGTTCATAGTCTCTGCTTTGACGCGCCCAACCTTGAAAAGTGCGTGTGCTTTCCGGGTTACGGCAATCGTGCCGTTCATACCTAGGAGCCAGTCGAAACGGCTTCGCAGCAGGAAGGCATCGGTCATCCTCAGGTCCCGCGGTTCCTTGTAGAAGTCCGTCATAGTCGTAAGGGATTTAAGAATCTCGCGCTCTGTCAGTGACTCCTCATAAAATCTAAGTGTTTTGTAGCGGCCCAGCTTCAGCTTCTGGCATAACAGATAGTATATCCCGTTCCCCTCGGTATCAGCATCCGTTCCGACGATGATACCGTCGTATTTTTTCGCTTTAAGGGCGGCTATCACGCCATGTAACTTTTTTTTCTTAAAATCATTATCGATTTCGGTTACCTCGAAAGTGGCCGGGACAAGGGGAAGGTTCATTTCGCTCCATTTCAAACCCTGCCAGTCCGTGTATTCCTTCGGTTCCAGGTACCGGCACACATGACCGGTCAATGCGACAAAATCGATTTCACCAATAGAACGGTCGATCTGCGGCTTGTTCTTTTTGTAAACAGCTTCAACTTTTTTCATCACATCAGCCTTTTCGGCGATGAAAAGATACTTCATAAAGAATTACCTCGCTGTGAAATGAATCTAGTAGTACTCCTTTACAGTATGGCTTATGTTTGCGCCGCGAGGTTTTTGCGGATAGCAATTTTTAGTGTCTTCTGATATCGCTTGCGAACCGTGGAATGATAACCGCTTTGTAAAACAAGGCTGCAAAGACAAAGAAAACCACCAATAAAACGTTATCCGCAAGGAAATCCATAAACATCTTTAAGCCGTTGTTCGCAGAAAAACGCACAGGATACTCCGTGTTTTGGTACAGGTGCAGTATATCCCCTGCAACAGTCAGGGGTACCTTGCCACTGTCCTTTAAAGACTGGACGGAGTAATCGCCTTTTTCCACTTCCAGAATCTGTCCATCCGATTTAATAGTCAGAGTCAGCTTGCGTCCGGTATCCACTTCCTTTAATCTCAGTGTCAGCGGATAAGTCAGATCCGAAAAGTACGCGGAAGTTGACGCTTCTTCGAAATGGAAGCTTACACGCACGTGCTGTTCGTCTTCCGGAGCGCTGTAGGAGGGCGCATTCGGTATCACTCCGGCAACCACTTCCTGTTCTTCGCCTGCAGTCACTGTCGCCGTTTCCTGCTCCGTCACATAGGCTGGAAGTACCACACTGTCATTCGTACTGTCCGGCATATCATCTTCATTTCCAGCTTCGATGTTTTCATCGGCAAAACCCGTTGATGTGGTTCCATCGTCCTCAGGAACAGTTTCGTCTGCGCCTGTCAAGGCTGTTTCCTCGCTCTCGCCGCCTATGCCGTTTTCCCTGCTTTGGACCTCATACTGGCCCATGCTATCAACGTCCTCTGTGTTGTCGCCATCATGGTCTTCTAATGTTGCCGATGCATCCTGGTCCACAACTGTTTCCTGGCCGAATGATGGCGCCGCTCCAAAAGCCATAATGGAGAACGAAAACACGTATGCAAGTGTTGCGATTATTACTGTACTTTTCCTCATGCCATCAATTGCGGGCCAGTTCGCCCGTTTCCTCCTTTTCCAGAAACTGATACAGCACATAAAATGGGCAGTCATCGCCTTTTTCTGCGTCTTTGAGCATATCTGCGATCGCCATGGCGGATGCCCGGTCATCCTTATTCATAAGCTTTGAATGTTCCCGAGCAATCCGGCAGACATCTTTACCCGCTTCCCCGCACGAGCCTGCGCTTGCAACGGCATACAGGCAAAGCTTGCCGAGTGAGATTCCTTCGTTCGTGTTGAGTCCAATCTTCTCGTTTGGTGAACGTCCGCTAAGTTTTCTCCCAAATATCCTGCATCGGGCCAGGATATCCTTTCTTCCATTGGCAAGGCCATAAATTCTGGCGTACCTGAGGATCGTTTCCAGATCCTTCAATTTTATATACTCAACCATTATCCCCATTGATCTCAGGCCATACCTGAGCAATAGCCTCCTTTCCTATCAGTGATCCGCCAGCCTGCTCCATGACTGTCGGTCCGCTCTCATATAGTATGTCTGATTTCTCTGATTTCTCCGAAACATGGTTTTGGATATGTTTCAAAATGTCTATCCGCATGAACCAAATCTGTGTGCGTATCAGCCATACTTTAATCAGAGGATCCCCTGATGATGCAGATGTCAATTGTGAGATCCGTATATTATGTTATAGATTAGAACGGGGGCAATAGATCGAATGAGTGATTACAAGGAGCTCGCGGAACAAAACATGGATCTTGTTCATTACGTCCTGCAGACGCTTCTCCGCGTGCCTCAAAGCGATCCGGAATACCAGGACCTTGCGCAGGAAGGAATGGCTGCGCTTGTTCTCGCTGCCAAACGGTATAGTGAAAATAATGGGACTCAATTTTCAACATATGCTGTTTCGTACATATCCGGATATATCAAACGCTACCGCCGCGAACAGATCCATTCCGGTATTCGGCTTCCCAGGCATCTATATGACCTGTATGTACAATTTCTCCGATTGCTTACTCTCGGGTACGAAGAAACAGATGCTTTAACGAAACTGGGTATCACAGCAGAGGAATATTACATGATCCTGAACTCAAAGTTTACCCTGCGCCTTGATCAGCCGATATACGATGAGCGGTCAGAAGACTATATCGGTACAATTGGGGATACAGTGGGAATTGAGGAACGAGGGTATCTGGAAGCTGAATCAAGTAACGAATTGGACGCTGTACTGGATGAATGCCTGACACGATCCTTACTTTCCATGCATGACGGAATAAGGAAAGAAATTTGGAAGTATTTTCTCAGTACATGCCGCAAGGGGCAACCCGAATCACAACGAGCTATTGCCGCTAAATTTCACGTAACTCAGCCGACCGTTTCTAAAACAATTATAAAGGGCAAGGCCGCCCTAAAAAGAGTAATGGAACGAAAGGGGCTTAATCGCGAAAGTTTCTCCTGAGCAAACAAAAAGAGTACCTGCTTGACGCATCGGTACTCCTTTTTGTATTATAGACATCTTATTTATTTTCTGAGGAATTGAAGTCTTTTCCGAATCCATGGTATGCATTCTGGATAACATGTCCACCATGTACGTCATATCGGTCAGAAAGATTCTGCTCCATCTCTTTTTCGCGTTCCCGCTGATACGCTTCAGCTTCTTCCTGTTTCTTCTGGGCGTTTCTCTCTGCGGCCTGTTCTGCGGTTATCTCCGCACGTACTTGGTCGGATATCGCATTTTCATCAAAGTTCGCCGCTTCGTAAAAGCCGACATTCTCCGGGAGAAACAGGAACTGGATCTCGTTACATTCTGTATACATCGGATCATGCGGCTGTATGTTATAAAAAATCGGGTTGACCGCCGCGATCATCGCGCCGGCTATACTCATTGGCCTGATCGTGATGCGGAAGCATGGTACACCGGTATCGTTACCGGCATGCATAAACTCCGTCATTATTTTCGAATAGTCTTCAGCGATCATGCGCATGCGATTGAAATCGCTCGCGCTGCTGTAATGGTAAGTAATTCTGATAGTGGTGTATCCGCCGATATCGGCCAGGGACACCAATGGGTCCCTGGTAGTCAGTTCACTGATCTGTTCTGTTGTTTCACCTGTCTGTTCGTCCATCCGCTCCAGCGAGAACTGTATTACGGTGAGGTTATCACCGTGTTCGTCCTTATCCCAAAGGGCATGGATGATATCATTGACATTCATAACCTTAATCTCCTTTCCTGTTTACACTATCCTATGTTTCCGGCGGCGCCGGCATTTTCTTAATTAATTATGTCTCATTCATTTAGATTTTAGTGTTGCATTCGTATGGTTGTGATTGTAGGATCGATTACTCGCGTTCTTCGCTTAGATCCTGTACTGCCTGCCGTTCGCTATCCTCCTGCCTGATAGACAGTTCTTCGTGTGCGTCAGCTGTTTGCTCATTCAGGGCTTCCTCCATGTAGGTTCTGCCGGTTCCTTCCATGGTCATATTCAAGTCTTCCAATCCAAGTCTGCAGCCAAGCTCGTTTTTATAGCCCGGCAGGACATCCTCAAAGGCATGGATTATTAACTGACGGTCTTCCGTCACGCTCTTTACATGGGCTTGGTATACTTCATTTATGTCCGCATTATGCTGTTGCGAAGCGGCTTCGACCTCTTTTTGTGTTCCCTCACAGGCGCTCCTTAATGACGCCGTTTCGCTTTTTAATGCATCTATCTGTACCTGTACGTCTTTGATAGTTTTATTTAGTTCTTCCTGTTCCATTAACGCCATGTTTTTAGCGTTTCCGGCTTTTTGATTATTCTTGAACGCATCCCTGGATGACTTCAGGAGATCTTTCTCCTGTTGCTTCAGTTCTGCCATCTTTTCAGATCCCGGATATTCCCCGGATAACTTTGTGCGTGTATATTTCAGTGCATCATCCAAATCTTTCTTTGTCTGTGCCGCATCCATCGCTTTTGCGAGAGCCTGTTTACATGCTTCCTGCTTCTGCCCCAGTTCGGACATTAATTCATTATAGCGTGCTTCAGCTGCATGCAGCCGCTGCTCCGCATTCTGTAAAGCAGATACTTTGTTTTCGTGCTCCTGTTTTGCCGCCGACGGTTTCTCCAAGTTGGCGTCCATGGCGATGCTGAACGTTCGGTCCCCGTCAGTCCGGCTGATCTGGATCTGTTTGTCTTTTACCGATATCGTATAAGTGATGTTATCGATGGAGAAACGTCCGTCGCCCTTAGCGACAGCGTCCCGTATTGTTTTTTCAAACTCATTCCTGCTCGTGAGGTTATAGGATTCCGCTCCCCGGTTATAATCTTCCCGGAAATTTCTCGCCAAGTCAGAAACCACGTACATCCCGAGCGTGTCAGAGACATCGATTCGCTTTCCGACTACTTTCCCGTCAGCGTTTTGCTTTGTAGGCACGAACGCTTCAGCAGATGTAACATTCAGGTGTCCGTCTATTTCGATCCGGATTTTGGAACATCCCATAAAGGACGGGTATCCGCCGAATTTATCGGCCTGATCGTTGATCCGGATCTCCAGTTTGCCTTCCGTTCTGGATGCCGATACCTGTACCGGTTCCCCATTATTTATTTCAGTCAATTTCGTTTGAAGCAGTTGTGCGTAATGATTCAGGTACGCCTCTTTGGCTTCCTTTGCGTTCGAAAACCTGTCTTCAAGATCACTTGTAACGATCTTATGTAGGGCATTGAACTTTCCTTTCATTTCTTCCTGATTGATTGACTTCGTCTGGTTATTGTTTTTTGCTGGTTCGGTTGCTTGCGTAGCTCCGTTCTCTTTGCCGGCCGCATTTGGCTGTGTGAAGCTTGTTTGCACCGATTCATGGGTTATTCCATTACGTCCAGCGTTTTCTTGCTTCTCTGCCTGTGTGACTGCGTACATATAGGCGTCCTTGCCGAGGATCCGTCTGGCGAATCCATGGTACAGCAAGTTCCCCCAGTTTCTGCCCTTTTCTTGATTGTTCGTTATGTTTTGAGTGTCTCTATCTACAGATGGGTCCCCTTTTGACGGCTGGCCCATGGCAGATCTTTGAAAATCAACCCTGTTTATAACCGGATGCGCGAGGATGCGTCCCCGGCCGATCGCTTGCTCTATCAAATGTTTTGCACGATGGTACGCACGGATGACGAAATCCCGCAAGCTGGCGAACAAACCACGAGGCCGTTCTTCGGGCTTTCCTCTATGTTCTGCATCATTCTTGCGGACTGCTGTTTGCCTGTCGCGAACGGCTTTATTCCTGGCATCATACTCGGCCTGAGCGCGATTGAGTTTTTCCCTATCCTGCTCGGCCGTAATGCCGGAGGATCTGCTATCCGCAGAAGATGGCTGTTTAGTCTGTTCTTCTCCGGGTTGATCCGCGCGGCCATCTGACATCGGTCCTGCCTGCGTCTGCTCAATTTTATTATCCGCATTTCCCTGTATATCCTCTTGCGCGTGCATTTGACTCGCAGGGATTGATGAAGTATTCGTTTCCTGTCCTGCCATCATTTCCATTTCTTCACTCATCGTAATCTCCTTTCTGCCAGAACTGCAATGAAATTCTGTGTGCGTGAACTACTCGGACATTGAATGACCGAGGATTCCCGCTTAGCTATCCTAATACAGTATGGATACATGGAAACATGATTTTTAGCGAAAAAGCCCTTCCCTTATATCAGGGAAAGGCTTTTTTGTGTATCCGCAAGGATTGTTATTTTGAGAGTTTTATAGCGTAACGGCCGGCTGCCATGCCCTCCATACGCGGATGAGAGATCAGGTTCGCGCTTTCGGTCTCCATAAAATACGCGTATCCGTTTTCGATGTCATCCCACATCACATCAATGCATCGCGTTTCACCGTTTTCAAGCATAACCGTATCGAAGGTATGCAGGATACCGCTCGAAGTCCAGTATTCCACTGATCCTACATCCAGTCCACAATAGCGGCCGAGCAGCAGAAACATGACCATGTATGCAGAGCAAATACCCTGTCCAGTTGCTTCCATATAGAAAGCACTGTGTGCGTTCAGATCTTGCTCAGAACCCGGAGTGTACCGTGCGACCATGTAATCGTGAATTACTTTCGCTTTGTCCGTGACGTTCATACCTTCGGTCTGTGCCTTCAACGTGACAGCGGCCTGATAAACGGATTTCAGGCATGCATAATTCTGCTCATTAATGCCGTCTTCGTTAAGCGGGATTTTAGTAAGCGAACAATAGTAATGTTTCCCTGTTTTGAAGTCAACGTACTTTACCCTGCCGTTGATCGCAGCGAATTCACTCAGCAGTAGGTTCGGCTCATTGGCGTCAATTACATAAATCAGGTCATTGTTCGCACGGTTATAATCCCAGTTGTTAAAATGCTCTCCGAAAACTCCGGTCATCATGGCGCTGTAGCAACAATCCCGCTCCTTCTCATCTTTGAAGTTCGCAGTCAAGTCAGTCACGATACCAGAGACTTCCGTATAATAAACATTGTCGCTGGCATTGACAGGATTGGCATATGCCGTGTAAGGCGTTACGGTGGTTAACATGGTGCTGGCACAGGTTACTACAGCTACAAACCTTAATAAATACTGATTGAGATTCTTATTCATTAGATACATCTCCTTTTCTTTACTTAATGGGAGTATAGGACAAGATTCTACCGATGCCACACCTGATTTATTACAATTATCTTAATGTTAATCTGTAATCATTATCCGCTGTTTTTTATCAGCCCAAAGTTAAAAAAGCACGGCTCCAAAGGAACCGTGCTCACTCAAACATTACTTACGCGGGCGGATGGATGTTATCCGCCCTGGTTTCAAACGGGGGGAAGCCCTCGCGTTTGATTAACATTATCATATTATTTTTTGAATATAAGCTGTTGGCAATGCTATTGGCACTCGCGCTCGCCATGGCCGTATTGACCTCACCATGATTTGCCGCTACGTGTACAACTGCTGACTCGGAGTCATCTGCATTACGCATACCGATCGCGGTAATTATCATGCCGATTAGTGAAGCGAAGAAGAAAAACACCGGATACAGAGGTGTTTCATCGCCGGTCTTCGGAATTGTTCCTGCGGGATACAGTGGTGCTGCTTCCTCAGAATCAATTAGTGCCGTATGATCGTCTTCGAGAACGCCCGGATAAATTGGGCTCATATCGATGGATTCTGCAGACGCCGGCACAGGTTCGGAAGGAATATATACCACAGGGACCCGATGCTCAGACGTTTTGGGCTGCTCCGGCGTAAATGGCTTCTCAGGCTGCTCCGGAACCCTCTCAGGCTCACTAGGCGTAGCTACCGGTGTCACTGGTGTTTCGGGGATTTCCGGCTTCTCAGGTTCACTTGGTGTAGCAACCGGAACATCCGGTTCTTCCGGTTTCTCAGGTTCACTCGGTGTCGCTACTGGAACATCCGGCTCTTCCGGTTTCTCAGGTTCACTCGGTGTAGATACTGGAACATCTGGTTCTTCCGGC
Source organism: uncultured Lachnospiraceae bacterium (assembly GCA_947588005.1). Taxonomy (GTDB): domain Bacteria; phylum Bacillota; class Clostridia; order Lachnospirales; family Lachnospiraceae; genus UBA3402. The sequence continues at coordinate 47,834 of CANPYE010000003.1, read as the reverse complement.
TTCTCAGGCTCACTTGGAGTGGCGACAGGAACGTCGTCCGGTTCATCCGGAATAGTCGGGATCGTAACAGTCACAACAACATGGGTCGGAATCCGCTGCGGCTCGCTGGGAGTTGCAACTGGGATTTCCGGTTCTTCCGGCTGTTCAGGGATTTCCGGCTCTTCGGGTTCATCCGGGAAGAAGATACCTCCGTCACCGCCATCCTTCGCTCCTGAGTCTACCGAATCAATAACTTCGATATGATCGTCGTCGTTATTGCTGACGACAATGTCATTGTTATCTGTCACCACCTCTGTTGCATCTGACGGGGTGGCGATTTCTTCTGCATGGCTGCTGAAAGCAGCCATCAGGGACAACATTGTCGCCGTAACGACAACTTTGATCATCTTATTCATATTCTCCTTGTGTGCCCCGTAGTCAACGCTACGAGGCTCTCCTTATGTAATTTTTTTGTGGTGTTTCTTCAATATTCAGTTTTGTCTATGATTATTTTATATTTATAGTGTTAAATCTATTTTGGATCCCGACATCCTTCGGGTTTAGGGGAACCGAGGTTCCGGCAAAAGCATGCGATTCCTTCTACACGTAAGAGACTTCACATAAACGCCAATATGTTAAGCTTGAATGATCTATCCCCTTGCAATGTACCGGATATTCAAAGATTCTCGCCTCGCATGTTGAGGCTACTGATGCCTTGAGAAAATGCTTGTTGCCATTTTGCAAAGTAACGTTTTGAGATTCACTACCATTCCTTGTATATCTAATCACAGATAGTATGGAGATACATTTCAATGTAAAAAGGCTATTTTTACAAATTTGCATACCTCGCAGCAAAAAAACAGCCCGGGGAGATATCCTCGGACTGTTTTCGACTTCAATTACTGTTCGTATATCGAATTATTCGGTTGATTCAAGCATCCGCTTTTTCTTCCCACCGCCAAAGAGCCCGGCGAAGGTTAATACTGCCGCCCAAAATACCAGTACCGATGAAGGCAGATCCTCGGTCTTCGGAAGATCCGATACCGGCTGCGGCACGGGCTCAACGGGTCGCGGCGTAGAATTGCTTTCCGGAACAGGCGTGACGATAGGTCCGCTTGTTGGGCTGCTCGATGATGTGTGGCTTGAACTGCCACTGCTGCTCCCGCCACCTCCGCTCGGCCGGCTTGGGGTCGGCTGATCGTACATGATCACCGTTCCACCTTCGACAGTTCCATCTTTGACTGTAAAAGTAATGGTCTCCGCTATATCGTATCCGTTCGGAGCGGTCATTTCGGTCAGGGTATACGTGCCATCCTGCAGTCCCCGAACCTTATGCGGGGTATCGGATGATGTCCATTCTTCCACGATATTTCCATTCACATCTTTAATCTGCAGTTTTGCTCCAGGAAGTTCATTGGAGTTTGTTGCATCGCGTTTTGAAATTGTGAATGAATGATCAGTAGGCTCTGATGGTGTGGCCTCCGACGGTGTGGCAGTTCCAGTCGGTTCTATTGGCTTATCATACATGATGACTGCACCACCTTCAACCTGTCGGTCCCGGATCACGAATGTAATAGACTCCGCAATCTCATATCCATATGGGGCTGTGATCTCTGTCAGGACATATGTACCATCCGCCGGCATGTCGATAAAATGCGGCGTACTTTCGGAAATCCACTGGTCAATTAATTCGCCGTTTTCGTTCGTAAGCTGTAACCTTGCTCCCTGTAATTCACTGGAACCGCCAATAGCACGCTTTGAAATCATGAGTTCGCCCTTGGATGGTCTGATTTCGAGGGAATACAGGATCGATGCGGTCTCCTCTTTTGTACCCGAGACAAGCAGGTTCTGTTCATCGTCCGGATTGCCGGGCGTGTAATACGTCAGCGTGCCCTTCTTATAAGTAAAGGAAAGGGGTTGTCCCTCCGGCCTTGTCTGCGATTCAAGCTGAATTGTCTCGCCGGTATTAAAGTCCATACTGCTTCTGTCTTTGATACTGAATCCACTGCCAGACAATGTCATATGGATCTTGTAGTTATTGTCGACCTCGCCTTTCCCATTAACGGCTGCCACTTTAAATGGATCGCTGAGGAAAACGCCGTTGTCCTGTTCGCGGAAAATCAGCATATCGCCATTGATCTCGAAAGTCGGCGTGAACGTGTATGCGTCAGCGTTATTGGCTGCGGTCCTCAGCGCTGCAGTATACGCATCCACGTTTTCCTTAGTAAAATAGTCAGTGCCTCCAATTCCCTGAATCACATCGGAAGGTTTGCCATCCACGATTTCCCAAACCATAGAGCTTACTGCATTCAGCGCCGCGTTGCCCGACATCTGCGTATCTCTTACAGCTTCCTCATAGCTGACGCCGAAAATCTGCTCAAACAGCCCAGTGCCGTTATATGGGACTCCAACAAACATGACGGCGCTTACTTTTTTATAATTGTCGCCACCGACTTCGCTGAAATCCGCGCTTTTGGTCACGCTGTCAGGGATATGCTTATCGCTGTTGTAACAGAAAGCTGTCTGCCCGTTCACGATGAATACGCCGTTATTCTGATTATAGAAGTGAAATACCTGATTCGTCTGCAGTTCCGTCGGCATACTACTCGTCAGTGACCAATACTGTTCCATTGAGTCAAATGCATTCGAATCAATCTTCTTGATCTGACTCCAGTCAATACCGTCTTCTACTCCGCTTGCGATTTTAATTAGTGTGCCATCCTGGGTATAAAGAATATTCCCATCCGTTTTCAAATAGGATCCCTTCCCGCCCTGCGCCGGCATCAAGGTGAATTTACCAGCATGCAGTCCAGGAAGCTCCAGTTGACTGTTTACGCCTCTGGGGTTGGTGGTAGTTCTGACATTATCCGAAAGAATTAGTTCATTGACCGTTGAACCTGACAATACATGCCTTGCCATGGTATTTGTCTTGTTGAGATTCAGTGTATTGAAGTTCGTATTGTCCATTGAAAAAATGGTCGATGTGGCTTCATTTACTGTATAATCGCCGCCATTTGAGGCAGCAGATGGATAATCGCAGAGATAGTTATGGTTCTTGGTATACAGCGACGGGTCCCCATCTGATACCACAAATACATTTTTTGATGTGACAGAAATTTCGCTCAGGTTTTTCGCTTCAAAAAAAGCGTCATAATCAAGTCCCTTGATATTCTGCCCAAGTACTACCTTTGTCGCATCTGAATTGGCGATGAACCGTTCCTGTAAATAGATGACACTTTTCCCATCAGCCATATCCGGAATCGTAAGAGTACCGTCAACCAGTGCTGAGTCATCTACCCCTAAAACACTGTACCCATTGGAACCACCTTCACCGTAGTTCCCGTACTTGATGCCATTCTCCTCAAAAGCAGGCTTTGTTGCCGCAATTGAATGGAGCGGCGAAGTCGCTGCAAGAATGCAGCATAACGCGACTGCCATGATCTTTGTGCGTTTTCTTACCATGAGAAACCTCTCCTTTCATTTTTTAGGACCCCGGTAGACACGCAGGGTCCTCTTTCAATATAAAGTATGGAGCATCCTTCATCCTTTCTTGGAATCGGCAACTCACACTCTATGCGCTTGTATAATCACTTTTGCGGATAGCGTTTTTTTCTCGGAGAAATATAAGAGTGCTATCCACAAATCTTATGAAAAGTATTACGAGTACAGCTTACACGTCTTCTCCATCAGATCCGCCCTCAGGTGCGGATGCTACAGTCTTGAGACCGGAAGCGACCTCGCGATCCTTTTCGAGCAGATAAGCCTCGCTCCCCTTTAGAATCCCTTCATGCCTCTCATGGATTTTGTCAAATGACTCACCAAAGATATGTGGCTTTCCGCCGTCTCCCCATACGATATCAAGATCTGTTGTCTGGATCCCGGATGTTACCATATTAACGTCCTCCTTTGGATTGTTTTGTCTATCAGAGATTGCATACTTCATGATCGATCCGATAAGTGCATCAGCATTACTGTTAAGCGTGTGAGCGTCCTCTAAATCATCGTCCAGATCATCATTTTCTACGATCTCAATCCCGTTGGCCTTTGCAAAGTCAGCGAGAGCCCCATCATAGAAGCTGCCATCCTTCCGTGTCTGATCAAGCATTTTCAGCGCTTGAGCACCTTCTGATGTGAGATCGGTACTCAGAACCGCCACGAACCCATTGTTACGGATATCAAGAAAATCAACAAATTTGTCATCCGCAAGCTGCAACCCCATAGAACCGGGCGTGATAGCTTCACAATAGTATTCTGTTTCCTTTGCTGTGTTCTTGACGGCAGCAGCGAAGAAAAATGGAATACGTGCCGCATTCAGCTCGCGGAAGAACTGCTGTCCCCCGTTTTCTTTCATTATTTTCGGCAATTCCGCGCTTAAATCAAAAATGGTTTCCTTCATTGCGCATTTTTCCTCCTTATACATAATCACCGGTTAGGACTATTGCCATTACGTCGTTGTATGCCTATACCAGTAATGGTCATTGTGCCCTTATTTGTTCAAAAAACAGAGACGCGTCGAAATCATCACTGCCGTCATCATCGCCGTCAGATGACGTAACTATACCGCTGGCATCACCTTCCACGTGCCAGCCTGTGTCAGTGTCTGCTCGTTGCTGGATGCTTTCGGCCGTATTCGGCCGTTGGCCATGTTGTGCGCGGTCCTCTGAAACATTTTCTGCAGCGTCAATGGACCCTGTGCCCAGTATTGCCTCGACCGGAAGGTTACGAATCTTTTCTGCCTCTGCCGCGATCTGCTCCTTTTGCTCCTTTGTCTTGAGCCGGCTGGCACTAACCTGATCCAGCCACTCACCTAGGCTGATGCCGCCAGTCTTATCCTTATCCTTTTTCCGGATTTGGACTGTCTTCACTTCAGTAGGCGCACTTCCTGTTTCCGGGCTCCATGTACCATCCGACATCATGCCGTTAAGGAAGTCGATAGCAGCCGTTCCTAAGTATGACCGGGCGATATTTTTTATGCAGTGACATTTATACTGCTCCGGAAACGCCAGGACCCATTTGATCAGATCTTTTTGTGACTTATCATTAAGGGTGACTTTAATGCGGTAAATCCTTCCTTTATGCTGCTTAAGTTCCAGCCCTCCTGGAAGAATGAATCGGATCTGTTCCTTTTTATAATGTGCCTCCAGAGCTTTTGCAAACAGATCTCCCAGCCGCACGCCGTTTAAATGAAGCTGAATCAGGTCATTATCATGATGCAGATACAGCCTTACATGGAAGATCATCCTCGTCCACCCGCTTCCATCCTACGCAGACGGCTGACCATGCAAAGATAATACCCCCTGGCGTTCGTGTAAATCAAATCAGTATGTTCACGGCAGTTCTCGTTCCCCATCAGGACTTTTAAGCTGTCCATACCGCTGAAATAATCACGTATCATAACTTCCCAGGGTGCAAATGTCCCACCTGTAAGTACCAGATACTTATATTCACTGAGACCGTCAAACGTCACCATGATCTTACCGACTGCTTCCATGCACACCTCGCGTACGACCTCCTTCAGGATATCATTGACCGGGAAGGAAACCTTGTGTGGCCGTGGATCTTCCGGCGTTGACATATAACGGACAGCTTCCCCAGCTTCCAGGACATTCTGGATGGATGTCTGATCCAGGGAAAGGCGGTACTTCTCATTCATCCTCGTACACGTGCGCGCCAGGATTTCTCTCATGCCGAAATTGGTGAAGGTCTCACGGCCACGAATGACACGGTTATATAGCTCATACAGGTCGAGTGTTTCGAACCCAGCATCCGCGATCAATAAGTTGGATGAAAAATAGTCCCTGGCTGCGCGGACACTCCTGCAGTTGTCGTCCATACTTAGGCTCATCAGAGTGCCTTCCGGTTGCGCCATGACGTCGATATCGTCTGCTTTCAGCGTGAAGTCGTATGAAACGGTCCTCTCGCCTATCTGCAGCATGAAGTGATGCCGTCCGGCCAGAACCTCAATCAGTTCCTGCCGATCCGGTCCCTTCAAATATGCAGGCGGAAGGCCAGTCTGTAAATAACACGGGAGCTTGTTATATGCCCCACATGAAGTGTTCATCATTCCCAGACCCAAGCCGGTTCTGGCAAGTACCTTGAACAGGCTGCCGGTATACCGGTGCCTGCCGAACAGTTCCGCCTGGGAATCACTCGTGTCATTCATGCTGGCAGATCGTTGTGCGGATGCACCCACTCTCCAGACATCATCCGTTTCCAGGTCGTGGTACAGGATCTCCTCATGGCTGGGTGTCCCGATAACGTCCTTTCTCTTCCCGATTTTTTTGGCATATGACGGAAAGCAGAACAGACTGTTTGGAGAATATCCCTTTACGCCGGAATAGCCGATGTCCAGTGCAATAGGCCACCGGCTCTGGCATGTGGCATGTTTCTCCGCCTTCAGTTCTGTCCGTGTGCGGTAGTCGATTGTCTTCAAGATATGAATCCCCTCCTATCATTTACACCGCAATATGCAGCGCTACAGTTTCTATATGTAAGTATGGAAATTTTTTTTGATGTCATCCTTTTGCGGATAATGAAAATGCAGGCAGTTTTTCTGCCTGCATCCGGTGCCGCTTTGATCTGAGTTACAGAATATCCGTTTTCTCCGTATCTGGGGCGTCAGAACTTGCTGCGCTTTCCTCAACCGCAGGTTCATCGGTCACGTCCTCTGATGCGGTGTCATCTACTGGATTCGACACCGGAGATGCAGTTTCACCGGCCACTGTTTCTTCGGTTTCCTCTTCATCTGGCGCCTCCTCCTTCCGCTGCGCTTTCGCAGCTGCATTGTATCGGGCCACAAAATCATTCTGCGTGACCAGTTCCTGGATCACAAAGGTCTGCGAGAAATACACTTTGCCGCGGTATTCGGTACGGGAGCTTTCCATTGCTCCGATAACGTACACCGTGTCGCCCAGATGAATCTTCTGATCCAAACCCTGCGGCGCACGGAAATACATTCCGGATACGGTATAGGTCCTTCCGTCCTTCATGGTCTCCATGCGGATCTCATAAATATCGTCACGCCTTTTGGTCAGGCCATTAATCTTCGCCTCCAGCCGGATTTCATTGGCAGCGTCCACGTATCTTCCTCCGAAGCCATTGATGCCAAGCATTTGCTCCATGCGGGTCCCGTCATGTTCAATTTCGTCGATATAGATCACAGTGCGTTCCGTGTAGCCGGCACCGGACTGGAACGAATACGCCCCAAGGTAGCCCTTAATCAGCACATGGTCCCCCTCGCGGAAGGACTGAATGATTCCTTTTGTCCTGGTGGAACTGTTAAACATTGCCTCCGGGAAATACGTTTCCACGGACTGTTCAAACTGCGTTTTGCCATTCTCGCCACGTACACGTTTTGCATTAATCATGCTGTACGGTACAGTCAGGGAACCGAAACGCTCGTTCCCGTAAATGTGGGAGATCCTTCCTCTGAGATATACTTCATTCATCGGTTCACGTACATTTTCTTGTCTTGCCATAGTCATTTTACCCTTTCTTTTTTTGATTTTTTTTAGGATGTTATAAATCCGCTTTTTTTGAAGGCTGTCTGACACCCCCAGTCTTCCCGCCCCGTCGGCACCAATCCGGCACAGGAATACACAGGCCGCGTCCGGTCCATGCCCTTACTTTAAGTATGGAATATGCATGCTGGCTATTGTCACAATATAAAATGAATCAGAACATTATACGCTTTTCCACATTGTTAAAAATTGCGGATAAGCATTTTTACAATTTTTTGGACAGCACCAAAATAAAACCCGCCCACAAAGGGACGGGTTTTGGAGGAGGGATGTTTTATGTTCAAATTCGCACAGCATGATCGCTTGCGAAGATCTCTTTAATATCCTGATTATCCACCCCACATACAAAGATGTGGTCGTAGGATTCCAGAAATTCTTCCGAAGTCAGAATACTGTGGACGTATTCCAGGGAACGTCGGTCAAGCTGCTCCAGGTTATCAAGAAACGCCATGCGCATCCCGGTCAGCTGGTTCAGCATATCAAGCACGAGGAAGGACACCATGATCTTCTCACCGCTGGAAAGCCCGGTATAATAGATCGGTTCAGAGGAGGCAGGCGTTTTGGCATATACCTTGACGCCGTCATCTGGTATGAACGTTATCTCAAACCCTTTTGCCTGTACGGCATGGGTATTGCACGCCCGTCCGAACTCCTTGACATAATAATCGATGATTCCGGTTTTGACGGGCCCCTTATCGGCGAGCGCGTCAATGAGTGCCGTATACGTCGTAATATCTGCCTCAAGGGTCCGGTTCATGCCCTCCAGCTTACGCCGGTAGATGCCTGCTTTTACCAACTCCTTTTCTTCCTCCAGCTTTTTCTTCCGTTCAGCCAGGTCTGCCTTCCGGCATACAGCCGGCTTTTCAGGCAAGGCAACGAGAGCATCTTCCAGTGTCTTCAATTCGTTGATGACGCGCTGGTACATATTATAACGTTTATCCGCGGCATAGTATCCGTCGATCAACGTACCGATTTCAGCGATCCTTGCTTCGCAGAGTGCAATATCAGCCTGGTATTTTGCCAACAGTTTCTTATTGTTGTCCAAGGCTTCCACCACTTCCCCGCGCGCCTTGCTCTTATCAGTTGTGCAGGCGATTGTTTTTGAGATGACGCAGGTGGGAAGGTCCAGGTACTTGAGGCTTTTCTCCAGGTTCGTTATTGCTGCTGCTACCATTGCCTGGTTAGCAATGAGCCGCTTTCTTTCCGCGTCCTTTTCTTCACGCTCCTTTTTCCATGCGGCAAATGCTGCAGGATCCGTTTTTTGGATCTGGTTGGTTTCCAACCATGCTTTACGATCCTGAATCTGCTTTTCCTGCTTTGCACGCTTGGCCGAAATCATCTCGAATTCTTTCTGCTTCTTTTCTATGTCTTCGGCCATGCGCTCCGACACCTGGATATCAACCAGTTCTGATTCAATTTCTTCCAGGGTGCGGGTCGCCTCCCCTGTTTTCAGGGAGGCGAGGATCTGCTTATTCTGGACTAAGTTTGCCTTTAAGCCCTTTCTTGCCTCGGTCAGCGTCGTTGCGCAGTCTTCGATTGCCTGGATGCCAAATGTACCTTCGTTGGGTAAGTAAAACTCCAGCAACAGGTCCATGTCTTCTGTAAAACCGTCGATATAAGACGTGACGGTCTCATAAGTCAGCTGCTCTGGGATGAATTCCAGCAGCAGAGACAAGAAGTCATCAGGCTTCATCCGGGAAAATATATCCCCTGATGACAATAGCTTCATATTATCCGTAGAAATGCTGCTGATATCAGCCAATGCTTTATTTACAGCTTTCTCCGTAGCTGCCTTCCCTTCAGGTCCCCCTAGCCTGCATGCTGTTGACTTTCCGGCCCTTGCGCGATAGATATCCAGTCCGCTGGATGCTTCCACAATCTCTGCGGCACAGCCATCCGCATCGTATGCGGGCAGGCTGCCCGTCAGTCCATACCGGATGGCGTCCAGCAGTGAGGTCTTGCCGTAGCCGTTCTCATGGAAGCAGTAATTCAGTTTCCCGGGTGCAAACTCAAAGCTTTTGCCCTTCCAATTTATGACGCGGATCTTTGACAGTTTCATGCACCGTACCTCCTTAACTCCCTGTCTTCCATAACAATATAGTCATACGCATATACTGCTTCTCGTTTGCAATCAGGGCTCGGGTCGATCTGGGCCCCGCACTCAGGACACAACATCTTACCGGTTGAAGCGTCATACTGCATGGTTTCGTAACATACGGGACATTCGGAAGACATATAGAAAGTTCGAACGGCACCACAGCGAAAGACCGCTTTTTTACGGATCACAGTGCCGTTACTGAGTCTCGTTTCAGCAAGATCCGTACGTGCCATAATTGCCTGATTGCCAAATAGTGTGACCGAAACATTCTGGTAGATGACCTTCCCATCGGATGTTGGAGCCTTCCCCACATACACATTGAGGCGAAGTGCATCCTGGCCTTTGACGGTTACATCCTTCATCGATGTCACAGTTCCCACCAGGACACTCCGGTCATCTTTTTCATGCTCAGTGTCAGGGCGAATATGGATCAGGCCGCTGTAATATACACCGTAGCCTGTTGCCTCTTTCTTTGAGCTATCTCTGAACCGGCACCGTGCAACGATGGCGCTCCCTTCCTCAAGGTTTTTGCGCTTTACCTTGTCTGCCAGGTAACGGCGGTAATCATCCGCTTCTGAATCGTTCCAGAAGTAGATCTCCGTCTCCTTCATCCGGCCTTCATCCTGGTAGCGGAGCCTGATGTCAACCCACTCATCATTGCCTTTCTTTCCTTCTGAAAGACCGGCAACAACGCCGGCTATGACTACATAGCCGCTTTCCTGATTAATTGTCAGGATCACTCCCAAATTTGCGTTTACCATCTGTTTCTCCTTTCTGGGTCCGCCTTCTGGCGGACCCGTATACTGTACTTCTTATTACGCCGCATCTTCAGCAGCGTCGTTTGTGACCGCATCTGCTGTCACTTTCTCAGTCTCCCTTGTGCCGAAAAGAGCGAACTTTTGGATAATGACGTCCCTGTACTTCGCGTAATCAAGGTACGGGAGGCGGATCATCGATTTCCGCATCTTTTCTGCTGTATCATCGCACTTGGTCATATCCTGGGTATCCAGGATAATTGACATTAGGTCGTATGCGGTATAGGGAGTAGACGGGTTCAGATCATCTGTCACGCGCTCTGTCCAGTCTTTCTTATACTGGAGGGAGGTAGTCGCAATCTCTTTCATGACCCGTTTTATCATTTCCTTCAAAAGCCTTGTATGGTCCTTGAACTGGCGATTGGCTGCTTTCTCGGCTTTTTTCAGTGCTTCCATGGCAGCAGCTGCATCCGCTCCGCCTACAGCCTTGGCATCCATAGCTGCTTTCTGTGCATCTGTTAATGCAACGGCCGCTTCACTGACACTTGCCGGCGTAATGTCGATATCCAGCAGTTCCATGAAACGATCAGGCAGAAGCGTGTACTTCTCGAAGATCGTGTGTCTTACTTCGTCGACGATCTTCTCCTCGTCGATATCACCCGAATGCTTTCGGGACACCTCATCTGCATACAGAAACCCGCGCTTTAAACGCCAGAACCCGCGGATCGTGAAAGCACAATCGCCGATATCCGACGATGTAATTTCTACACCGGGGACCGGCATTTCTTCGGCTGACAGTCCGTACAGGCACGCGAGATCCTGCGTCTTCTCGAAATTCTCAAAGACAAATCGGATCCGTGAGATACTGTGGTCGATCCACCAACCTTCGCAGCGCATCTGACCCAGTCCATCCTCCTGCCCGAACGTATGATAGATACGCTCGATTGTTGTCATGGAAAGCGGGCGGTAATTCTCGCTTGCGGCCATGAAAGCTTTTGCCATGCCGTTCGCTTTCTTCATGATGAACTGAATGTTCTTATTGGAATCAAACCTTTTTGAAATAAAAATATCACGCTCCAGGCTTGGTTCCTGCATGGCACGGCCTTTCAGATCAATCCTCTGCCCAAGTGTCGGCAGTGCATAAGGACTGACGATATAGGTACCCCCGCCGGCCTGGATCATAAGCCGATCGCGCCGCAGCTCATCAAGCACTTCACGATTATCCACTTTCTTTCCCTTGATTACCGGGAAAAAGCTGGATTCAGGGATCATACAGCATCCCATTTTACCAACGGCATTCAGGAATATTGCATCCTTATCCGTCTGCTTGTCCTTGCCAGTACTGTCTGCTTCGGGCAATACAAGCTTGCCTGTATACAGATTTACGTTCAGGAAGATATTGCTGATACCGCCTGCCTTGATAGCATAGACGGCAAGTTTCCCGTTTTTCGGCTGTTCATCATCCGGCAGCACACTTAAGACGTTGATATAACGCATAGGCGTAACAACCGAAAACGTGTTACCGGAGATTTCTTCCTGTGTCTTGGCAAACAATTCTGCATCATTGCCATAGACGGAGAAGTCATTCAGGAGCAGTCCCTGCAGGGCTACCTCGATGTCTTCGTCTGTTTTGATTACTCTTTGCATTGTTTTCTCCTTTCTTGTTTGATGATCATTCACGGATCTTTTCATACAGCATCCGGATATCCGTCTCATCCGGGCATTCCAGAAGTTTCCTGGCAAGGATCGCCCTGGCCTGTCTGTTCTCCGGATCGCCTCTAAGCGAAATCAGGATATCCTTCTTTTCGTCTGCTGTGAGTGCTGACCTGGCATAAAGAACCGAGATCAGCGGAGCTGCTTCGACGAACATGAGTTTTTTGTTCACTTCCCTTTCCTCCTTCTATGTTCCTTATTGTCGATCACTTGAAGTATGGATACTGTATTGTCTTTTTTTGTACCAGAAATATAATATTTCGTCATTATTTCTTCATTTGAGAGCAGAAAAAACCCCGCGCTTCTGCGCGGGGCGTTTCTCCTTGTTAGGACAATGAATGATTATACTATGACTTGCCGTATTGGGCCAGTTCCCGTTCAGAGCTGACTTTTGCAGCCCTCAGGGCCTGCGAGATCATGTCCGGCATATTAAATCGGTCAGTGCTCATGTTTTTATCCTTACATGACCACCCCAGGTTGTATGTGTCCATATAGAAGGAAACGTTCCTGTCTACGGTGTTCACATAGATGCGGCGCATCCTGCCCCGCTCATAACGGGATATTCCTGTTACCCGAACCTTGATACCTGCATCGTAATCCGGAATCATGCTACCTGTTTTTTCTTCCCGGTCCAGCAGAGCATCCGCATATAGCTTCATCAGCTCCATGGTGATCCGAGCATCATTAGAAGCGTCATGGAATATTTCATCGCCGAACCCGTAATGGGCGGCGACGGTCGCAAGCTTGTAGTTTTTGACATCTTTGGGACTGACCATATTCTGCGAAATCGGGTAGATATCCAACGACAGGTACGGCTTGAACCGCATCCCGTGCCTTTTATACATCTCGTCCATGAACAGATCATCGAAACTGCGGTTGTTATAACCGGCTACGGCTGTATCTGAGAAAAAAGTACGGATATCATCAAAAACTTCGTCCTCTGTCGGCTTATCCGCCAGGAATTCATCCGTAATGCCGGTCAATTCTGCAATTTTATCAGGAATCGACTCGACTGGCTTGATGTACCATTCCCGTTCTTCGATTTCTACAAATCCGTTCACATATTCATGCGATAAGCGGATCGCTGACAGCTGTATGATGTGGCATGCCGGCTCCGACCCCTTTTGTACTGGAGTCAGGCCGGTTGTTTCACAGTCATACACGATAATATCCTCATCAAAATGAAGGAAGTCGGCGAACGCAGTCAGGATGGTGGGTGTGAAATACATCCTGCCTATCCTCCTTTCTGAATTACGCTTTCTGAATTACAGCTCGCGTACTCCGTACTGCATCAGAGTGCTGTGAGCCAGGTCATTCTTCGCGTGCAGGCCGATATTCTGGTTTGCGCAATACGTCAGAATCTGCGGGATGCGCGAAATGTACGCCGGCGGCTGAAGCTCAATCAATTTCTCAATAAAGTCACTACGGAACTTCAGCACCTGGCTTAAGTATCTCGGGCCGGGCTTGCGCACATTCGGATCGGCGTTCGGTTTAAACGGGCCATAGTCAATAAGCACATCAGACGGGTCATCAGGCGTAAGGCTGCGGCATCCGACCCAGTCCGGGTCATTGGCGTAGCTGAAACATCCTACCGCATCCGGTGTCGTCCCCTGCTGAACTTTGGCTGGAGCATTTTTCTTTGCGGCAGCCTCCTCCTCTTTCTTCTGTGCGGCAGCTTTCTCTTCAGCCGCTTTTTTCTTGGCTTCCTCTTCCTTAGCCTTACGGTCAGCCTCTTCCTGAGCCTTGCGGTCAGCATCTTCCTTGGCTTTACGGTCGGCCTCTTCTTTGGCTTTGCGATCAGCCTCTTCTTTGGCTTTGCGATCCGCCTCTTCCTGCTCCTTGCGGGCTTTCTCGGCCTCTTCCTTGGCCTTACGGTCAGCCTCTTCCTGTTCCTGGCGGGCTTTTTCTTCCTCAGCTTTACGCTGCTCCTCGGCCAGGCGCGCTTCCTCAGCCTTGCGGTCGGCCTCTTCCTTGTCCCGACGAGCCTTCTCAGTCTCGGCTTTACGCTGCTCCTCGGCCAGGCGCGCTTCCTCAGCTTTGCGATCCGCCTCTTCCTTGTCCTTGAGGGCCTTCTCAGCCTCGGCTTTGCGTTTCTCCTCGGCCTTGCGATCCTCGTCTTCCTTAGCCTTACGGTCAGCCTCTTCCTTGGCTATGCGGTCGGCCTCTTCCTGCTCCTTACGGGCTTTTTCTTCCACAGCTTTCTTCTTTTCGGCCGCTTCCTCGTCAGCTTTCTGCTTCGTCGCTTCCGCAGCAGCTTTATCAGCGGTTTTCTTTGCGGCGGCAGCAGCCTCTTCCGCAGCTTTCTTGGCAGCCTGGGCGATCTCCACTTCCACGCAGCTCTGCGCGTTGATCTTGTAGAGGTCGATCAGGGCGTTATCCAGTGCCAGGTTCGCAGCCTGTCCAATGGTCGGCGCCTGCCCCGTACCAAAGCGGCGTGCGCCGGTGGGTGCGCAGACAACGCACACGGTGTAGATGTCAGTACCTGCCGTACCCACATGCGGGAAGTCAAATTCGACTCCATCCTCATACATTGCGTTCTTCAGGTCCTGATGGGACACGTAGGTCGTGCCGTTCAAGGTCTTTGCCTGGATTTCTGCGGTCTTTCCGTTAGTCATCGTTACTTTCATAGTTCCGTCCTTTCTGAGGTTCACCTCTGTGTCTTTTTTGGTTTCATTTCAAGTATGGATTCGAGTTAAAGACTTTTGTGACCAAAAAAACCGTGCTATATAAAAAATGGCACGGTTCGAACAGGAAACAGATTTTATCACACTCGCATCTTCTGGATAGTACACTGTACCGTCTGGTCTTTCAGGATCACCGGATTCAACTTCAGGTCGGTCTCACGCATCTCTCCGAACAGGGAGAAATACACCTGCGCGGGATTGCCGTCCTTGCTGATATACGGTTTCACCTTCCGGAGTGTCGTGGTCTGCCATGTGTCGGGGTCGGAATCGTAAATAATGATCACGTCCTTCTCCGGCTGCATCTCGTACACCTTATCGACGGAGATCTTGACTTCCGCGTCGTCGCGGTCGTCGTAGTCATCCGCCATGACCTTGCCTTCCACGAGTACTACCGCGTCTTCCGCGAGCAGTTCCCCGTACTTGGCGAATGCGGTTGTGAAGCAGCATGCCGGCATAGTCCCGGTCTGGTCGGCCAGGTCAAAGAACGCCATTTTCTTGCCGTCCTTCTTACGCCCTTTCTCCCGGTAATTGGTCACAATCCCGATCATACGTACACGGCTGCCGTCAGGGAACCCTGCGATATCAGCTGCCGTGGATGCCTTGAGCTTGTCAGGTGCCTGGTACAGGTTCAGAGGATGCCCGGATACATAACTTCCAAGCAGTTCCCGCTCGATCTTCAGGTTACCGAGTTCATTGTCGCACACCGAATCATCAATGGCGATATGCTCCAGCTGATCCCGCTTGTTGCGGGCCCTGTCAAGGATCTTTGCCCGTTTTGCACCGTCCGGCTCAGCGTCTGCTTTCCTTAAGGCCGCATTGACTGCCTTTACGCCCTTGTCGAAATCATCGGTCAGGGCTGCCAGCGCCTTGCGGTTGGAACAGAAGCGGTCGAACGCCCCTGTCTTAACGAATGCGTCATAAATCTTCTTGGACGACAGTGTTCGCGCCATGAAATCACCAACGGAACAGTATGCGCCGTTAGCGGCACGTTCCTGTGTGATCCCTGCAGTCGCCGCACCCATGCCCTTGATGGAGCCAAGTCCGAAGTAGATCTTGCCGTCGTGGATGGTGAAACACTGTCTGGATATATTGACATCCGGGCCTTCGAATGGGATCCCCATGCGGTTTAAGTCCCCGCACAGCTTCTGCACGCCGTCGAAATCGGTGTCATTCAGCACTGCACACATATACTGCGCCGGGTAATGGTACTTCAACCATGCCGTCTGGTAAGCCACAACCGCGTAGCACGCCGCGTGGCTCTTATTGAACGCGTACCGGGAGAAATCCATAACCTCATCAAAGATGGTGTTTGCGATCTCGGCGCTGATACCGTTCGCCACGCACCCGGCGATATTACGCTTCGGATCGCCGTTGATAAAGGCTTCCCTTTCCGCCTTCAGGAGTTTTTCTTTCTTCTTGGACATAGCGCGGCGCACCAGGTCCGCCTGACCCAGGGAATACCCGGCCAGCTGCTTGAAAATCTCCTGCACCTGCTCCTGATATGCGATGGCGCCGTAGGTTCCTTCCAGAATCGGCTTCAGCTCAGGTGTCAGGTACACTGCTTTCTTTTTTCCGGATTTGACGTCGATGACGTCGCCCAAAAACTGCATGGGTCCAGGCCGGTACATAGCGGACAGCAGGGTGATGTCAAAGATGCTTTCCGGCTTAAAGCCTTTCAACATGTTCTTCATGCCCTCAGACTCGAACTGGAATACACTGTTCGTGTTCGCTTTGGAGAAGATCTCCCGGTACACGTCCGCGTCATCCATCGGTATCTTGTCGAGGTCGATTGCCTTGCCGGTCTCACGGTAGATTTCCTTGACCGTGTTGGAGATGATGGTCAGGTTCTTCAGACCCAGGAAGTCGATCTTCAGAAGGCCGATCTCTTCCGCCTGCACCATGTCGCAGGATGTCATCATGATCTCCTTGCTTGACCGGATCAGAGGGACGTAGTCGTCCACCGGCTTCCCATCCGTCACGATCACGCCTGCGGCGTGCTGGCCGAACTGTGTGACAGTGCCTTCCACGCACAGGGCGAAGTGGATAATTTCCAGGGCATCCCGGTCCTTTGCGAAGGCCTTTTTCAGGCCCTCGACGCTCCGTTCTGTCCTTTTGCCTGTCTTCTCATCCGTTGTAGCGATTGTAAAGTCATCAGCGATAGCGTGGATATCAAGGTTCTGTTCGTCTCCGCCCAGTTCTGCTGCTTTTTTTGCGATCTCTTTCTCCAGCGCCATAAAGTGCATGGAATCGAAACCGCGCTTCAGTGCGTAAGTCTTTGCACCAGTAATCAGCGCCGCCTTGCCTTTCTGTGCGCCTCTGGTCATGATGCCGCATACAGCTTCTTCGCCATATTTGTGCTTCACGTACCCGATAACGAATGGCCGGATACAAGTTTCAAGATCGCAATCGATGTCGGGCATCGATACGCGGTCCGGGTTCAGGAAACGCTCAAACAGCAGACCGTATTTCAATGGATCAAGGTTGGTGATCCCGATCAGGTAGCAGACCAGGCTGCCGGCTGCCGAACCACGACCGGGTCCAACGTACTCTCCCACGCGTCCCTCCGTATATTTCTCAATACGGTTTGTATCGTAGGTCAGCGCAAGTTCCAGTTCCTTTGGGTTGGACAGGTCCAGTTTCCCGGCCGCCCGCGCATACCGGAGGAAGTCCTCCACGATACACAGGTAATCTGCGTAACCCATGGAACAGATGACGTTAAGTTCATGTTCCAGCCGCTCGTAATCAGTGAAATCACCGTCCGGGTAATGGCTCTTGATCCCGTTGTAAGCGTTCCTGCGGAGATATTCCTCCGGTGTGGAACCGTCGGGCGTCTGGAACTTTGGGTAATGGTTTTCCTTCTCAAGCGTGAAGCCGCAGGCATCAACGATACGGCCGACGTTCTCCATGGCTTCCTGAGCCTTTTCTTCCGGGATGATCTGGCAGAGGCTCTTATAGAGCTCCGAGTCACTTTTCAGGTACATCTCCCAATCAGCGGCTTCCGGCGCGAACCATTTCTGATACTGGAACCTAGTGGACTGCACGATCGCCCTTGCGAGCACGGAGTCCGGCTCCCTGTCCGGGATATGCGCGTCATTGGCCGCAACTACCGGGATACCCAGGATATCGGACAGCCATGCCAGCTTGGAATACACTTCCTTTTCCATATCAAGCCCGTGGTTCTGCAGCTCGATATAGAAATCCCCATGTCCGAACAGCTGGTCGTACCATCTTCCTTCCTCGGCCAGACGGTCGTTTAAGGACTGGTCGCTGACGTAGTGTGCCCTGATGTCCTGGATGCGGCGTTCCCGCTGCATCCACTTGGCAATCTCCTTCTCATCAGCCGCTATATGCGACTTAACGATCTTCAGCGCCTCAGCATTTTTATCAGATACGGCTTTTGCCTTCTCCAGTTCCGCTACTGCCTTTGCCTTCTCCGCTTCTGCCGCTTCATACTCGGCGCGGGCTTCCAGGCGCTTCGTCATGTCTTTGGCGGTCTCTGCCTTCCGGAGCAGGCCTTTTGTGCTTCTCGTGGCCGCTTTCTTAAGTTCCACGATAGTCTCGGCAAGCGCCTTCTGCTCTGTATCCAGGGCGTCGCGCTTCGCGAGGTTGTTTTTGTATGCAGGGGAATCCGGGCTTACCAGATTCGCCTGCTCTGCCTTCAGAGCCTCGATGTCAGCCTCCACGGACTGATTCGCCAGTACGATCGCAGCCAGCACACCGCTTACGCACGCGCTCGTTCCGATCACGTTTCCGTGGCCGGCAGACCCGGGTCCGAAGAACTGATTCAGCATCGCCTTATTCGCCCTCGAATACCCGTTATGAACACGGGCGCCGGTAGCGCTCACAGCTTTTGCCAGTGCATGGAAACCTTCCTTATTCTTCGCCATGACAATGAGATGTTTACGCCCCTCATGTTCTTCCTCAACGTAAAACTCCACGCCCAGGATCGGCTTAATCCCATTGTCCTCGCAACAGCGCATGAAACTGATATAGCCCGTCATGACGCCGTGGTCCGTAAGGGCAAGTGCCGGTGCTCCGAGCTCTTTGGCACGGGCTACCAGACGTTCCACGCTCATGGCAGAATCGCGGATAGAGTTTTCCGTATGGTTGTGGAGCAGGCCGTATTTCACCTGCGGAACGGCTGCACTCCCCATATCATTCTCATTGTTTCCCATCATGTTTATCTCCTTTGACTTAATATGTTTTTCTGCTGGAAGTATGGAGATGAGACCGGCCGATTCTATCCATGAATTTCGACGCACATTTCACAGACACATCCTTCACTGACAGGCGTAACAATCGCTGAACCAATGAATTGGGCACAAAAAAAGCCATCCGCAGAAGGATGGCTTTCATGGTATGGGCCTTTATGCTGTCCGGAGACGCTTTACAAACTCACGGAGTGTCCGGGTGTCAGAGTTCAGGATCGAGGTTACCGTATTGTAAGCCCCGATCTTTTTTGCAACAACTGCAAGTTTTTTCCTGTCGGCCTGCCGGATAATGTCCTTCAGTTCGAAGGGATTCATCATCTCGATCGGCTTTAAAGGAGTGTTCGGCACTGGAGTCGGCACAGGCTCCGTTGCGGTGGATGCAGGCGGAACGGCCATGGGTGCGGGCGCCGCCTTCTCTGAAATTATAGCGGTTGCTGCCGGCGCATCTGCGGCTTTTGCTGCTGCGGTTTTCGCCTGGGGTGCCTGCACAGCCGGCATTGCCGTTTTTGCTGCGGGCGTAGCCTTTGTTGTGGCAGGCTTCGGTGATGTCTGAGCCTGATCGGCAGGCTTCTGCGCGTCCGTTGTGTTCTTTGCGGGAGCCGGCGTGGGCTTTCTTGCTGCGGGAGCCGCCTTTACCGCCGTTGCTGCAGCCTGCGCCGCATTCTGCCTGGCGGCAGGACGTGTGGCCGCAGACTTCTGGTTTTGCTTCACGGCCGCTTCCTCAGCCTGTACCTTTTCTACGAAGGCAGGGGGCTTGATTGGCGCCTGTGTCGTCACCTGTACTTCCTTTTCCGTCCCCTTCAGATGGAACTGCGTTTCCCCGGTATGCGGACGGATATGCTCAAGCGGCGAAGAATCCGTTCCGAGCACTTCCATCAGCGCACCGATGGCGCTCTTGTCATAGCCTTCCAGAACCACGATCAGCCTGTTCCCATCTTCCAGGATCCTGATATTTTTCATGTACTTCTCCTCCATTCTTTCTGATTGATAGATCTATATTTACCAGTCTCTCACGACTGTTTTGATAAGTCCGGCAGTCTGGTCAGCCAGATCCTGCGGTTTTAGAATATTGATGAAATAGTCCTGTCCATACATCTGCAGGAACTTGTCAGGCTCGTTCGCGGCGATTGCCGCGCCGAATACATTTATTCCAGCCATCCTTGCATCCTGTATGGCAAGCGCATTTTCCGCGATGCCCTGCTCACCGTAAAAGTAATGCGAAGGCAGTCCGTCCGAGATCACACAAAGCAATTTGTGCTTTTCGGCCCTCTTGCGCAGCAGCTGCGTAGCGTACCGGATGCTGTACGCGTCAAAGTTATTGCCATTAGGCTTCACTGACAGGATGCTTATACGTTCTGCAGGTGTATTACGCCACCGGACAAAGTGCGTCTGGTACGCGTCTGCACCGTGCATATGCTGAAATCCCATACAGTAGACCGGTGTGCCGAAACAGGCGAATGTCTCGCTGAGTACAATAGCCGTAAGCTTAGCCGCCTGTTCCTTGGTTCCTCTCATGGATCCGGATAGGTCCATCAGGAGCATAAGGCACATATCCGCCTTGTCTCCCGGCATGATCCGCCGTTCAAACATCCGTGTCGTCACCCTGCCAGAAGCAGCACGCTTCAGGCTTACCTTACCGCGCTGGGTATATGCTTTGCCGCCGCGGTCATCGGAAAAGATCTTCTTCAGTTGGTTTGTGAGCGGACCAATGATCCACGCTGCCTGATTAAGTATGTCAGCGTATGCGTCCTCATAGCCTTCAGACGGCGCTACAACATTCATTTCTGTTACGCCATTGAATTGACGGTTCTGGGATACGATCACCCTGGAGAACGATTCAGGAGCTGCGGTCTCGTCCTGGTTCTGCGAGGATATGTTTCCTTCCTGCTGTTCCATGAACTGCTGCATGGCCTTTGCAAACTCGGAGACGATATCCGGGTTATACCTGAATATCCGTTTATCGCTGTAGTTTTCTTTGTCTTCTGTACCGCTGTCACCTTCCGGATACTGTGGGTTTTCCGAAAAATCGCTATCCGCTGTTTTTTTACCCAGCTGATAACTATTTTCATCTGAAGGATCCTCTCCTGACGCAGGACTTCCGTCCTGTGCCTCTGCATCCTCTGTTTTTTCTGCGGATACGTATTTTTGTACATTTCCGCTGCCTTCATCTATATCATCAGTTTGGTTGTCGCTTGCTCCGTCACAACTGCCGGAGCCTTTGCCGTCCTTCCTGTTTTCCTGTCCTTCCGACCCGTCACCGCTGGCATTACCATTCCCTGTGCCGTTGTCTGATCTTAGATCATCATCAGCCTGTTCTTTACCATTCCCGCTGCCATTCCCGTCCTCAGGAGTATTCCCGTTTCCGTTTTGGTCCGCGTTATTGGCTCCGGTTTCATTACCGATTTCTTTGCCGGCGTTTTTTTTGTTGTCGGTATCGGAGGTTCCATCCTGCTTATCCTGGTTTTCTCTGCCGCTGCCATCGTTCTGGTCGTTGGTATTTTCACCATTCCCATTGTCAAGCCCGGCGTCCTTTCTCAGGGCATCCAGTTCCTTCTCTTTCTGTTCATCCATCTGCTGCTTCCGTTCGTCATTTCGGACGTCTTCTACCTTCTGCGGGGACTTGCCGCTGCCTGACCCATCCGTGGCAGACTTTCCGTAACGTCCTGCGACTGCCTTAGTCATCTGTTGGACCGCGTTCTCTGGTTTTCCGGCCCACAGCCCCTTGACGATATTGTAGACTTCCATAGACAACCGGATGCGTTCAGCACCATTCGGCTCATTGATAGCCCGATAAATGATCGACGCTGTCCGGTTAAAATACTCCCTAGCCTTATCAGAGGAAAAGCCTCCTTTAATGATCCCGCGGTCACCAAACTGGATCAGGGCCTCAATATACTCGTTCAGGGCCTGCCCATGGTTCTGCGGTCCGGATACCGGAGCTGCTTCCTCATAGAGCGTTTCGATCATATAATACAAAGCATCCAGGGCGAACCCGCCGACCGCCTGGTCGGCGAAGTTCTCAATGGCTGGATCCTCGATCAGATTGCAGATCTGTGAAAACATGAATTTTTCATGACTCCCATAGATGGATTCGACTGCCTGATGGAATGAATCAAAATCAGTATATACCTGATGCATGGCTTCATGTACGTTTACCCCAAAGCGGAACACTGCCGCTTCTTCCCTGGATAGTTTCTGGTAATACGCATGGTCGCGTGCAACATGGATCACGGAGCCCTGTGAAGTATACCCGAGCTCTGAAAGCTGGGAGGGCTCCACATCTGCTACGATGATATGCCTGCCCGTTAAGGAAGAATCCAGGGTCTCCATCGCCCGTCGTTCTGCAGCCCATTCCGCATCGCTGAGTTGCGATTCGAACATCCGGACGGTTGTTCCTGTGTCGTTCATCTTTTCCCTCTCTTTTTGAATGCCGGTAGGTTTGCGATCACGTTTTTCTCGATATCCGTGGCCGTCTGTGGATCCACAATCCCGATCGCGCCGACGATCGTATCCAGCAGCGCTGTTTTCGCGTCGTCCCCCTCGCTCATGTTCTCCAAAGCGCCAAGGCATGCCCTGGTACTTAAGTTCATGGCGTATTCCGCCGTTGCCCGATTCGATGTCAGCAGACCCATGACCTTTGTATAAGCGTCATGGACGTATTCGGCGGCATCACGTTCGTATCCGTAGTTTGTCAGGAAATGGATGAAATCCTCCCTGGACGGGTCAGCTACGCGGTATTTCTGCTTAAACCGGCTCGCAAACGACTGGTTCAGCCACATAGTGCCCTCCGTACCGACATTCATGGTCGCGATAATGACCGTGAAGGGGTTACGGGACACTTTCTGGTAACCGTCCTTCATTATAAAGAACGGGTACTCAATGGCATTGTTCAGGGTGCCTGTGATCACGTTCTGGTCGGCACAGTTGATCTCCTCCAGCAGGAGGATACCGCCCTTCTCGTAACCTTCCAGAAAATCGGTCTGCGTAAATGCCAGCTTGCCTGCTATGATCTTGTTCTTGCCTTCCACCTCGTCGGATTCCGTATACTTATCAAACTTGACTTCGTATAACGGCATTCCGGTCGCAGCGGAAAGCGCATGCGCCAGTACAGTTTTGCCCGTACCTGGGTTCCCGTACAGCAGCACGTTCACCACATCCCGTCGGATATCCTCTGGATCAGTCAGGCCGCATTCCTCCTGCGTGACCATATTAAAGCCGATGCGTTTATCCAGCTTGTTCATCAGCCGGAAAAACTCAGGGACCGGTACGAATGTGTCCAGAAAGCTGGGCGGAATAATCCGCTTTGCCTGATCCGGTTCCCATTCATGCCTGATGATATGCTCTCCGTTACGGTAGCTGCTGAGGTCTAGGCCGGCTTCTTCCGTCTTTACTGCAGCTATAGCAGACGCTTTTCTCGGATGTCCGTTCCCTTGTACAGGACTTTCCAGGGATGGGAACGCCGTATAAAAACCGGAGTCCACTGCCTGACTGATCATTTCCATGTTCAGGTCATCTGATACGGATGCCATCCCGCCAGTCTTCTGGAGGAACGCATACTGCACTTCATCACAAAAGCGGTATACAGTCCCGATCTCCCCCTTTTTTACAAAGGTGTCATAGACATCCCTGCACGACTTGACAGTAACAACTGCCAGCGCAGCTGCTGCGATCAACAGAGACGTATTGTCATGCGGGATTTTCTTGTACTGCAAATGGATGACCGCACTCGGTGCCTGTATGAAAGCCCTGCAGGCGATTTCCTCGCCCTTTTCATTTCTGAAAGTCAAGTACACATCGTTTTTTTCTTCATTCATCACAGCCTTAATGGTTTGATCCGCGACATTCTGCAGCAGGTACGCGCTTGTCTCCAGCCTCGTCGTTTTGCGAACTGAGGCTGAATTATTGTTTCCAATGGATGCAATCTTTTCAAGATGTGCGGCACTCATCTGGTACTTCCGCGAAATGTACCCTATCAGCGCTTCATTACCGAACATACTGATGAGGGGCAACGTTAGAGAAATCGATTTCTGCGAGATCTCTATCAGGTTTACTTTTTGACTGTTTCCCATACATTCTCCTTTCTCTTGGTCGCATTAGCAGCTTTGCCTTAATATCTTTTCGCATAAAGTATGGATACCCGGAAGGATCGAAAGAGAAAGAAAAAGACCTGCGGGCTGTATGTCCGTAGGCCTTTCTGAGAGGGGTTTTGGTGGTTTATGCCGAGATCTGTTTTTTCACAAACCGCAGTACGGCGGCCTCATCAACCAGTTCTTCTGATGTCCCGTCTGCAGTATAAGCCAACGTGCCGTCGCTGTTCTCCATCACATACCACAGATCGCCCCTGTGCATGACATCTACGTATAAGCCGTCCCCGAGCGAGACTGTGATGATCTGCATTGCAGTGCCTGCTTCCTCGTGTGATTTAAAAATTCCGCTGATATCCATGCAGCGCACCTCCGCGTCACTGTGCAGTATCGCACAAATCGGCCTGGAACGGCAGGCCGCTTCCCTTCTTGCTTGGCCGGACCGAAAACTTTTTTACCTGCATGTCCGGGAACTGCTTGGTCAGTGTTTTCAGGATCCTGGCATATTCCAGGTAATCAGCCTTGGTGAGCCCTTCCTGAAGCATCTGCGACTGCGAAAGGACCCATCCCGGACTCGCGTCCAGGAAGGAAAACATATGTCCGTTATCGGATACATAAATAGCTGAACCGTCGGAATTGTCATAATTTCCCTTCTGGTCATAACGTTCCTTTTTTCCCAGGTATATTTTTTCCCCTGGTATAAACCCGAACGGGTCGTACTTGCACATGACAACATATCCGGATACACTGCTATTGGCTGCCGCCTGTACATGTATGATGGTTTTGTGCTGGGTGTTGATATCTGCCATTCTTCCTCTCCTTTCTCTGCTTCCTTTTGGATGATTCCATAGAAAGTATGGATATTGCCCGTAGGTATCCAACTTCGATCTCCAGCTATTTCCGTTTCATGACCGGTAAAATGTTGCGGATAGAAAACATTTAATTTTTCATGTGGCATTATTCTGCTCATGTACTATAATACGAATAGAAAACAAAACAAATACTCATCCGGGATTGATCCCGGCAGATTGCAATAATCATTAGACAGAGGAGGAATAAAAATGTCAGATATATCAACCAGCTATTTACCGAATCAGGAAGGAGCTACGTTTGCGGATAAGCAGGCTGTTGAAAACCTGCGGCTCATATTTGGGAACCTTTTATTTGATGGCGATAAACGACCGGAGACCGTTTCGGCGGGTGAATTGATCCCCGGTTACACCAGCGCATTGTCCAATATTCCTATCCGCACGGCCACAAATGCGATCGAGCACTACGGCGGAATGCGAATGGATGGGATAGCAGGTCCTGGAGACGTCGTGTGTCGGACAGAGGATATGGAGAAAGTCAGCGCCGCAATCCTGGACAGCCGTCGGCAGCGTGTCAGGGACATCCTGGCACTTGTATCCAGCTGCCCAGATGACTTCGTTGTTGATTTTGACAGTCACATTGTTGACCGTTTTTTGGAACTCTATGACCAGCCATTGCCCGATGCGAAAATCTTTCCATTAAATCTGCCGGCACCACAGACGAAATACCGTGATACACTTGGGCATGCACAGTTTGAGTATGACGGTATCCGCGATAAAGTATGGGCAGAAGGTCCTGTCCTCTCCCAAATCCGGATGGAAGGCGATTATGCATACGAACAATTTAAAGAATGGAAGAAAGAATACCATGGACGTCGCAACAAAACGATCCAAGGCAATGTAGAAAATGCCAAGAAGTATTGTCAGGAATACTCCAGAGGATATTCCATAGAAGACTAAGCATCATCAGAGCCCTGCGCCGAGAAAAAAGGCAGCAGGGTTTTCTGTGTCCAATTTTTAGATAGCTGGTATATCGTGGCTCTCCCCATCCGAACGCCGACGTTGAAAAGGAGCTTTCGGTTCAAAAGATGTATTTCTGTTTGAATCCTGCTGTTTATACTAATCAGGCCGTTCTATCCGGCCTTTTTTTATCCGCATAATGTTTTAAGCATCTTTTGCCCCCTGCGTATTCCCATACTCTTAACATCAGAACAGCCACTAAGGAAAAGAGAAAGGAGGATGCGCGCATGGCAGCTTATAATCAAGCAACAGCAGCAGAAGTGGATCCAGTGATAAAGCGGACGGCAACCGGAAGAAAGCCGAAATCGCCGGACGATGACCCAGGTCTTTCGTTCCGGTCGATCATCAACCGGAACCCAATACTGTCACATGAAGAAATACAGGAACTGTTCAACATGAAAGGGACGCCGGAATGGCCCGCAGCCAGGGAAAAACTGGTACTGAGTAATTTAAGACTGGTTGTTAAAGTCGCCAGCAAGTACGTATTTCGTGAAATCTGCAGCTTGGATGACGTGGTATCGTATGGCGTGATTGGTCTTATCAAAGCCATCGACCGTTTCGACATAAAGGCTGGAACCAGACTCTCAACGTACGCAGTATACTGGATTGAGGAAACAATCTGTTCCGAACTCATTTATAAAAAGGATTTAATCCGGTTGCCTGACTATGTGCATAAGCTCGCGATCAAGCTGGATAAAATCCTGAAAGCATCGGAAAGAGATACCGGATCAAAGCCATCTATGGAAACTTTGGCTAAATTGATGGGCTTGCCCGAAAGTAAGGTACAGTTTATCATGAATCTTCGTCATAGGGATACATTCTCTCTCGATGCACCTGTATCTGATGATCGGACCGATACCGACACATCCGATTTAGTATTTGGCGAAGCGATCCCGTCCGAACAGGATGTTGAAGAAGAGGCCGTCAAACGTGTGTCTCTGTCGGATATCATGTCAGCTGTAAAGAAACTGGAGCCGTTCGAGCAACGTGTGATCATGCTTCGTTTCGGATTTGTCGGAGGGGAGCCTATGTCCTTGAGGCAATGCGCTAAGGAACTTGGGTGCTCAGATGAAACAGTCCGTCGTACGGCGAATGCCGCGATACAGAAGCTTCAGCATGACTACTTAAATACCAGGAGACTTAACACGATACACTGACCGAAGAAAGAGCATCTGATCAACGCGCACTCAAAAGACCGCATGGGAAACCACGCGGTTTTTTGTATGACAAAAAAAGAGACGGCACGCATTTCGCGTACCGTCACTCGTCAGACGTTGCATCCTGCCTTAGTTAAAAGGCAGTCCATCGAGTTCATCCAGTCCGTCCGGGAAGTTCATGAAACCATCACCGGCATCCGACGGGGTGGGCATATTACCGCCCTGAACACCCGCGCCACTGTTTCCACCAGATGTTCTGCTGTCCGCAAACTCCTGCTCTTCTACGATCACATCGGTGGTATGGACCTTCTGACCGTCCTTGTTGGTGTAGCTTCCAGTCTGGAGCCTCCCACACACGAGCACCCTCATGCCCTTCTTGAAATACTTCTCAACAAACTCGCCACGCTTATCGAAAGCGACGCAGTTGATGAAATCTGTCTGCGACTCGTTGGTGTTGTTGCCGCGTGCTCCTCTGCGGTCAACGGCCAGGGAAAAACGGGCGATCGCCATGGAACGCTCTCCCTGCGTGTAGCGGACCTCCGGGTCCCTCGTCAGTCTTCCCATCAGAATAACTTTGTTCATGTTTTGTTCTCCTTTTCTTTTTTTGTTTGACAATCAACGTCTGCTGATTCCTTACGCTATATCGTCACAAGGAGTATGGAAACGTGATACAGGTCCATAAAGCCATTTTTACAAAATAGATCGTCTATTTTTTGATTTTTATGTCGGCTTTGTGCCGACGCGTTGAACCATCTCTTGCCGTGACGATTTCCTGCCGAAGAAAAACGGCCGGGACGAACCAGCCGATTCCTTTGCTGCTGTATCATTCCACAAATGAAGTCCGTCTACTTGCTGGCAGTCTCCTTGGACAGGGTCGTATAATATGGGCAGTTCGCGCAGTCGCGCCCATATATACATTTACGAGAATCATCATAAAGACATTTCTTCTTCCGCCGCGATACCAGAAATACGATCAAAGCAGCTATGACCACGATCTGCAAAGCGGCCAGCACCGGATGATCCTGGATTGCCTCAATGATCCTGTGGTAGAAAGCAGAGATCACACCCAGGATCCGTTCAAACGGGGTCTGTTCAGCCGTGGAGATATAGACTGCATCTGCTGTATATGTGTAAACAGTGCTGCTGGACGGGTCAAGTTCTTCCGTGTAAAGACAATTCCAGGCTGCACCGTCCAGATGCGGCAGGTCGATCGTTGCAGAGTATACGGCTTCAATGTCCGTGACATATTTTTCGCCTGTTCCGACCGCATCCCGGTATATCTCACCGTTCTGCTCGTACGGCTCCCCGTCCCATTCAATAGCGTCGATCCTGTAATAATCTTTACTCAGGCCAAGAAGGTTCAGGAACTCATCGGCATAATCGATCAGCGGAGCGCCAGAAGGCACTTCCGTTCCATTCAGATCAAGTACATCCGCACCGTACCCGTAAATGGAGATAGGAAACTCGAATGGCTCCCAGCGCCAGGTAGTCTCTGACTGGTCTGTTAATGGCAGCATTGTGTTCACAGTCAGTCCGGTCGATTCATCCTCGCAGGTGTATTCGATCGAGTCCGGTACCGGAACCCCCTTTTCAACGCCTACATAACGTTTGGTCGCGACAGCTTCCTTTGTGCGATCCCCGATCTCGCTGTCCACCAGCGTCTTTTCCGTAAGCGTCCAGGTCACTCCATCCTTTGTTACCGTTGTGTCCGGCAGGAACCCATCTTCTTCGCCCTTGATGAACGTATCCGTCATGGTCTCCATGGTCCGGCGTTCCGGCGTGTATGCATCAGTCATCTTCAGGTTTTCTATGCTGTTCAGCACGAATTTGGTATCCCCGATCATGATGGATTCAGTCCGGTCGTTGAATCCGGTATCCGCATCATCATACGACTCAAACGTGATCGCAGTCCTGAATTTCTTGTCTTTATCGCTGACCGTTTCGGTATCAGCATGAAAGGCAAGTTCCTTTTTGACGGTTACCTTCACAACACTGCCTTCATCGGACGCATATACCGGCTTTACCTGCGTGCTCGACGCGCAAAGTGTAATTGCTGCGATTACTGCCGCTACTGCGCGATATCGTATTTGTTTCATAAGATTTTCCTCCTCTTTTGTTGTAGTATGTCATATGAATATCAGTTTTTAGCAATGATGGCGATCATGCAGTTTTGTATCTGCCGCAGACTTTCTATTTTGCGGATAGCCATTTTAGGCTACTGCGACGATTCAAGGGCGTTCATTATATCAGCCAGCGCCTGGTTCCCCGCTGTATCATTCCTTGGTGCCACAGATACTCCCCTGCTCGCCGCGGAGGCGGTTCCCAATGGCTTAAGTGCAGTCACCTGGCCTGGCATCACATAGGACGTTTCTGAGCGCTGTCCTTTTACAACGGTGCCGGCAGTTGTACCGGACTGTTTCATATCCTTCTCGCTGATTCCGGTTTTCGGTATCTGTTTCAGCACATCATCCTTTTTTGTGATGTCATTCACCATTTCGAGCATCGCCCTTGGATCCAGAGAGGTCGGAGTGGTGACCGGTCTGGCATCGGTATTCCTGCTCTTTTGCTGTTCTTTCAGCTTTTCATTAAGCTGCTTACGGTTCCTTTCCAGCCGTTCAATACTGCTGGCCTGCGCATTACAGTAAGTGAACCGGTAAACGCGCTCCCCGTTTGACAGGTTACCAAGATACTTGGCATTCGGGTGTTTTTGTGTCGGATAACGTTTTTCATAAATCGGCTGCTGGCCTGATACAAAGCACAGCACATGTTCATTTTTAAGACGACGAACCTCGTCGATGGTGATAAGGTCACGTGCTGCGTACTTATACGATTTACTGTCGGAGCCGCTGCCCTTCCCATTCCGGGAAGTTGATGAATCCTTCACCCTCATGGTCTCCTTGCCGGCCATTTTGACGATTTCCTCGTGGGTAGACGTTTCATTGCCGCCAAGATAAAGAATCATGGAACAGGCGCCCTTGATCGTCTCCCAGTCGTCTTTGTATAAGTTTTTGATCTGACCGATCGCCTGGATAAAGATCATACAGGACAGCCCATATTTACGCATGGTGGTCAGCTTCTGCTGAAAGTTCGGTATCACCCCGATGTTCGCGAACTCATCGAGCATGAATCGTACCTGATATTTTAATGGGATCTGGTCTGTTTTGGCCGCATGTTCATAAAGAGTGGAAAACATCTGGCTGTACATCATGTTGACCAGGAATGAATATGTGGTATCGCCCTGCGGCACAATGATGAACGTAACAGTCGGAGTATCACCGATCGTCGTCAGTTCCATCTGGTCCGTGTTCGTCAGGTTCTGTACTGCGTCTATATTAAATGGCGACAGCCGTACCGCTGCCGAGATCAGGATAGACTGGGCGGTTTTATCCGACGCCTGTTTGAAGATATCATACTGTCTTACGCAAATATCATCCGGGTCGATCCTTCGTACAGCGTTAAATGTCTGATCGAGTTGGGAGTTGCCCTCCTTATCCGCTTTCGCTGCTGCGAGCATCCGTGATACCATGGAAAAGTTTTGGTTCTTCAGTGGCCGGTAACGGATCAGGTAAAATATGATCGCCTCAAGAAGCGCCGTCTCGGATTTCTCCCAGAACGGATCCGAGGACTTCTGCCCCTCCGACGTACAGTTGATCAGGCAGTTAATCAGGGTCATGACGTCCTCTTCCTTCTCAATATACCGGAATGGATTGTATGTATTAGAGTGTGACATATCCACCAGGTTAAAGACCCTGAGCCGGTAGTTGCGCTCCTCAAAAAACTTACCAGTCGTAGCTAACAGCTCGCCAGACGGGTCAGTGATCACGTACGACCCATATTCCTGCAGCAGATTTGGACGTACCACGGCCCAGGATTTACCGGTACCGGGACCGCCGATGACGAGTACGTTATTATTGCCCAGTTTTTTGCAGTTCATCGATACCCTGGTATTCTCAGAAAGGATGATGTTGGCCTGGGAAGTATTGTCAGTCGAGCCGAAAGGCTCGTTGAAGACCCTATTAAACTCGGAGAGCATTTTCGTCGTCATGAATTTAGCAGTACCATACTGAGAAAATGCGGTCTTATGCTTATCCCTGACCTGCGTGTCATATACGCCGAATACGGCGAAGGCCACGATCAGGGAGACCGGTACAAAAACCGGAGTAAAATAATCCGGATTAAAACTGATTGGCAATGGTTCCGATGTCATAACGAACAGCGCGGCCATAATGTGCTCAATCGTTACATTCTCACTTTGTGCAGATTCCGCCAAATATGCAGTTTTTGCACAGAGATAAACGATAAACATAAGTGCAACCGCTGTGCAAATAAAGAATAGAATATGTTTCTGGTGCTCCCGGTCCTTGTCGATGTAATTGGATGCCATTTTCCTCTGCTGCTCCTTTCTTATTGATATGGAATGATTGCTGTATCCACGGCATATTGCGGATCCTTAAACAGTCCGCTGCGAGATAACGGCCAATACCGGAATGCAGCTTTTGCTACCACGTCGTCTTCAGCTATAAACTTATGCTCCCAGTACCTTGCGTCCAGGGAGTTGTTGCGGTTATCACCGAGACAGAAATACGATCCTTCGAGGACTGTCAGCGAAAGATCAGTGAACGCCGCATCTCTGAGCATCGCCTCTGGAAGGTACGGTTCCGAAAGTTTTTTGCCATTGATACAAACACTGCAGGCACCGTTTTCTTCCGGCATGAACGTCACCCTGTCGCCAGGCATTCCTATGATCCGTTTGATTAGGTAACGTCCTGGTGTATCCGGATCGTTGAATACAATGATGTCGCCGCGTTTGTAATCCCGCAGAAACCGAAGTCCGACCACCCTGTCTCCCGGTTCAATGGCCGGCGACATCGAGGATGTCGGTACGACAGCATTTGCGATTACATAGCCATTTAAGAATGTCATTACTATGTAAACGATCACAACAGTCTTCAGGATCGATATTACATCCAGTAATGTGTTTTTTGCTGTATCACGGATTGCTACCCAGTCCATTCCTTGTTCTCCCTTCTAGGGCTGCCGTTTTTCGGGCCGGCCAGTCATCTGAGAATAGTATGTCTTACGAAAAGCAAAAGTTAAGAGGCCCGGCATCCCGGGCCTCCGCCATATAGTCTGTTTACCTCGTAATCGTAAGCTCGGCTTCGCGTCCGCGTACGCTGATCTCATCACTGAGGTCCACTTCCATGACAGGCGCCGGCTCCGTCTGGTAATGGTAGTTGATCTCGAAGATCTCATGTATCGTTCTGGAAAACTCATCTCTGAATGCTTCCTGTACTTCAGGTGTTTCTTTGGAAAGGCCTTCTTTCATCTCTCGGAACTGTTCCAGTGCCTCTGACCTATAGTGGTCCTCATGTGCGCTCAGGCAGAGCTTGGTAGACAGGAAGTCATCCCATCCGGGGGCGCCGTACAGGTCAGACATATCCTTGGATGTTTCTGCCGCAAATGAAGAGAGGATCATTCCTTTGATCTGGCTCATATCTCCCCGCAGATCCCCTGCCGCAGCGCTGTTCCCGAGGCCGATTGCGCTTAAGTCATCCAGGCGGTTCCCCATCTTAATTACATCATCCTTCATCCGGCTATGATCGTTATACTGGCCTTCCAGGGAGGACGCAAGCTGGTATGTGGTCCCGACAATCTCACATGCCCGCATGATATCCTCCACATATTCTTTCTTCAGCTCATGCACACGTTCTTCCACTGTGATACCGGTAAGCTGCTGGCCTTCCCTCTGCATTGAGTGCAGGGCATCTTCCAGTTCCTTATCCATACCCGTCAGTTCCTTATAGTCGCCGAATGACCGTATAATATTATAGAGTTCCTGTTCATAACCGCGGTCGTTCCGATCGCTACTTGCCATCAGGTTCGGTCCTTCATCCGTATCGATAAAGTATTTGAACCCGTCACGATCGAGGCGTATATACTGTGACGGGGCTTCCGCATTGACAATAATGCTGTTGTGCATATCATTCTTCGAATCTGCCAGGAGGCGTGCTATCGTGTTTTCAAGCCGTGTCTCACGTTCCTGTTCGATGCGCCGGAAGTCAGCGGTATATAACGTCTCTGCCATCCTTACTGTTTCTGCAACGCCGTCTCCCATATCAAGCGGCACCCGCAGGCGGATCGTCTTGTCGATTTCATTCTCGCCCATTTCCGTCCGGGGTACATTGATCAGTCCGGCGCGGCTGATATAGTCGTAAAGCTCCTTGTCTATCTCCAGGCCAGCCGCCATAGTACGTCCGCCCTCATTCGACCGTATCCACGACAGCAGTTCCTGCGGTTCCAACGGGCTGCGTTCCGGCCTGATGCGGGTATAATCCTCGATTGCAGCGTTGGCTGCACGTTCCTCGCTCCTGGGAAAGACCAGGAATGAACGCAGCTTTGCAAACTCTTCCCCGTCTTTTGCAGGCTCCACATAACTCTGCCAGGCGAGCGGGATACGGGCTTTGATAAATTCCGACTTTACATCCGGCAGCAGCTGTGGATTTACTTCACAGATCATCAGCGTCCGGGAAGCTTTCTCAGGGTCAAGCCTCCCATCCGGTCCCACTGCCAGATCAATGATATCGTCCTTCCCGTCAACTCTTGTGTACGCAAACCGGTTGGCATCAATCCTGTCCAGGCTGTCGAAGATGGCGGCCACCACCTGAGACCCAACCTTTGCCGCGCTCCTTCCAATGCTTAATTCTGACATGACATCCTCCTTCTAAATTGATTTGTGATATGATCTGTCCCCTTCCCGTCAGCAGGCGTCATGCGTCAGACACGGAATCGGGGAAAAACTTCTTATATAGATCCGGATAACCCTCCAGCAGACGCTTGGCCTCAAACGTATCCAGCGCCCTGATGGAGTCTTCACATTTATACTTAACCGTACACCTGAAGAAGTTGCCGTTCTTGGTGCGGTAGTTGTAATGTACACATGGGTTATCAAGACCGTACTGTCCTTCAACACGCAGGAACATCTCACTGGTATCCGTATCGTATACCATTTCATTGATGATCGCCTGCATATGCGGCACGTGGGATTCCAAATAGCGTTTTTCCTCACTCAGGAAGATCGAGCGTTTCTGCTGCTTGGCTATCTGTGCAATCACGGGGATCCTGTCTGCAATATCCGAAGGGAGCTTCTCGTGAATCTTTCTTGCGGCCGTTATGGCTTGGGCTTTAGCACCCTTCATGCCCCCGTCTATGCTCTGATCCTCAGGCTCAGACTGCACGTTTTCGCTATCCGCAGATTGCGGAGTTCCCGTTTCAGCTTCGGATTTAGATAAATCCGCTGCCTCGGTCTGTGCGGCGTCGTCCTGTTTGTCCGATGCCTTTTGACTGCCGGAATTCATTACCGGACATTCCTCCATGTCTTTAGGGACATCTGAGCCTGCGTGCTGTTCCGGAAAACGGGCAGTCGAGGTGTCGGAATCTGCGGATAGACTTTTTGGTGCATCTAAGTTCTTCTTTTCGCCGCCCTGTCCCTGATCCATGACACCGGGCTTATTTTCTGCGGATAACTTATTTTGAAACGTCGTTGTCTCAGGCTTACTATTCCCGACATCCTTATTTTCATAGGCCTTCGTCGGCTTTTTATTCCCGACATCCTGTACACCATCATCAATTTTGGCGGATATGTCGATTTTTGTCGATTTATCATTTGTCTTTTCCTTATTATCCTTCTCAGTTGATGCCCGTTCGCGTTTTTTTAGATTTTCAGTTCTATCCTTTGAATTTAACGAATGCTTTTTTTCGAAAGTAGTTTTTTGACTGGCCTGAGCTTCCGCGTCATTTTTTCCGGGAATACCTTGCTTCTTCTCAGGTTCCTGTACAAATGCTTTCACACTGTCCAATTTATCGAACGCTGATGCTGGGAATATACTTCCGGTCGGAAAACCTCCCATGCCTCCCGACGAAAATGGGCCAGTCTGACGTAAAGATGGTGTCGGACGGACATTTTGCCCGATCATTCCTGATTTTTCGGTGGACTGCAGTACAGGCGCCTTGCGTTCATTCACAGACTTCTCACGCCTGTTCTTTTCCGGCTTAGCCTGTCGATTATCCCTGACGTCGGCCGGTGCGGCATTCTTCTCGTCAGTCTTTACACCTGGCCCCTGAATGCGTTTTTCATTTGTCTTATCGGCTGTCTCACATCTTCCTGTCTCAGAAGTCTTCTTTCCGTTATCCACAGCTTCATGATCAGATGCATCATGGCTCTGGGTATCTGTATGGATGTCGGCCGGGTGATTCTCCTTTGCGCTTTCCTGCGGAACTGTACCCTGACGTGGTTCTGTGGGGGATCCACCACCATCCTCTTCGGGAGGATCCATGGTCTTGACTTCTCTCAGATATTCATTAAGCGGCAGTGCTCCCTCCAGGGCCTTATGTCCTGATAATTCCATAGCCTCACTATCTTCGATATTATCCCCTGCGTGTGCAGTAGCAACTGAAGCATCTGCCGCATCACCGTCCTGCGTCACCTCCCGAATCGGGTTCAATAGCAGATCATGAGGTCCAGTTGCGCCTGCTTGTACTGTAGATTTCGCGATCGGAACGATTTTTGCTATGCCCGGCAGGATCAGTGAATATCCGCATTCGGGACACAGCAGTGTCCAGGCTGTAATAACATATGATGCATCAAAGCAATCAGCCCGCAGGTCACGCTTGACGCGCTTATATGCAATATCGCAGATTGGGCATGTTCCTTCTTCTTTCCTGAACATCTGCTTTATTCCAAGCATTTCACTGACTTCCTTTCTTCACGCTGCTGTTTTTTTACTTTCCGGATATATTTTTCCATAAATAACTTCGATTTGTATTTTTCATGGCAGTAGAGACATTCCTCATGTTCTTCAGTCGTCATCCCGAGATCTGATAAGGATTCATAGACGTAATCAATGTCTGTTCCGAAATATTTGGCCACGTACTTCAACTTGTATTTACCCAGGAACTTACGTCCCACCACAGTGCTGAAGAACCGGAAGGTTTCTTCTTTTGTAGCGAAGATTTTGTAATTATTCACCATATAGCGGAAACAGATTTTAGCACGCATCCGTCCTTCATCCGTGTTCGTAAAAAACCCCTTTGGCGGTTTATCCAGTCTCCCTTCCACCAGATCTGAATATGTCTGCTCGGCAGCCTGCTTAGGGTCAAAATGGTAATACTGCGGATACAGCACTCCGACCAGGTACGGTATCTTCATAGGGTCACTTACTTCTTCCGGGAATGGGTAAGTTTTGATCAGACTGGTCAGTTTCATCTGCTTCAGGATGTCTTCCGTAAGCCGCTTATGTACGGCGTCAGGATTCCAACGCAGATAGTACCGGAAAGCATAGCGGCATATCTCCAGGATATCTTCCGGATTCATCCGCTGGTCGCTCTCGTTATAGAACGGTTTAAAGTCAGTATACATACCGGCCCATACAGAGTCGTAGATATAATAAAGGTCCTGTTTCTTCATCATTATCCCTACCTCCTTCTGACAGGATCTATAGGAATTATGGCGCATATATTTCGATTATCAGCAATGCCGGGTTCTTGTCTAGTCATTGGGAACACAGACTCACGTTTCCTGCGGCAAAGCCCAATGTGATCACTTCAGGCGTGTAACAGTCTCCGTATCTTTGCATAAGTTCACTGGGATTACCCGATATACCGCTTGCCGCATCATAGAGAATCCACTGTCCGTTCGACCAGGCGATGTTATAAGCATGCCGTCCGTTTTGTATCTTTGCGGCCGGTATCCCACAATCGTCAAACAAAGCGAGCATCATTGTGGATATCCCGTCACAGGTCGCAGTTCCATTCATGATTGCGCTATAGGCAGTAGCGTTTTTTCCGGCACTGCACGATTCTGCTCCTGAAGTGTAGGAGATATGACTTGTGACCCAGTGGTATATCGCGGCAGCCAGATCTCCATTCGTTCTGTCCGGTTTTATTATGCGGTCTGCTATGTCCCGCAGTCTGGTTTTCGCTTCGAGATGCTGCTCATATGCCTGCTCTGGTGTCACACCTTCCGTCTTGAGCAGCAGATGTACCCTGCCGTCCGTAAGCCTTACATAATCCATGGAATATGCGGCTCCCCCGAGATACAGGTCCTTGCTAATCTCATATACGTTCCTGGCTTCTTCATACGTCCCAATGAATCCCGTATCCACGCAATCACTGCTTATTGCAGCATCCGCGTTTCCGAGCGCATTGATGCATGCTATACAGGCACTACGGAGCGCCTTGGCGTCAGCATCCGCTTGAATAAAGTACAGTTCTAGGTCGGGAGAAGGTTCCGTAACACCCCTGACCAAGGTTGACTGTTCTGCTGCTATCGCGGGTATACCGGCGCTTATGACGCACGGATAAGGAGAATACATGCAGTTGATTCCGATTACCAGCATTACAGCATTTAGTTGGACAGCGAACCGGTTCTTCATAGAGTGCCTCCCCGCGCCGTAAGTTCCTATGCGCTTTATTTCAGTATGTCTATATGGGATGGTGCAGAACGGCTGGAAATCACCGTGTGTGTCTTGCCGCATGCATAAAACAGCGAAAGTTTTTGAAAATGGAATGTTGATCCTTCGATGAGCAAGATTAGCAAAATTCGACAAAATTCGACAGACAAAAAAGAAAGGCATCAGCTGAGACATGTGTCTCATAGCCGATGCCTTTCCTGAATCCCGTTTTGTTGTTTTAGTAATTATCTTTTGAAATCATGGAGCGGTCATGTACTGCGTCCAGCCAAAAACGGCCCTTTTTATAATCCTCTTTCATTAAATAGATTGAAGACATTGCTGTGCAAATGACGTTCCAGCAATACTTTTGCTCCTCGCCTGGTGTGCAGGTTTTGTTCAGCTCAACGCTGGTCTGTTCTCCTGCATATTCCATTAACAACATGCGCATGGGTACCCCGTCTGAACAATTCTGTGTTCAGGCGGGGAGGAAATGCGCTGAAGGTATTATCGAGGTTGGAATAGATCTCGATAAAGGAATACCGTTCTTAGCGCACCCCCATGCACCCAAAGCTTTTTGATTGATTCATTATGCTGCTGCGTTGGCCTTTATCCAGCCTGTGTTATACGCCTGGCTGATGACCCTGCACTTGCCCAGCGCCGCACTCTTCCGGCCTGTCCGGGACGAGCGCTCGAATTCCACGTTGACGCTCACGGACAGCTTCCCGGTCCTTTTTGAGATATACCGGTTCTTATGCGTCCCATGCACGGCCAGGATCTCCCCATCGTATTCCACCAGGCTGCCAGGCTTAAGCGTCGTGCGCGACTTCCGGATGGTAACTCTCCCTTTGCTGGCCTTCCTGCCGCGGAATGGATGCAGGTCCTCATGGTCTTTCTTATGGTTCCTGCTGATCCTGCCGTTCGTCAGCTCCCGGCCTTT
The DNA here is from genome assembly GCA_947588005.1 of uncultured Lachnospiraceae bacterium. Lineage (GTDB taxonomy): Bacteria > Bacillota > Clostridia > Lachnospirales > Lachnospiraceae > UBA3402. The sequence continues at coordinate 9,419 of CANPYE010000003.1, read as the reverse complement.
CTTAAGGTCGCCGCTGCGGGAGTCAATGTATACCGCGTCGTAGAACTTCTGCAGGATGCGGTCGTTCCTCCGGATCTTCCGCAGGACAACCTCTGCCGCGCGGTGCTTCGGGAAGAACTTTCCCAGGCAGTACGCGTCATTGGTATGGCTCTTGCGGATGGCGCGTTCGCGGCGCACTCCGCTGGTCTGCGTACCATAGCGCATATGGATGCCCACCTCCGGCACCGCCTGCCTGACCCTGCGCAGCAGCTCAAAGCGCACGGTGTTCATATATGCCGCCGGGGCCATATTGGATACCTTCGGCTTTTTCCCGTAAAGCAGGCCTCCCGGCTTATGGTTCTCCGGGGTATGGCAATGCTCGCAGCACGTCGCCAGGTTGCCAAGACGGTCAGTGCGGTCCTTCTGCCAAAAGCCGATGTGGTGCGCGTGAAGGATCGCGTGGTCCTTGATCCCACGCCCGCAGAACGCACAGGTGTGGTTGTCACGGGCGAACACTGCCGCCCTCAGCGTGGCGATCCGGTAACGCTCCCCATGCTGGTAATCCTCGCCCTGCGGCAGCGGCCCGCCCGTATCGATCGCCTTCATGAGCGCCAGGTCGAACTTACCCATCTCGAATACGGCGCTGGTTATGGGCATGACCCTGCACGCCTCAGTAAAGAGCCGAAGCTGCGCCTCGGCCTTATGCTCCAAAGACGGGGCCAGCCATACGCCGCCGTCCTTCTCCGCCTTGTGCACCTTGCCGGTGCGGTTATCAAACCGCGGCGCCCTGTAGCGTTTCCGGTTCCGCCGTGTCCGGCGGTATTTCCGCTGGTCGTTGTGTTTCTCCTGTTCATCAGCAAGAAGGTCCCTCTGCTCACGGACGAACTCATGCTTCTGCGAGCAGACCGAGATACCCACGTGCAGGTACCCTGTGTCGCTCTTGTACTCGACGTCCTGCACATCGCCGTCACTGCGGTCAAGTATCATGATCGTGAAGAACGGCCTGTGCCTGTAGATCCTGGCGCGCCCCGACTTTAAGAGTTTCCTCGCCCTGTACGGGCTTGTCGGCATAAGGGGTTTGCCGGTGTTGCTTACAACTGCTGCCATGTTGTTCCTTTCCGGGCTTACGCCCTCCCTGCCATTGCCGCACTGCATCACGGGGATGCGTGGGTACTGGCAGGCATCTGCGCCTTCCGCGCCGTTCCCGGCACGGCCGGCCGCGTGGTCCTCTTCGCCAATGTTGTCCCGGGTTTTGTGGCGGCTGCACTTCCCCTGCCCTCAGGGATGTTTAACAGGCGCCCGCAGAGCGCCAGACTTGAGGAGCATCCGACGGTGCCTGTATATTCCGGGATAACGTAGTTCCCGCCGCGTAGTTTCCGTAGACTTGCGCAGGTCACTTAGGCTAATCAACCGGGCTTACAAGAAGCGAAACAAGATATTTCCTGTTCGCTTTTTCTTGCAAGCCCCATCTGATTCTTTGAATCAGGTGGGGTTATTGACGGTTGTCGTCGAGCAAGAGCTTAATGTCAGGGTAGTTCATACCTGAGCCGCCTGATTTTGACGCAGACTCAAACAAAGCGTTTGCGATACTCTTATTGACATTATCTGTCTTGTTAAAAACCTTGATGCCGAGTGAGCGCAAACGTGCTTTGTAATAATCCTCAACCTTTTCTTCTATGCTTGCCATGCCATCCATACCCTTTCTCGCATATTTCACGAATCGACAACAACGGTTATCGTTTAGTGTTCACGCTAAGTATGAATAATGAATGCTAATATACTGCATAGGCTGCGGATAGCTATTTTGGGACGAAAATAGAAGCGAGCATCTGTTGCATGCAGCAAATGCCGCTGTGAATCGACAAAATTCGTCAAAAAAGGGCATCAGATGAGAAGCAAATCTCGTTGCTGATGCCCTGCTGAAAAAGGCTTAACCTTTGTGATGCATGAGTTTTTGTAGTGGTTACGTTCACTGACTTCTGATAAATGCTTGTTTTTCCTTTTCTGACAGATCTACTACACGGACACCTTTTTCTTTCGCATATTTCATCAATCCAGGTAAATCCATCTTGATTTTTGGACACCGGCTTAATAAGATCGGATCCGGTGTGGCGGCTACACTTTCTTTATATCGTCTCATCTGTCCATTCATAATCATATACCTCCATAAGCTCCTTTGCTGCCTGTTCATCTATTGCGAACTGGTATGGATGTAGGATCGCGATAATTTCTCCGTGGAAACTTTGAACGTAATGTTTTAACAATTTTTGATTCGCTGCAAAACCATACATATAGCCATTATATCCGTAATCAATCGATTTTTTGGCAGCTATAGCGAACAAATGACCTCCGATACCCAGGTATTTGATGTTACGAGTAATCTGTTTATTACTTTCGGGATTAACGCACATCCAGCTTATATATAATGCCCGCATGTCGTCGTTTGGAGTGACAGCAACTAAACCCTGAATATCCATAGATCCTTCAATAACCAAAGCATAGATTTCATTTTCATCCGCGAGGTCGTCCCATTTTGTATACCATCCATTCCTCTTATTGTATTTTCGTAAAAAAGATTTCCTTTTTACTCGAATCACTTCGGTCGGGACGACTTCGCCAGTGTGAGCATCTTTCAAACACGGCGTCAATTGATCAATAATTACGTTAATCATACATAGGATTCTCCCTAAGATTATTATAATATTATAGTAGCACTTTGTCAACGAATCATCTATTTTTACATACTTTAATGATTACTTAATTGCCAGTTTGCGCGATAAACATCCTTATGGTTGACACACACCGCACGGGCTATACCCGTCTTCGATCAGATCATCCCTTGAGCAGGTCCAGTATTTGATATTTTTGGGGTTAGCCTGTCCAACGCTGTCACAGTCAGGGTAATGAAACTTCATTGAGTTGATATTGAGCGCATACTCCCTGACGCCTGAGTCCGTTTCGTCCTCCGGTACTACATCGACAGATTCCGGTACAGCGTCCTCCGCGGCCCAACTGTCGCCGGTTGTATAATCAATCTCGATGCCTGGCTGGACGTTATACGCAAATATATGGAACGATATACCACGCTCGCCTGCTACTCCGTTATCTTCCACACAAAATGCTTCCATTTCGACGCCCTGGCAGACCAGGTCATCACCTAAAAATATAGGGGTTGCCCGGTACAGGACATGGTGTCCTGTGCGCCTGACATGATCCGCAACCTCATTCTCGAACGGCAGCATTCCTTCGATGTTTAAATACCGCGTGCCGGTAATCAGGTTTTTATCGTTCGCATTTTCGCCTGCCAGCTGGAACCCTATAAGGTGACATCGGTTATACAGATACAGGTCGCTGATCAGGTCCGGGTACTTAACGGTATGCCACCCGCTCGGCTTTACCTGCCCGATATTCTCACGGTCTTCGGTTGGCATCAGTTCCTGGCAGATACTGGCGTATGCCTGGCCGCACCGGCCGAGACCGTCCAGTTCGGCATATTCCTCAAAGACAACGGGGATCTTTTCGTTATCCGCAAAATAAGGGACATTACCGTTGACCTCTGTCCAAGGTCCCCCAGTATACTCAGGGATCACATCCTGGTGATTCCACGACAGGATAGCCGTTTTCACCAAATAGGACGTCTCACTGCGAGCCGTATCGTCCTGTCCGGTGTTGATATCCATTTCTGCCGGCTCAGCAGCCGTCGTGTCTATGTCTACGGAAGTGGTCTGCACTTCCGGGTTTCGATTGTCGTTCAGCTTGAGGTTTGTGCATCCCGCAAGCAACGAAATTGAGATAAGAAGGGCGGGCAAAGCCCGCGCCCTCCTCCACAGCATGTTGATTTTCATCAAATATTCCTCGCTTCCACTTCGTTTTCCTTACTTTTGTCACATAGACCCTCTGTTCCGGAAGGCCCGTTCCAGTGTGGCCGAATCGACCGTCTGGATATCTGCACCCATCGGGATGCCGTATGCCAGCTGTGTTACCTTAATCCCGGTCGGCTTGATCAGGCGGCTGATATATGTGGCCGTGGTCTCGCCTTCCATGCTTGCGCTGGTCGCCAGGATCACCTCATCCACCTCTCCGCGGAGCCGGGTGATCAGCTCTTTCATACGGATATCGTTAGGACCGATGCCCTTCATCAGGTCGATTGCACCCTGAAGCACATGGTAAACGCCGTCGTATGCGCCGCTGCGCTCCATTTGGGCAAGGTCATCGTCAGTCTCTACGACCATGATGACCCTATGGTTCCGGTTTTTGCTTGCGCAGATCGGGCAGGTATCCGTATCGGATGTGCAGTAGCACATCTTGCAGTAGGATACATTCGCTGAAGCGTCACGTATGGCATCGGCCAGTGCCGTGGAGCGCTCCTTAGGGAGCTTCACAATATAGTACGCAAGGCGTTCCGCTGTTTTCTGACCGATTCCGGGCAGCATGGACAGCTGCGTGACAAGGCGGTTTAAACAGTCGCTGTAGTATTTCATGCGGACACCTCCCGGCCGTCAATCCCATCCGGGTCGCCTGTTTCCTTCTCCAGGAATACCGTGACGTTACCGCTGCCCCAGCGCTCCCTGTGGACGGTATCCTTATGGTCCTTGATCTTTTTGATCACCCACAGGAACCCGCCTTCACTTTGGTAATAGGATTCTGCATAATCATAATCAGTCTCGTTGGATTCTTCCCCATTCAGGTAGTATCGTGTCTGAAGCTGATAATTTCCTTTCATCCCCATGATGAAGGCTTCCTCTCCTTCATCCTGAACAACGAACTCAGGGCCTTCGACATTCAGGCTCCGGCCTTCCGGCGCCGGCTCTGCGTACCAGACATCGACAATGTCACCTACATACAGTTTTTCACCAAAGCTGTCAGTCAGGGACGTCGGTGTACCGCAGACGCCCATGGATACAGGCCCGCTTTTCAGTATTTTACGCATATTGGTCACCTCACACCTGGAAATTCAGCATTGCCTGCTTCGCACCATCCATCTCCTGGATCGCATTTTCGATATTCTTTTTAACCTCGGGCCAGTGCTCAATCAGCGGCATGGCATCGCGCCAATGCGAGTAGATGTTATCCGGTTTCTTACTGTCGAAGGTATAGCGTGTTGCTTTTGGCGTGTATGATACCTCCCCTTTTCCGGAGAGGAACAAAGCATGTCGGTTCGGGTCATTTTCCTGCTCATCTTCAATATACACCCACAGGTCCCCGGAAACAAGCTTAGGGATGAAATGGGTCGCGCAATATTGACCGATCTTCTCCAGATTCTTTTTGATGGTCTCTACTTCTCCGTTTGAGTATCCAATATAACCAACTGTTGCAATTGTCATTTTGAAATTCCTCCTTTTTGTTGACTGATTCATGCCCTTCAGACGTCACCTTTTGCAGGCCCCGTCACGGGAATTGCCGTCGATGAAGGCCAGCAGAAGTGTCTGCATGCATTTGACACCGTTCTCGAACGTGCCGTTATTGGAAAGGCAGATATCATATTCCGCCCCGTTCTCAAAACGGGCAAACTGCTCGTCCTCAGCTGTCCACCTTGCTGCCTGTGCCTCTATGCTTTCCTGCCGGTTACCCAGACGTTTCATGGCGTTCTCACGGCTCGTAGATACATAAAGAGCCAGCAGGTTATAGCGGTCGCCGGCCCACTCCTTCAGCCGGTCAAAGCCTTCTGGGTCAATGACGTAGACGTCAGATTTGGCAAATTCTGCCTTGGTAGCACAATACTCGTATCCGTTGATCTTTGTGTACGCGACTGGTGTCTCCTCGGCCATAATGCGGTCGAAAGTGGTCTTATCGACAAAATAGTGGTCGCTTTTCTCAGGGTTTGCCAGTTCGTTCGCCCTGGGGGGTCTTGTTGTATAGGACCGGACCATCTTCAGGCCGCTCCTTGCGCAGGCTTCTTTTGCGAGAGCAGTTTTGCCGCTCGCAGAGCGTCCAAGGACGCAGATGACTGTCTTTTTGTTATTGCTCATTTTTTCTCTCCTTTCGTATGACAGATCCGGAACTCGCACCATGCGGTAATGACTCCAGCGGCAAGGTGACTTCCTTCTCTGTCTGTTGTTGTCTGACACCCGGCAGTCCGCACCGGGCACTCTACTGCTTCATGCTGTTCCTCCTTTACCTTAATGTGATGCTTCAAAGGAAGTATGGCATCCAGTGATTGACATTGTGTCCGATTTTCGAAATACGAATCTTTAGGATAGGTGTCAAAGCACGCAGTAAAGCCATTCTCCAGGATTCTAAATTTACAAAAGGTATCCGTAATACGGGCTTCTATATCCGAATCAAAGATTTGCGGATAAGGTTTTTTATATAAAAACAGCAGCCGGAACGGAAATCCCATCCCATGCTGCTGTTTATATGGCCCTGCCTGATTCGTTTTCGGCGGCATACCGCGAGGCAGGTTTCAACCTGCCCCGCATCGCTGCATCATTTCTTACTGTTTCAGGCTGCCAAGGATGGCGCCTGCCCCAGTGAGTTTTGTCCCGTCCGCCATGATCAGCGTCGGAGCGGACATCACGCCGTACTTGCTCGCAAGCCCGGGATCCGCTGTCGCATCGATCACTGTATAGGTGACTCCGTTTTTATCTAGGGCTGCCTTCGCGGTCTTGCAGTTCGGGCAGGTCGGGGTCGTGAACAGCAGGTTACCTGCCGTTGCCCCATCTGTTCCTCCGCATATTGCGCCGGCTGTTTCCGCCGGAATGTTGGTCTCGACCTTGCAGGACTCACAGACGGCCTCAGACCCGGCCTGCGCTGCGTCTTGTCCTGTCATGGCTTTGGCTGCCGCTTTACCGCTGCCAAGGACATATTCTTTCCTGTCCTTGAATTCCTGCGCTTTGCCGTCATTCCAGTTCTTAATCGGACGGTAGTAACCGGTAATACGGCTGTACACCTCTGTCTCTCCGCCGCACTTCGGGCAGGTGAAATGCTCACCCGCGATATATCCGTGCTCAGGACAGATGGAATAGGTCGGCGTCAGGCTCAGGTACGGCAGTTTGTAGTTGGAGCAGATGGTCCGTACCAGCTGCGCTGCGGACTCCCAGGACGGAAGCTTTTCTCCCAGGAAGGTATGGAATACCGTTCCTGATGTATACAGCGGCTGGAAACGGTCCTGGATATCCAGGGCGTCGAACACGTCGTCCGTCGTGCCTACCGGCAGGTTGGTGCTGTTCGTGTAGTACGGCGTACCATGCTCATTGGCCGTGATGATGTCAGGATAACGCTCCTTGTCATGCTTGGCAAAGCGGTACGCGGTGGACTCTGCCGGAGTTGCCTCCAGGTTGAACAGCGCCGGTGCGTACTTCTCCTGGTAGTCAGCCAGGCGGTTGCGCATGTGGTTCAGCAGCTTCTCTACGAAGTCCTGGCACTCCGAATGGGTCAGGTCCTTGCCGAGCCACGCAGCGTTGAGACACATCTCATTGCCGCCGACCAGTCCGATCGTGGAAAAGTGGTTGTCGAAGCTGCCAAGGTATGCCTTTGTGTAGGGATACAGCCCGGAGTTCAGCAGCTTGGTAATAACCTCACGCTTCACATCCAGGGAACGAGCCGCCACGTCCATGTAATGATCCAGGTTTGCCCAGAACTCATCCTCCGTTTTGGAGATGTAGGCGATATGCGGCAGGTTTAGGGTGACAACCCCAACGGAACCCGTGGATTCGCCGGCGCCGAAGAATCCGCCGTTACGACGTCTGAGGTCACGAAGGTCCAGACGCAAGCGGCAACACATGCTTCTCACGTCGCTGGGATTCATGTCGCTGTTTACGTAGTTGGCGAAATACGGAGAACCGTACTTCGCGGCCATTTCAAACAGCAGTTTGTTGTTCTCAGTCGCGGACCAGTCATAGTCCTTTGTGATGGAATAGGTGGGACGATCTACCGTCGCTTTCGCGATACTTTAACACTGCTCGGAGCAGTCGGACTAGACTATATCACCATCTGTGTATATATACAGAGATGAGAGGCACTTCGGATTAAGGGACTTTCACCCGCCAGGCATTTCATCCTGGCCCTACTCCTATTGGGGAATTTCACCCCTATTTCAGGATAGTCGTTGAACTTTCCGGCACGCCTGTCTTTGCCTGCCGGCTTAGCACAGAGATTTGGATGCGGCCCATCACTGCCGTTTACCATCCCCTGTTAGCATACGCGTTAGGCGCCATTTCCTGCGCTTCCTGTACGTCGCGTACACACCCCGCAATTACGGGTTCACACTCTTTATTCGAAACGGGTCACCCCGTTAAGCCACGAGATCCATGGGATACTGGAATCCTCTTCCGTTATAATCGCCTTCCAACATTACCTCCAGGAAGGCTTTGTTGACCATATCGGCTTCCTTCTGGCACTCGCCATAGGTAAACGGCATTTCCTCTCCGCCGACAACCGCAGACATCTCCTTCATATCTTCCGGGATCACCCAGTCGAGCGTAATGTTTGAGAAGGGCGCCTGGGTCCCCCACCGGCTCGGCATGTTCACTCCGAACACGAAGTTCTGGATTGCCTGCTTGACTTCCTTATACGAAAGGTTGTCCTTCTTGACGTACGGAGCCAGGTAGGTGTCGAAGGACGAGAACGCCTGTGCGCCTGCCCATTCGTTCTGCATAATCCCCAGGAAGTTTACCATCTGATTGCTCAGGACACCCAGATGCTTCGCGGGACCGCAGGACGTGCGGTTCGCCACGCCGACGATGCCGGTCTGGATCAACTGCTTTAAGTTCCATCCCGCGCAGTACCCGGCAAGCATGCTCAGGTCGTGAATATGGATCAGGCAGTCCTTATGTGCGTTCATGATCTCCTCGTCGTAGATCTCATTCAGCCAGTAGTTGGCCGTTACCGCGCCGGAGTTATTCAGGATCAGGCCGCCCAGCGTATGCATGACGGTTGAGTTCTCCTTTACTCTCCAGTCCGAGGAACCCAGGTACCCGTTCATCAGGTTCGCGGGGCTGATCACATTCTTGCCGATCTCACGCACGTTGGCGCGCTGCTTGCGGTACAGGATGTACGCCTTCGCCACATCCGTGTATCCGGACTGTTCCAGGACGTGCTCTACGCTGTCCTGAATCTCCTCCACGGATACCTTTTCGCTCTTAATCTTTGACTGGAAATCCGCGGTCACGCGCAGGGCCAGGAGTTCCAGCACTTCTGTGGTGTAGGCCTTCTTTGTGGCCTCGAACGCCTTGCGGATTGCCTCTGAGATCTTACTCAGATTGAATTCTGCGATCTTTCCATCGCGTTTTACTACATGAATCATTTTGTTTTCTCCTTTCTTGTGGCTGAGCCTATGGGCTCAATTCCTTGATTTGTCAAAAGAAGTATGGAAATGAGCAGAGAGTGCTCCCTATGGTTTTTCTCGCATTGATGTGCCGGGTATAAAAAATAGGCTTCGCCTATTCAACTCCCCCTGCCCCTCAATCTTGAGGGGTGGGGCTTCCTTTTTCCGCTTTTTT
>CANPYE010000002.1 GCA_947588005.1 uncultured Lachnospiraceae bacterium | reverse complement strand
TTTTCCTTTTTTGACCCCTCTTAGGGGGCCTGTTTTGGTTACATTACGAGGTAATTATACTTCCTATAATGGAAATTATCGCTGGACCGGATTTTGAAAAAATTAAGAAAAAATGAAGAAACTAAGCGGTTGTAGAGGCATGTATTGTGTGCTATAATGATTAGGCGCCTGAGGACGTGGATGGTGGCTGGCGGAGCAGCGCTAATATGATACCATGAATTGACCATAAGGAGAACCATATTATGAAGAAAAACCGCACTGCCGGCAGCTCGAGGGAGCAGCGGGGCGGGGGGAGTCATTTTCTGAATATTGTTACAGATATCTATGTACTGCTGATCCTGGTCGGTCAGATGCTGGTGTACGATGATTTTTATTTTAACATTCTGCAGGCGAAGTATCACTATTACTGCGCGTGTACACTGGGACTGCTGGTGATATTTGCGCTGTATGGTCTGGTGAAGCTTCAGCCGCTTAAGATCGCGCAGTGGCACAAGATATGGCCGCCGAAGATAAAGGCCTGGCTCAAAGGGAAGCGGTTTTGGAATATATTCAGCAGTACGGATGTGATGGTGGTGCTGTTTATTGCGGCGGCGATTATTTCCACGATGCTGTCGCCGTTTCTGTATGAATCATTCTGGGGGAATGAGGGCCGCTATGTCGGGACATTTTTTCTGCTGTTGAATACGGCGGTTTATTTCTGCGTCAGCAGGTGCTATAAAGTAAAAGGCTGGCACATTCAGATGTTTTTGCTCTCCGGGATGGCGATGTGCCTGTTCGGGATCAGCGATTATTTCTCGCTGGATCTATTGCATTTTAAGGAAAATATAGATCCTGGGCAATATACTTCCTTTACGTCGTTTATTGGCAATATCAATACGTTTACGGCGTGTGTAGCTATGGTTATGGCTATGGCCGGGGTATTGTTCGCCACGTGCGACAGCGTGGTGGAACTGGTATGGTACGGTGTGTGCGTTGTCATTGCGTACCTGGCGATCATCACGGGCCAGAGCGACAATGCGTATCTTGCGCTGATGGCGTTCTTTGGGTTCCTGCCGCTGTATCTGTTCAGGAAGCGAAGGGGATTCTGTCGGTATTTGCTGTTGATAGCGCTGTTTTTCACGACGCTGCAGGCAGTTGCCTGGACCCAGGTGCAGTATCCGTCGGCGATTCGCCTGTCCGGAATCTTCCGGGTCGTGACAGGGACTGAAAAACTTCCTGAGATCGTCCGCATTGTGTGGATTCTGGCAATTGCCGCGTATGCTGTGTATGCAGTGGATCTGACAGTTCGTAGATTTTGGAAGCGGAGCGGGAGCGGTACGGCAAAAACTGCGCCGCAGGCGGCGCCGAAGAAAAATTTGCAGTTGGGGACCGCTGCGCCGCAACGAAAGCCGGCCTGGATCGCGCGGGCCTGGTGGATCGTGATAGCGGCCGCAGTCGCTGTGATCGCTTACGCGGTATATGACGCTACGATCGCGGGACACGCGGATCGTTATGGAGTGCTGCAGCAGTATGTGCAGTTTCAGGACAGCTGGGGAACGCACCGCGGATATATATGGCGCATTGCTGTGGAAGATTATAAGACGTTCGACCTGCCTCAGAAAGTATTCGGATATGGGCCGGATACATTTGATATTATTACCAGAATCAATAACTATGAGGAAATGGTGTCGCTGTATAACGAGCGTTTCGACAGCGTGCACAATGAGCTCCTGCAGATCTTCGTAACGATCGGCCCGGTGGGTCTGATTACGTATTTGGGGATTCTGGTGACCGCCGCGTGGAATGCGGTGAAGCGGAATCTGGAGAATCCGTATATTATCGGGGCTGTTTTCGCGGTGGCATGCTATACTGTGCAGTCGGTTGTGAATATCAGCCAGCCGATCGCGACACCTGTGATGTGGCTTCTGCTGTGCATTGCGATGGCGCAGCCGGCTGTGCGCGGGGAGTTCCTGTGGAAGAAGCGAGAGTAAGGCTCGTCCGCTGGCGGATTTGTCGTCTGGCAGCCAGCCGGCGAGATGCGGTGGATCAGCGTTTGCCGAAGAATTGGTCGCTTGGCGGCCAGCCAACGAAGCATGCCTGACGGAAACAGAAACAGGAAAATCCGCCAAAAAGTGTGATTGCAAAACCAAAATGATGGTGCTATAATAGGCTAATGTTAAAACCTGAACAGATGATGGGAGTTTGACGGCTACGTTATCAGGGAAGGGGTTATAAGGGCACGGATTATGTGCGCGAGGGTTTCTGGGATGATTTTTGTGAATCATCGCAGGAATGGCGAAGCTTACCCTCGTGAAGGAGGCTTTGTATGTGGTATGTGATTCAGACACTGACCGGCCATGAGGAAGAAGTGGTTCGCATGGTCAGGAAAATATTGCCGAGAGAGACATATACCGATTGTTTTGTGGCGTATTACGAGAGGGTCTGGCGAAAGCAGCAGCAGAGTATGGTCCATGTGGAGCGGCTCTTTCCGGGGTATGTATTCATTCTGACTGAGATGCCTGAGAAGCTTTTCCAACGGCTGAAACTGGTTCCGGCCATGACGAAGCTTATGTCCGACGGCATGTTCACATTCATTCCTCTGGAAAAAGGCGAGGAAGATTTCTTTACGGAAATGCTGGACGACGCGCACATTGTCCGTCTCTCTTATGTAGAGAAAGATAACCGCGGTCATGTCTGGCGCGTCACCGGCCCGCTCAAGTTGCGGCAGGATCAGGTGGCCAGATACCAGTACAAGAAGCGCTACGCGCTGGTCAATGTACGACTGCTGGGCGAGATCAAGCAGGTGGTGCTGGGAATCATTTTGCAGGAAGACATCCGGCAGGAGCTGGCCTACGGCAAAGTCGAGGCGCCGCTTACGCTGCCGAAGCATTATCAGATCGAACAGCCGGTCGCGGAGCACGACCTGACGGTTGGCGACCAGGTGACGGTCATCGCGGGAACGCTGGAAGGCTTAAGCGGCATCGTGTGGAAAGTGAAGAAGACTACCGTGGACATCGGCATACGAATGTTTGGCCAGGATATGTCGATGGAGGTGCCGGTGGGGGTGGTATGCAGGGCGTCGTGAGGGGGGAGGATGGCCTTGCGCGGGAGTTTGTCCCTGGCAACTTGTCCCTGGCGGATAAGCAGATGAACAGAAGGGAATATTGGGAACAGGCCCGGACCGATTTTATGCGGGGTACGGGCTTTTTAATAAGGAGCGCTAACGACGCTCTTTTTGTATTTCCATGCGAGCAGAACGCCAGAGATATATTGCTCGTATTTCCAGGCGAATCGAAGAATGTCAGTGTGAAAGATACAAAAGGAATGGAATAAATGAAAGATAACCGTTTCATTAACAAATATATTCCAAAGAATAAATGGGCGCAGATGGTGATCCTTCTGGCAGTAGATACTACGATCATCTGCTTGTCCGCCTTCCTGGGACTGATCATCCGGTTCGACCTGAGCTGGGCGGCCGTCCCACCGGAATATAAGGCCGTCGTCATACGGTACCTGCCAACGTACATTACCGGTACGCTGGCAGTTTTTTTGTTCCGGAAGATGTACGACGTCGTATGGAGCGCCGCGGGCGTGCGGGAGGCGTTAAATATCGTCGAAACCTGCGGGATCGCGGCCCTTCTGCAGACCGGCGGGATGATGATCCTGCAGTTTTCAGTACCAAGGAGCTACTACCTGATCTCCTTTGTGGTCCTCTGCGGAGCCGTGCTGGCAGTCCGCCTCTCCTACCGGATCTGGGTCTCCCTGTTTGGTTCTAAAAGGCGCGGAGGGAATGGGAAGCGAATCCTGATCGTTGGCGCCGGGACGTCCGGCACCGTGATTCTGAAGGAGATACATACCAGTTCCTTCGTGAACGACACGGTCGTCTGCTTTGTGGACGACGATAAAAATAAGATCGGCAAGATATTAAACGGCGTCCCCATCGAGGGGAACCGGAACGACATCCCCAGGCTGGCGGAGAAGTACCGGGTGGATGAGATCTACATCGCGATGCCAGCGGCGCCGGCCCAGGACCGGAAGGACATCATCGACACCTGCCAGAGGACAGGCTGTACGGTGAAAATTCTGCCGGGGATCTACCAGCTGCTGAACGGTGAGGTGAGCGTCTCAAAGCTTCGGGAGGTGCAGATCGAGGACCTTCTTGGCCGTGAGCCGATCCGGGTGAATCTGGATGAGATTATCGGGTATGTGAGCGGGAAGGTCATCCTGGTGACAGGGGGAGGCGGCTCCATCGGGAGCGAGCTGTGCAGGCAGATCGCGGGCCATAACCCGAAGCAGCTGATCATCTTCGATGTGTATGAGAACAACGCCTACGACATCCAGCAGGAGCTGAAGGAGAAATACCCGGGGCTGAACCTGGTGGTGTTGATCGGTTCGGTGCGGAACACGCACCGGATGGAGAGCGTGTTCGCGAAATACCGTCCGGATATCGTGTACCACGCGGCGGCGCATAAGCATGTGCCGCTGATGGAGGACAGCCCGTGTGAAGCTATTAAGAACAACGTCTTCGGTACATACAAGACCGCAAAGGCGGCGGATAAGTACGGGACGAAGCGGTTCGTGCTGATATCAACCGATAAAGCAGTGAACCCGACGAACATCATGGGGGCCAGCAAGAGGCTTTGTGAGATGGTTGTGCAGATGATGGACGCCAGATCGAAGACAGACTTTGTGGCGGTGCGGTTCGGGAACGTGCTTGGAAGCAATGGATCGGTAATCCCGCTGTTCAAGAAGCAGATCGAGGCGGGCGGGCCGGTGACGGTGACGCACCCGGATATTATCCGGTACTTCATGACGATCCCGGAGGCTGTGAGCCTGGTGCTGCAGGCCGGTGCCTATGCGAAGGGCGGTGAGATATTCGTGCTGGACATGGGGAAGCCGGTGAAGATCCTGGACCTGGCAGAGAACCTGATCCGACTTTCCGGGTATGAGCCTTATGTGGATATCCCGATCGAGTTCACGGGCTTGCGTCCCGGGGAGAAGCTGTATGAGGAGCTGCTGATGGGAGAGGAAGGACTGCAGGATACGCCGAACCAGCTGATCCACATTGGCAGACCGATCGAATTCGACGCGGGGAAGCTGGAAAGTGACCTGGTAAGGTTATATGAAGTAGCGAACCAGGATACGGAGAAGGTGAAGGCGCTGGTGAAGGAAATGGTGCCGACGTACCGGCCGCAGGGATAAAATGTAGAAGCTGACGGCAGGAGTTTGTGCAGTGCCTGTATGTGAAGAAAACTGCCAGAATCAGGGTGTTTTATATTATGTCAGTATGCAGAAGAGAATATTTGTAAAATTCTCTGCATTACGGCAAAACAGAGGAACAACATAATGGAACAATTCAGGGAAAAAGTATGGCTTTCCTCCCCGACCATGCACGGGGAGGAACTGAAATATGTAACGGAGGCCATCGAGAAGAACTGGGTCAGCACCGTGGGTGAGAACCTGACGGAGCTGGAAAAGCTGGCAAGGGAATACATAGGCTGCGGAAGCGCCGTGGCTCTTTCCAGTGGCACCGCGGCCCTCCACCTGGCGGTAAAGCTTGCGGGGGAGCGGCTCTACGGCCAGCCGGAGCCGGGACACGGAAGCCTGGAAGGACACAGGGCGTTCTGCTCCGACATGACCTTCGACGCCACGGTGAACCCGGTGGCCTATGAGGGCGGCGAGGCCGTCTTCATCGATTCGGAATACGAGAGCTGGAACATGGATCCGGAAGCGCTGGAGAAGGCCTTTTCCATTTATCCGGACGTGAAACTGGTGGTGCTGGCGAACCTGTATGGGACGCCTGCGAAGCTGGATGAGATTCGGGATGTCTGTAAGAGGCACGGAGCGCTTCTGGTTGAGGACGCGGCGGAATCCCTGGGGGCGACTTACAAGGGCGTCCAGACCGGCAATTTCGGCCTTTACAACGTGATCTCCTTCAACGGCAACAAGATCATCACCGGGAGCTCCGGCGGGATGCTTCTGACGGACGATCAGGAAGCGGCGGATAAGGCGCGGAAATGGTCGACGCAGAGCCGGGAGGCGGCGCCGTGGTACCAGCATGAGGAGCTGGGGTACAACTACCGGATGAGCAACATCATTGCGGGGATTGTGCGCGGACAGTTCGGGTACCTGGGGGAGCATATCCGGCAGAAGAAAGAGATCTATATGCGGTATAAGGAAGGCCTTAAGGATTTGCCGGTAAAGATGAACCCGTACATAGAGGGGGAGATGGAGCCGAACTTTTGGCTGAGCTGCCTGGTGATCGATAAGGAAGCGATGTGCCGACAGGTACGCGGGGAGAAGGATTCGCTGTATGTGCCGGAGAATGGAAAGAGCTGCCCGACGGAGATATTGGAGAAACTGGCGGCGCACAACGCGGAAGGCCGGCCGATCTGGAAGCCGATGCATCTGCAGCCGGTATACCGGATGAACCCATTTATCATAAAGGACGGGAGCGGAAGGGCAAGGTCGAACGCATATATTGATGGAGGCGGAACCCCGGATGTAGGCGCGGATATCTTTGCGAGAGGTCTGTGCCTGCCGAGTGACAATAAGATGACGGAGGGGCAGCAAAAGGCCATCATCGGGATAGTCAGAAGCTGCTTTGGATAAAATATTTGCCCCGTGGTGTCGCTGCGGGGAAGCTGAATGAAGACATAAATATGAGCCGGTTTAGTTCGAGTTAGGAATTACAGCAAATGTAACTGGCGTATAGGATAAAGAATTGATAGTGGGATAATTGATGAAAAGAATAGCTATTTTAGGGGCTGGGGGCCATGGGAAAGTCGCTGCTGATATTGCGTCGCTCTGCGGCTACAGTGAAATCGTATTCTTAGATGATAATGATGCCGTAAAAAACTGTGGCCCATATCCTGTGATTGGAAAAAATGCGATTGCGAATTCCCTGGGCTGCGATCTGTTTGTTGCGATCGGAAATCCGATGGTTCGCAGAAACCTTATGGAAAAACTGGAATCAGTGGTTACGCTGATTCATCCGAACGCGGTTATTGCGAAAAATGTAACTATTGGGAATGGTGTGATTGTAATGGCAGGAGCAGTCATTAATCCCGGAACATCGATTGGAGAGGGCGTCATAATCAATACCTGCAGTTCCGTGGACCATGACTGTGAGATTGGTAATTATGTTCATGTTGCCGTAGGGGCACATATTGCCGGATCTGTGAGAATAGAAGATTCCACCTGGATCGGGGCAGGCGCGACTATATCAAATAATGTGAATATCTGTGAGAATTCCGTAATCGGAGCAGGAGCAGTTGTGGTAAAGGATATCTGGAGACCAGGAGTATATATAGGGATTCCTGCCAGGGAAAAGCGAAAGGATATGCATACTGAAAGCATTAGTTTTGGGCGGTCATGACAGCGAAAAGATCCATGGAACAGGGGGGGAAAGTCAAATGCACAGACAGGGCATCTATGAGAGATACATAAAACGGCCGCAGGATTTCCTGTGTGCGTTTCTGGCTATGATTCTGTTGTCACCAGTGATGCTGGTGACGGCGCTGCTTGTGTGGAAAAAGCTGGGCAGTCCTGTACTGTTCACACAGGATAGACCTGGGAAAGATGGAAAAATTTTCAAACTTTATAAGTTCCGGTCCATGACAAGCCAAAGGGATAAAGACGGGAACCTGCTTCCAGATGAGGTACGGCTTACCGGGTTTGGAAAGA
The DNA here is from genome assembly GCA_947588005.1 of uncultured Lachnospiraceae bacterium. Lineage (GTDB taxonomy): Bacteria > Bacillota > Clostridia > Lachnospirales > Lachnospiraceae > UBA3402. The sequence continues at coordinate 60,198 of CANPYE010000002.1, read as the reverse complement.
AGCTGCGGTCGACGTCTTTGGATGAACTTCCGGAACTGTTAAATGTCCTGAAGGGGGATATGAGTGTGGTAGGGCCCAGGCCGCTGCTGGTTGAATACCTGCCTCGGTACAGTAAACATCAGGCCAGAAGACATGAGGTGCGGCCGGGAATCACGGGACTGGCACAGGTGCATGGGCGTAATGCAATCAGTTGGGATGAGAAATTTAACTGGGATGTGAAGTATGTGGATCATGTTACGTTTCTGGGGGATTGGAAGATTATCTTTTTGACGGTATTGGCTGTGCTGAAAAGGGAAGGGATCAGCGCAGTTGGAGAGGCGACGATGGGAGAGTTTATGGGAGACCCCAAAAGATGAAGATCATATTTCTAACGATTGGAAAGATAAGGAATATTGAAGATCATGGGATATACTCGGATCTGCTTCGTTATTTTCGTGATAAAGGGCATGATGTGTGTATTGTGTGCCAGAATGAACGGAGAGAAAGAAAGAAAACACATCTGGAAAATGTGGATAACGTGAGAATACTCTATGTCAGGACTGGCAATATCACAAAGACAAATATTATCGAAAAAGGCATTTCGACCCTGCTGATCGGCCAGAAATATAGAAATGCTATCAATAAATATTTTGGAGACGAAAGTTTTGATATTATATTGTATTCTACTCCTCCTATAACTCTGGCTCCTGTTGTCAGACATATGAAACGGCGGGATGATGTGTTTACTTATCTTATGTTAAAAGATATATTCCCTCAGAATGCCGTGGATCTTGGTATGATGAGAACGGCAGGACTGAGTGGAATATTGTACAAATATTTCCGAAGAAAGGAACGTCAATTATATAGTTATTCAGACAGGATTGGCTGTATGTCTCCAGCAAATGCCAGATTTATTTTGAGATACAACAGGGATATTTCGAGAGATAAGATAGAGATATGTCCGAATACGGTTGATGTGATTCCGTTAGAAGCAGTTAATAAGGAATCTTTGAGAGAAAAATATGACCTGCCAAAGAATAAGACTATATTTACATATGGCGGTAATTTTGGAAAACCACAGGGTATTGGGTTTATTCTTCAGGTTCTTGATAAAGTACAAAGGATAGAGAAAGTACATTTTGTTATGTGTGGATCCGGGACAGAATTTCATAGGATAAAAGAATATAAGGAGCGTACCAAAGCAGAAAATCTGACTGTGATTGAGGGACTTCCATACGGCGATTATAAAAACCTATTGAGGGCTAGTGATGTAGCTCTTATTTTTTTAGACCATCGGTTTACAATACCGAATTTTCCCTCCAGGTTGTTGGATTATATGAATTTGGGCATGCCTGTGCTTGCGGCAACGGATATAAATACGGATTTAGGGAGATTGATTATAGATCAGGACTTTGGCTGGTGGTGTGAAAGTAATGATTCAGATAAATACGTAGATATTGTTAGGACTGTTATTGAGGATGCATCAGTATTTATAAAGAAAGGTATGAATGGCAAGCGATATATGTCGGAGCATTTTACGACAGAAAAAGCGTATCAAAAAATAATCAACGCATATGAAGCATGGGAAAGAGGCAGTAAGAATGTTTGAAAAAAAGACACTTATGATCACCGGAGGTACGGGGTCTTTTGGAAATGCAGTATTGAACCGTTTTTTGGATTCAGAACTGAAAGAGATCCGTATCTTTTCTCGTGATGAACTGAAACAGGATGATATGCGCCATCTGTACCAGCAGAAATATCCGGAGCTGAGTGATAAGATCAAGTTTTACATAGGGGATGTCCGTGACGTTAACAGTATCCGGAATGCCATGCATGGTGTGGATTTTATCTTTCATGCGGCTGCATTGAAGCAGGTGCCGTCCTGTGAATTTTTTCCCATCGAGGCAGTCCGTACGAATGTATTAGGAACAGAGAATGTCCTGACGGCAGCCATTGAGGAAGGCGTAAAAAAGGTCATCTGCTTGTCTACCGATAAGGCGGCTTATCCGGTCAATGCCATGGGGACCAGCAAGGCCATGATGGAGAAGGTGATCGTGGCCAAATCCAGGACGGTTTCGCCGGAGAAAACAGCCATTTGCTGTACACGCTACGGTAATGTCCTTTGCTCCAGAGGGTCCGTTGTACCGCTGTTTATCAAACAGATCAAGGAGGGAAAACCGCTGACTGTCACGGAGCCTGCGATGACCCGGTTCATCATGAGCCTGGAGGAAGCGGTGGAACTAGTGGTATTCGCGTTCCAGAACGCGGAATCCGGGGATATCATGGTGCAGAAAGCGCCCGCCTGCACGATCGGAACGCTGACACAGGCAGTAAAGGAACTGTTTCATGCGGACAATGAAGTGAAAGTTATAGGCATCCGTCATGGGGAAAAGATGTATGAGACCCTGCTGACCAATGAGGAATGTTCCCACGCTATTGATATGGGGAATTTCTTCCGGGTGCCTGCGGACAAAAGGGATCTGAATTACGACAAATATTTTATCGCCGGGAACAGTGCGAGGAATACCTTAAGCGAGTTTAATTCCAACAACACGGATCTTCTGGATGTGGAACAGGTGAAAGGAAAACTTTTTCAACTGGAATATATCCGCAATGAGATCGCGGAATGGGAGGAACTGCGCGGATGAAGATACTGGTGACAGGCGCGAAAGGCTTTATTGGACGGAACCTGACGGAGCGGCTTAGGAACATCGGGGCTGGGGATATCTATGAATACGATAAGGACAGTCCCGAGGGAAGTCTGGAGTCTTTCTGCCAGGACTGCGATTTTGTGTTCCATCTGGCGGGAGTCAACCGTCCGGAACATGTAGAGGAGTTTCAGGAAGGGAACATCGGATTTACATTGAAGCTTTTGAAACTGTTGGAGAAAAACCACAACCGTTGCTCGGTGATGCTGTCATCTTCGACACAGGCAGAGTTGGACAACCCTTATGGAAAGAGCAAGCTGGCAGGAGAGGAAATACTGCTGGAATACGGCAGGAAGACCGGAGCGAAGGTCCTGGTCTACCGTTTTCCAAATGTGTTCGGGAAATGGTGCCGTCCAAATTATAATAGCGCCGTAGCCACGTTCTGTTACAATACGGCCCGCGATCTGCCGCTGCAGGTGAACGGGAGAGATACGAAGCTCAGGCTGGTCTATATCGATGATGTGGTGGATGAACTGGTGCGGGCTCTGGACGGCCAAGAAAATCGTGCAGAAGATGGACGTTGCAGGGTGGAACCGGTTCATGAGATGACTTTGGGTGAGATCGTAGATCTGCTGGAATCTTTCCGCGATTCAAGGAAGACGCTGCAGGTGCCGGACATGACGGAAGGGACCTTCAGCAAGAAGCTGTACAGCACTTACTTAAGTTACCTGTCGGAAGACGCATTTGCGTATCCGCTGAACATGCATACAGACCAGCGGGGCTCCTTCACGGAGATCCTGCGGACGGCAGACCGGGGACAGTTCTCGGTGAACATCTCGAAACCGGGGATCGAGAAAGGAAACCACTGGCATGATACGAAGAATGAGAAATTTCTGGTAGTGAGCGGTAAGGCTCTGATCCAGTTCCGAAAACCGGATTCGGAGGAAATCTACAGTTACCATGTATCTGGGGAAAAGCTGGAAGTAGTGGATATCCCATGTGGCTACACCCATAACATTGTCAACGAGGGAGATACGGATCTTGTGACGTTTATGTGGAGCAATGAGTGCTTTGACCCGGAGAGGCCGGATACATATCCGCTGCGGGTGAACACGACGCAGGGATAGGAAATACGCGGTCGGCTGTTGGCTGCTGGCGCTGGACAGGGAGAGAAAAGGATTCATGGAGAAATTGAAGCTAATGACAGTCCTGGGCACACGTCCGGAGATCATACGGCTGTCGGAAGTCATTAAGAAATGTGATACATACTTTGACCACAGACTGGTCCATACTGGGCAGAACTATGACTACACGCTGAACCAGATCTTCTTTGAGGACCTGGGTCTGAGAAACCCGGATGTCTATCTGGACGCAGTAGGGAAAGACCTGGGTGAGACGATCGGCAACATTATCGCGAGAAGTTATCAGGAGATGCTTTCCTGGAAGCCGGATGCGGTGCTGATCCTGGGAGACACCAATTCGGCATTGTCTGCGATCCCGGCCAAGCGCCTCAAGATCCCGATCTTCCATATGGAAGCCGGAAACCGCTGTTTTGACGAGAACCTGCCGGAGGAAACCAACCGGAGGATCGTGGACCATATCGCGGATGTGAACCTGTGCTACAGCGAACATGCCAGGAGGTACCTGAACGCGGAAGGACGGCCGAAGGAGAGGACCTATGTGACCGGATCCCCGATGGCGGAGGTCTTAAGCGCCCATCTGGACCGGATCCTTGAAAGTGATGTGCTGGAGCGTCTGGGATTTGAAAAGGACGGCTATATTCTTCTGTCCGCCCACCGGGAGGAAAATATCGACAATGAGCAGAGCTTTATGGCCCTGATGAATGCGGTAAATGCCATGGCGGAGACCTATCAGAAGCCTGTGATCTACAGCACCCATCCGAGGAGCAGGAAGTTCATTGAGGCGAGGCATTTCCAGTTCCATCCATTAGTGAGGAGCCTGCAGCCATTTAGCTTCACGGATTATAACCATCTGCAGCTGAACGCCTTCTGTGTGGTGTCCGATAGCGGGACGCTGCCGGAGGAATCAGCATATTTCAACGCCAAGGGGATGCCGTTTGCGGCGGTGTGTGTGAGGACTTCGACGGAGCGGCCGGAAGCTTTGGATAAAGGAAACTTCATTCTGGGGAGTATCACTACAAAGCAGGTACTGCAGGCCGTGGACATGGCAGTACGGATGAAGGATAATGGTGACTTGGCGGTCGAGGTGCCAGATTATACGGATGAGAATGTGAGTATGAAAGTGGTAAGACTGATCCAAAGTTATACGGGGATTGTGGATAAGATGGTGTGGGGAAAAAATTGTGGATCATTTGATAAATCAATTTAGAAAAATCAAGTTATTTTTTGATGGAATGAATGCGATTAAAAGAACTCCTATTCCACAGGGGGATATTGTATTCTCATGTGGGGGGATTGGGGATTCTTTGTACGTTGCTCTATTTATCGATTCTTATATTGCCAAGGAGCATATAAAACATTTGACACTTTTTATTCAGGAAGACCACAAAGACATAGTTGAACTGTGCGATGTCAGTAAAGCAGATGTGGTATATTATAAAAAGGAGGATAGGAAGGCATTCTATTATTATTTATTGATTCTTAATAAAATAAAGCCTTCTTATAAGTATAAACTATTACATCCCAAGACTTTGAGTAAAAAATACGATAAAATATCGAAGTATAATACATTTGAAGAAGTTTATACAAAGTATATTTTTGGGCTTGATTCAGGTATTCATTCTCCCCGACAGATCGGATTAACGAGAGAATCTCAAAAGCTTGCCAAAGTTAAAGAAAATTCGGTTCTTGTGATGCCTGTTTGTAATTCTATCCTATCATTTAAAAAAGAGTTTTGGGTAGCACTGATTGATAATCTGTCACAAAAATATAATGTTTATGTAAATGATGCAGGAATTTTAGACAGTCTAGAAAAAGTAAAGTCTGGAATAACAGATCTGAGTTCTTTTTCTATTGTTGACATATTTGATGCGGCTTCGTTGTTTAGGTATATAATTTCTGTGAGAAGTGGGATGTGCGATCTTTTAGTAAAGCAGGAATGTAACTTGATTGTGCTTTATCCCTATCATAAGGAAATCGATTTTTATAAAGCTTATACAATAGATAAGATACCCCATATCGCTAATTTGAGAGAGTTTCAAAGTATGGATGGTAACGAAGGGAAATTATTAGAACAGATATTAGAAACTGTATAGCTAAAAAAATTGCGATAAAAGGAGTAGAAATATCTATGTTCGACTATATCATCGTTCAAGCGGGGGGAAAAGGGACTCGCATGGAACAGTTGACGAAAAATAAGCCCAAGGCTTTGGTGCCGGTGGATAATCTTCCGATGCTGTTCCATCTGTTTCGCAAATACCCGGATAAAAAGTTTATCATCATCGGAGACTATAAATATGATGTGTTGGATCAGTATCTAAAGGCATTTGCTACAGTAGATTACAAGATAGTGAATGCGGGGGGGCATAATGGCACGTGTGCTGGTTTGCAGGATGCCGTTGCCATGCTCCCTCCAAAGGAGTCTTTCTTGCTCATATGGTGTGACCTAGTCTTACCGATTGATTTTGTGATTCCAGAGACAGATGTTAATTTGGTCGGATTGTCCGGGGATTTCCCCTGCAGATGGAAATACGAAAACAAGCAATTTGTAGAGGAGAGAAGCACGAAACGAGGCGTTGCAGGTTTGTTTGTTTTTTGTAATAAAGATATGATTGCAGACATTCCGGCCGATGGGGAGTTTGTGCGTTGGTTGGGCGAACAGCAGATCGCGTTTAAGGAACTCATCCTTTCAAGAACCCATGAGTATGGATTGTTCTCAGAATGGGATAAAATACCTAAACGGCGTTGTAGGCCATTCAACCGCACTTGGATAAAGGATGGCAAATTTTATAAAGAAGCCATTAATGAGCAGGGACGAACCCTAGCTGGGCGTGAGGTGGAGTGGTATAGGAAGATACAGGAGACTATATCGCATGTAGATGTCACGATTGAAAGTAAGGATATCATAAACATACCAGTTATATATGGCTATAATCCTCTCTGTATGGAAGTTGTAAAGGGAAAGAATATATATGAATATGATAGTCTGATGCTATCGGAGAAAAAAGATATATTGTCACAGGTCATAAAATGTCTGCGTCAGGTTCATAAGATAGATTCTATTCCTGTAGATAAGGATAGTTTCTATGAAGCTTATATTGGAAAGACATTCGCAAGATTAGAGAAGGTGAAGGAGTTGGTGCCTTTTGCCAAGGATACCACAGTAATTGTCAATGGACGCGAATGCAGGAACATCTTCTTTCATAGGGAAGAAGTGGAGTCAATTGTCATGAGGTATCTTCCAAAAAAATTTTTGCTGATCCATGGTGACTGCACATTCAGTAACCTGATGCTTACGGAAGCTGGAGAACCTGTGCTGATTGATCCGAGAGGGTATTTTGGGAACACAGAGCTTTACGGCGATGCTTCTTATGATTGGGCAAAACTCTATTATTCCATTGTGGGGAACTATGACCGGTTTAATCTGAAACATTTCCGGCTAGATATTAGCGAGGACGGTGTATGGCTGGAGATTGAATCCAATGGCTGGGAAGACATGGAAACGGAATTTTTCCGGATGCTTGGAGGTGAAGTGATCCCGGCGCAGATGCACATACTACATGCATTGATATGGTTGTCACTTACGACTTATACATGGGAAGACTACGATTCCATCTGCGGAGCGTTCTATAATGGACTATACTATCTGGAAGAAGCCCTGTCCGATGACAGCGCTTTTTCTTATTTTGAAAAAAATGAAAGGATTATTGAAGATGCATTAAAGTCGATTTCGCGGACAAGTCTGGAAGAATTGATTTCAGCCTGTGAGATAACGCTGCGGTCTGGGCATCGGCTTGTGGCTTCCGGCCTAGGTAAGAATGTGCCTATCTGCGATAAGTTTGTTGGAACTATGCTATCACTTGGCCTGGATGCTGGTTTTTTGCATACGAACTCAGCAGTTCATGGCGATATGGGAATGGTAAAGTCCGGAGATTTGGTCATTCTTTTAACTAAGAGTGGCAATACGGCAGAATCTGTCTATCTGGCAGAGCTTTTGCAAAAAAGGGAGGGCATCCAGATTTGGCTGTTGAGTTTTGAAGAACATAGTACACTTGCAGATATGTTGGAGCATCGATTAATCATCCATATGGAGCATGAGGGGGATCAATGGAACATCATGCCGAACAATTCAACCACGTTGAATCTGATTGTTCTGCAGACTGTGGCGATTGAACTCTCACGGCGGCTGGGGCTTGAACTGGAGCGAGATTTTAAACCGAATCATCCGGGCGGAGCAATTGGGGAAAAGTTGAGGGAATAATGACATAAAATATACATGAGAAAAAGACGCTATAAGATGAAAAGAGATTTTTTGAATGATATAAAGGATACTTCCATGACAGATCAACAAAAACTAGAGATTTCTTCCCTGAAGCATACGTGGTTAATTGATATTGATGGAACGATAGCAATCCATAACGGGTATTTTAGGAGTGAGAAGGATATCCCTATAAAAGAATCCATAAATTTTCTACATAGTTTACCGAAGGAAGACTATGTTGTCTTGCTAACTTCGAGGGAGGAGAAATATCGCACTCTGACAGAACAATTCTTAGAAGATAATGGTATTAAATATGATGCTATACTGTTTAATCTGCCAGTTGGAGAAAGAATTTTGATTAATGATGATAAGCCGTCTGGCTTATGTATGTCGCATGCTGTTCGGGTGAAAAGGAATAAAGGGATACAGTTGGCTATTACAGTGAATAAAGATGTGTGAATTCAATTTTTTTGAGCTTTAGTTATATAGTGATTTCATATTTGTAAATTTGAGAAGAAGAAGCAGCAGTAAGTCCAGCGGTGCTATATCAAGCATAAATTTGATAAAGGCAATGTTAGATATTCAATTGTGGAACATGTCCCAAGAAAGTATTTATATATAGTGTTTATATACCTGATCCCTTGATTTTTATTAATAGGATGAAAGAATTACGTGAGGGGGAGAATATGAAAAAAGATATTTTTTTGGCAGTGAAAATTTATATTATGCTTTGGCTAATATCTCTTATTTCATTACAATTACTTCCAATACAATCTAAATTTGAAAATGAATTAGATAGTATAATATTGATTATTGTGTTTGTTTTTACTGTTTCTACAACAGCAGTTTTTTGGTATCGTCAAGCAAAAAGTATTAAACGAAAGATTCCCAGAAAAATCTCCCGAAAGAAATTAAATTTTATTATTTATTGGTCGTCTTTTTCTACTATAGTAGGAAATTTATTTATATATATTGATAGAGTTTTCTTTAGGGGTATTGATTATAGCAGAGGGTTTCGAAATGCTCGATATCAATGGGCGTCTGCAATTCCTGGAAGTGTTATCAGTGTACTTGGGAATCTAATGGTGCCGTTTTCATACTGCGTTTTATTTATGGGTATATTTCATTGGGAAGTACTTAATAAAAAACAGAGGGTACTTGCTATATTAGCTGGATTTGGTGGACAATTCGGCTTGGCAATGCTCAATGGTGGAAGATCCAATATTTTACTTTCCATAGTATTTGCATTTGTTGTTTGTATATTAAGAAAGTATCTAGGGAAAAGTTTTCTTCCTAAATTTCGCGGGAGAACATTTTGGGTGTTTGTGGCCGCGGCGGCAGTGTTATCATATGTTACAGCAATTTTATATGCATTTTCTGGGAATGATCTAAGATATTTACAATTAACAGCAGATGTTCTCGGCGCAAGAGTTTCGCCAAATTATCAAGGAAACTCTTTGGTTAATATGTTGACAGAGATAGTATTGTATATGCTTCATGGTATATATTATATCGCAGCAGTCATAAATGAAAATTCGGGAGTTGCCGATATTAATCATAACATATCTTTTAGATCGATATTGGTTATTTTGGCAAAAAGGACACCACTATTTAATTCATATAAGATGGAACTGCCGAGTTTTGATGGTGGAGGCGGAAATTTTATTGCATTACCTGGGATTTTGTTATATGATTATGGCTATTTTGGCTTTTTTGTAGCAAGTATTGTGTTAGGAATCATGTTAGGAATAACTTTAAAATATTTGAATTCAAGCAAAAATAATTATGGAGTTATAGAACTCGTAATAATGATTTCTGTTATGATTAATTTATATATGTCCATGATAACAATAGCTTTAGGTTTTGGATATTTTATGTTTATGATTTTTGCAATGCTGTGTATGGAACTAATAGCTGGTACTATATTCGGAAGAAGTGGTTGGATTAAAGTAGAAGAATGATTTTGGTAGTAATGTACGCGGTACTAAGATAAATGAGTGGGCTAATAATAAAGTAGTTGTTTGGGAGGGATAATTTATATGCAGGAGATTAATTTGTTAACTTGTTGGTTTTATGGTGTCAATAATCCAGCTTTTAATTTGTTAATGAAAGAATTAAAAATAAAAAAGTGTTTTTATATTCGAACAGAAGAAAATGAAGAAGTAAAAAATGATTTAATTATTCCCTTGGATATAAATAATCCATTGAGTTATTATTCCGATGCATCTATAGAATACGAGTTAGATGACTATATAGTCAATTTGATGAAACCTTATGAGCAAATATGTTTAGATATAATTAATCGGTGGAGAAGGAGCTACATAAATAGTAGTAATTATAGAGATATTAAGGAGCTTTATTATATTTTTTTAAGATACTGGAATGATTATATTCTTAAGCACAGAATCAATTTGATGATTATCAATGTAATGCCGCATGTTGTAGATGAGTTTGTTCCCTATGCAATATGCAAAGCACGCTCTATTCCTACCATAATACAAGGAGTTATGCCATTTACGAAAGGAGAAAAAATAAATTTCATTTTAAGACCATCGCACGATCTATTTGACTTGAATATTTCTGCTAGATATAACACATTGAAGGAAGAATATAACAGAGAGGGTAAAGAAGTTCAATTAATTCCGGAAATGAGAAGATATTTTGAGCAGTATGATCTCAATGCATGTATAGATAAAAAGGTGGTTTTTTTTAATGAGAAAAGTTCAATTGTAAACAGGATTGCATTTTATAAAAAGCATGCCGAAAAGTATTTAAAAAGAAAGGAAATAAAAATACTTAGCAATAAGATTTTGTATTTGATAAAAATAAAATATGAGACAGCACGATTTTTAAAAAAAGTTGAACGCTTAGAAGAAAATGTGGATGAGCAACAGGATTTTCTTTTGTTCTGCTTACATCTTCAGCCAGAAGCTACTACTACACCGGCAGGAGGAATTTATTCGGATCAACTGATGGCAATACGGTTAATATCAGAGAATCTTCCTGATGGATTATATTTGTATGTTAAAGAACATCCGGCATACTGGATCCAAAAAAATAGGCTTGAAAGTATTTACGAGAGTAGAAATGAACAGTTTTATAAGCAAATAAAAAAACTCAGGAATGTGCGATTGATTGACCATAGAATCTCATCTGGTGAATTGTTAAATGATTGTCTTGCTGTGGTAACAGTAACAGGGACGGTCGGATTTGAGGCAATTTTTAGAGGAATACCTGTAATTCTGTTTGGTGCTACATTTTATGAAGAATATCCAACAGTGTATAGAATAAGGACAGCAGAGGATTGTAAAAGAGCAATTGCTGCCGTTCAATCCGATAAGCGTGTTATGGATTATAGAGAGCTAGAAATATTTCTCGCTGCGGTACAAAAATATGTAGTACCGTTAGGCATGATGCATGAGAAAAACTTTATTGATAATGGCTCTCCAGTAATTAATGATGCAGATAAAATACTCTTAGCAAAAAAAATAATAGAGTTTTATCGTGAGTATTACTGTACGTAAGAGGTATACTGAGCGAGAATGAGGATTTCGACTAAAAAAGTTGTTATAGTTATAATAAGTATATCTTTATTAGGAAAGTGCTTTGGCTTTTTGCGAGAGTTACTTTTAGCATATTACTTTGGAACCAGCGGTATAGTTGACGTGTATTTAATGAGCGTTACTATTCCGTCTATTCTGTTCGGTTTTTTACCGGCGTTAGGAACGGGGTTCACTCCGGTATACTTTGAGATAAAAGAAAACGGGAAGCGGAATCAGTTCCTTAATAATATTTTAGCAGTTAGTGTAATTATTGCGGTTATATGTATTGGTTTCACTGTTATTTTAAGTAAGCAGATTGTAGCAATATGTGCATTTGGATTCGATTTGTATTCCAAAAAAATCACATCGCAATTTTTAGCAATAACTATATGGGCGGTGCTGTTTAATACACCCGTACAAATTTTGACGGCATATTTAAATTGCAATGGAGATTATATTAATAGCAACATATCGAACCTATTTGTTAGTATAATTCAAGCATCATTTATTATCATTGCCGCAAAGGCGGGAGACGTCTTTCTGCCTATAGGAGTTGTCTTGCCATGGCCATTTCAGTTGTGGTGGCTTGGAAACTTATCAAGAAAAAGGGGATATAGATTTGTAAAGTATAAGAAGAATGACGAATATCTTAAAGAAATATTTAAGTTAGCGTTTCCTCTATTTATTAGTAATATACTGGTTGATATAAATGGATTTGTAGATAAAATGTTATCTTCTTTTTTGCCAGAAGGAAGAATGGCTGCACTGAATTATTCTTTTACATTGAGGGCAGTTTTTGTTACGACATCATCAACGGTAATTGCTACTGTTATTTATCCTAAAGTAGCAGAAAAACTAGTAAGTGGTGATAAAGAAGCTGTGCAGAAATTGATAGCTAAATATCTAGATATCATAACATTTATCATAGTTCCTATATGTTTTATATGTTGTGTTTTTTCGGAGGATATAGTTCGTATTATATTTATGCGGGGAAATTTTGATCAGGATTCGTTAATGAATACTGTATTTCCCTTTTTAGTGTATATGTTATCGCTAGTTGTGCTTGTATGGCGTGAGTTAATAATCCGTATTATGTATTCAGATGGAAGAACAGCAATAAATTTAAAATATAGTATATTTGAGATAAGTATAAATATTGTTTTGTCCTTGATTTTAGTGAATTATTATGAACACGTGGGGTTAGCCATTGCAACAACTGTCGCAGCTATCTTGGTATTCCCTTTGTACATTAGGGAATTGTGCCGGGTGATTTCTAAAAAAGTTATGAAAGAGCGAATCCGGAAGTTTGGAATAATAATGGCAGCTTCAATAGTGTTTGCAATTATCTCGTCTGCAGTAAGTAAATTATGTGTTTTTGGGGTGAGACATGGTTTGCTTATGGATATATTGCGTCTTGCTATTTCTATTTCGATTGGTGGCATTGCATATATTGTTATTACATATGTACTGCGAGTAGATGAATGTATGGAACTATGTGCAAAAATAAGAGGCTCCCGGTGAAACACAAGGATATGAAGAATCATAAACTTTTAGAGAGGAACCAGAACCTGTTAAAATTAGTGTGTGAAGAAATCATCGTACCATAATAATTGTGTGATGAAAAAGTATATAGAAAGGGAAAGATGTCAGGTATTTAGACATTAATAAAATCAGAATGAAAATCTTACTCACCGGCTCCGATGGTTTCATCGGCAGCCATCTAACAGAAGAACTTGTAAAACAGGGCTACGAAGTCAAAGCTTTTGTTTATTATAATTCCTTTAATACCTGGGGGTGGCTGGATACCCTGCCTTCTTCCATTATGGATCACGTAGAGGTCTTCCAAGGCGATATCCGCGACCCGTATGGTGTAAAAGAAGCCATGAAAGGCTGCTCCGCTGTCTTTCATCTTGCAGCCCTGATCGCGATTCCGTTCAGTTACCATTCCCCGGACGCCTATGTGGACACGAACATTAAAGGCACTTTAAATGTCCTGCAGGCGGCCAGGGAACTGGAACTTGAGCGGGTCTTGGTTACGTCTACATCGGAAGTCTACGGAACTGCTAAATATGTTCCCATTGATGAGAAACATCCTTTCCAGGGACAGTCCCCCTATTCAGCGACGAAGATCGGGGCGGACAGATTGGCAGAGTCTTTCTACCGCTCCTTTAATCTGCCCGTTACCATTGTCAGGCCGTTTAACACCTACGGCCCCAGGCAGTCCGCCAGAGCTGTCATACCGACGATTATCACGCAGCTTTTGGCAGGCAAGACGGAGATCAGGCTGGGGGCATTGACGCCGACACGGGATTTCAATTACGTGAAGGATACGGCCAACGGTTTCATTGAGATATACAAGAGCGACAAAACGATCGGGGAGGAAATCAATATAGCGACCCAGCAGGAGATTTCCATCGGGGAGCTGGCGGGGGAACTGATCCGTCAGATCAATCCGCAGGCACGGATTATCTGCGATGAACAGAGGCTGCGTCCGGAGAAAAGCGAGGTGAACCGGCTGTTAGGCTCTAATGAGAAGATCCGCCGGCTGACGGACTGGAAACCGGGATATACCCTGAGTGAAGGACTTTCCGAGACGGTGCAGTTCCTGCGGGACAACCTGGACAGGTATAAAACAGACATATATAACTTATAAATGCGTGCAGGCTGCTCTGCTCGACAGCTTATGATGCACAGTGTGAAGAATACGTAAAATAACTGATCCGGTTTACCCGGATCAGATAAGAGGACATGACTATGAGTGATACATATATTCCGCTGTCGGTTCCGAACCTGAAAGGTAAGGAATTGGATTACGTGACAGAGGCGGTAAAGACCGAGTGGGTATCCACCGGCGGGCCGTATATTAAGGACTTTGAAAATGAAATAGCGGATTATGTCCATGTCCCTGCCGCAGCAGCCTGCCAGAGCGGGACGGCCGGTCTCCACCTGGCTATGTTGGCTTTGGGGATCAGCGCCGGGGAAGAAGTCATCGTACCGACCCTCACATTCATTGCGGCAGTCAACCCGGTACGGTATGCCGGGGCGGAACCGGTCTTTATGGATTGTGATGACTCGCTGACTATGGATCCGGATAAGCTGGCCGCCTTCTGCAGGGAAGAATGCGACTATAAGGATGGTGTCCTGACCAATAAAACCAGCGGACGGCGTATCCGTGCAGTTGTGGTTGTCCATATCTTTGGCAACATGGCCGATATGGAGCGGATCATGGAGGTGGCAGGGCAGTACCACCTGAAAGTGGTGGAGGACGCCACAGAAGCGCTGGGGACCTGCTACCTTGCTGGGGAGTACGCAGGCAGGTATGCCGGAACGATCGGGGATGTCGGTGTATATTCCTTTAATGGAAATAAGATCATCACCACTGGCGGTGGCGGAATGATCGTTTCCAGGGACAGAGACCTGGTGGAACGGTGCCGCTTTCTGTCTACCCAGGCGAAAAAAGATGTGGTGTATTTTGTCCATGAAGAGATCGGCTATAACTATCGTATGACGAACCTGCAGGCCGCCTTGGGACTGGCCCAGATGGAACAATTGGAAGGCTTCATCCGGACAAAGACAGAGAATTATGAGGAATATCAGCGGCTGGGTCTGAACCTTCTGCCCTTCAGGGATGGGATCCGGAGCAACCATTGGTTCTACAGTTTCCTGTCCAAAGACCGGGATGGGCTGATAAAGCACCTGGACGCCTGCCGCATCCAGAGCCGTCCGGTATGGCAGCTGATCCATACGCTTAAGCCTTATCAGAATGCGCAGGCCTATAAAATCGAAAAGGCGTTGTGGTATTACGGCAGGATCGTGAACCTCCCATGCAGCAGCAATCTGACAAAGGAAGATGTAACCAGGGTTGCGGAGAAGGTCCTGCAGTTTGAAAAAACTTGCGGTTAGAAGCGGATACTGGAAACACAACGAGGCGGAAAATTTATGAATCTGGAAGGTTATATCGTAGATTCCCAAACTCCGGTAATCAGGGCAATGGAGGCGATCGACAGGAACAGCCATGGGATCGTTTATCTTTGCGAGGGAAGAAGGCTGGTAGGTGTCCTGACAGACGGGGATATACGCAGGCATCTGCTAAAGGGTGGTGCTTTGGACCAGCCGGCGGGAAAGATTGCGAACCGGAATCCCAAGTCGCTTCCCTATGAGGAAGAAGCAAAGGCGGGGGAGGTGATGGGGCGGTTCCGTATCCGGTCGCTGCCGCTTCTGAACCATCGCGGGGAGATCGTGAAAATTGTTTTCCTGCATGAACCATCGGAACCGGCCCGAAAACAGATACATATTCCTGTAGCCATCATGGCAGGAGGGAAAGGGACCAGGCTGTATCCGTATACGCAGATCCTTCCCAAACCGCTGATCCCGATCGGGGAGAAGACGATCACGGAGCACATCATAGACCACTTTAGGGCGTATGGATGCACGCAGTTTGACATGATCGTCAATTACAAAAAGAATTTTATCAAGTCCTATTTCATGGACCATGAGGACCATATAGACCTGTCGTTTGTGGAGGAAACGGAATACCGGGGAACAGGCGGAGGATTGAAACTGCTGGAGGGAAAGTACACATCCACTTTTTTTATGAGCAACTGCGATATCCTGATCGAGGAAGATTACAGCGATATACTGAGGCAGCATAAGGAGCAGGGGAACATTGCGACAATGGTCTGTGCGGAAAAGCATGTCGTCATCCCATATGGGACGGTGGATACCTCTGGTTCCGGCCAGGCTTTGAAACTGAATGAGAAACCGGAGATGTCATTTATTACGAACACGGGCCTGTATGTGCTGGAGCCGAAATTTCTGGAGAGGATACCGGATAATACGTTTATCCATATCACGGATGTGATCCAGAAATGTATCGATGACGGGGAATCGGTTGGTGTGTACCGGATATCGGAAGATAAGTGGCTTGATATGGGGCAGCTGGATGAGCTGGAGCGGATGAAGAAAAGGCTGGAGAAGACATGAAGAAACTTGTGCTGCTGGGAGCAGGGGGGCATTGTGAGTCCGTACTGGGTTCCATTTTACAGGGGCAGGAATTTGATGACATAGTCATTCTTGATCGGCCGGAAAAAGTGGGACAGGATGTTATGGGGGTTTCGGTTGTTGGGACGGATGATGAATTGCTGTATTTATATAACCGGGGCTACCATTATGCCTTTGTAACGGCTGGCTCAATAAAAAGCACGGATTTGAGAAGACGCCTGTATGGTTTGGCAGTTGAAGCAGGCTTTCATTTTACAAATGTTATTGACCGGACGGCTATACTGGCCCGGAATGTACGGCTGGGGAATGGGATTTTCATTGGGAAAAAAGCCGTTATTAATTCAGGAACGGTCATTGATGATCAGGTAATAATCAATACAGGAGCAATCATTGAACATGACTGTAGTGTTGGGGCGTTCAGTCATGTGTCTGTCGGAGCTGTGCTATGTGGAAGTGTTAAGGTTGGACAGGATAGTTTTATAGGCGCCAATGCAACTGTGATACAGGGACAGGAAATTCAGGATAAGACAATTATTGGAGCTGGGGAAGTTATAAGAAGGGCATAAAGATTAGTGCGGAGGGATAGCAGACCTGGCTCAGAGGGCAGGCGGGTGGAAGGAATTATGAAGAATAAAACGTATATCATTGCGGAGGCCGGTGTCAACCATAACGGAAGCATGGAACTGGCGAAAAGAATGGTGGAAGAAGCGGCTGCGGCTGGGGCAGACTGTATCAAATTTCAAACTTTTAAACCTGCCAGCCTGGTTTCCCGTTATGCACAAAAAGCCGAATATCAGAAAAAGACAACGGGAAGCGGAGAAGGCCAGCTGGAAATGCTGAGCCGGCTGACGCTTCCTGGAGAATGTTTTGCGGAATTGTTCCAGTATGCGGCACAGAAGAAAATAGATTTTGCTTCCACAGCATTCGACGAGGAAAGCATTACGCTGCTGGATAATCTTGGAATCAGCTTCTGGAAAATACCTTCCGGGGAAGTCACAAACTACCCGTATCTTGTGAAAATAGGAAAAACGGGGAAACCGATTGTTATGTCAACAGGAATGTGCTGCCTGGCCGAGATTAGAGCGGCGGTTGATCTCTTAAAAGATAATGGGGCCGGAACAATCTGTCTTTTGCATTGTACAACGGAGTATCCGGCGCCGTATAAGGATGTAAACTTAAGGGCAATGGACACGCTGCGCAGAGAGTTTAATGTGGAAGTAGGATATTCGGATCATACACAGGGGATTGAAGTTCCGGTTGCAGCTGTGGCGATGGGGGCAACGGTGATTGAGAAGCATTTTACACTTGACCGAAATATGGAAGGTCCGGATCATAAGGCCAGTCTGGAAGCGGGGGAACTGAAGCAGATGGTGGATGCCATACGGCATATCGAGAAGGCAATCGGGACATCTGAAAAAATTGTTACGGAATCTGAGCGGAAAAACATTGCCATAGCGAGAAAGAGTATTGTAGCACGGAAGAACATAAGGGCAGGGGAACTGTTAACAGAGGATAATATTACGACAAAGCGGCCAGGGAATGGAATCAATCCCATGAGGTGGCCGGAAGTTTTAGGGAGACGGGCAGTGAGAGATTTTGCAGAGGATGAGTTGATTGAGTTATGAAAACGGTGGCGGTGGTTACGGCAACGCGGGCGGAATATGGTATGCTGATTCCGTTAATACGTGCGATTCATGAGGACGGGGATCTGCAGCTTGAACTGCTTGTTACGGGGACGCATTTGTCTCATAAACATGGTTATACGGTTAGGGATATCGAAGCGGACGGATTCCCCATAGCACAGTGCATTCCCATCTTGTCAGAGGACAATACGGAGTATGGGATTTCCTTGACAATGTCAAACGCTCTGGAAGGGTTTGCAGCTTACTTCAGAAATCACAGGCCGGATATGCTGGTTATGACAGGCGACCGGACAGAAACGCTGGCAATTGCCTGCGCTGCAATGAACGAAAGGATACCGATCGGCCATATCCATGGCGGAGAAGTAACGGCAGGTGCAGTGGATGACTGTGTCCGTCATGCGCTGTCCAAAATGAGCTATCTGCATTTTGCCTCGACCGAACAGTACAGGAAACGGGTAATACAGCTGGGGGAATCCCCAGAACGGGTATTCTGCGTGGGAAGTTTAGGGACGGAGAATATCTTGCATGCGCCGTTGCTATCTGAGAAGGATATCAGACGTGAGATCAAGATCCCTTCTGAGATGCCGTATGCGGTGGTTACGTTCCATCCGGTTACACTGGAACAGTCTGTGTCGGAACAGGTGAGCGAATTGTGTGCGGCTATGGAAAAGTATGGTGAAATTTATTATGTTATTACGGAAGCAAATGCAGATGCCGGTGGAGATATAGCAAATGAAATTCTGCACAATTTTGCTTCCACGCATAAGAATACGGTTTTTGTTGCCAATCTAGGAATGATACGGTATCTAAGCGCAGTAAAGTATGCCAGATTTGTACTTGGGAATTCTTCCAGCGGGATTATTGAGGCCCCGGTTTTAGGTACGCCCACTGTTAATATCGGGGATCGTCAAAGCGGGAGAATGATGGCTAAAACAATAGTGAACTGTCAGCCGCTGAAGGATGACATTGTGAAAGCAATCGCTCAAGCTGTGCAGATGGATCATATTGCTTCGTATGAATATGGTGATGGAACTACGTCAGGGAAGATAGTGGAAATCATCAAGGACTTTTTACTGCATGATAAGATCAATCTAAAAAAAGGATTTTATGATATTGGTTTTAAGCCAAAGAATCAATAGATATAGATAAGAATCGGATGTTCATATAGAAAATTCAGGGAGATGATATAAATGAAGGCACTTGTGATCGGGCTGGGTTCAATGGGAAAAAGGAGAATCCGTCTGTTGAAACAGCTTTCTTTAATAGACGGACTGGAAATCATCGGGATGGATACCAGAGAAGAACGCCGCCTGGAAGCAGAGAGTGTACTTGGAATCCAGACGGTCGCCTCGATACAACAGGCTGTGGATGAGCATCCGGATATCAACGCGGCATTCGTCTGTACTTCCCCGCTTTCCCACGGCGGGATTATCCGTCAATGTCTCCTGAATGGGTGGCATGTGTTTACGGAAATCAATCTTGTTTCTGATGGCTATGAAGAAAATATTCGTCTGGCAAAGGAAAGGGGATTGACTCTGTTTTTATCATCTACCCCGCTGTACCGTAGAGAGGTTGCTTACATAAGAGAGAAAGTTTCAGCGCATTCGGGACGTTTGGACTATATTTATCATGTGGGACAGTACCTGCCGGACTGGCACCCGTGGGAGAACTACAAGGACTTCTTTGTGAATGAGAAGCGATCCAATGGCTGTAGGGAAATATTTGCGATTGAGCTGCCGTGGATGACGCAGACGTTTGGATCGGTGAAATCATTTGACGTTCTGTCGGACAGAATGAGCGGGCTGGCGATTGATTATGATGACAACTATCTGCTGAAGGTGGAGCATGAAAGCGGGATAAGGGGGATCCTGGCAGTGGATGTTGTAAGTCCTGCTGCGATAAGATACCTGGAGATCTATGGGGACGGGCTGCATATCCGCTGGGATGGGACGCCGTCCGGGCTATTCGCCTATGATGGGGAGCAGAAGAAAATGCTTCCCATTCATCTGTATGAGCAGGCAGAGCATATGGACCATTACCAGGCCTTCGCCATTGAGAATGCGTACAGGAAGGAGATCGAAACATTTTTGGATATCCTTTCCGGACACAGGAATGAAGATGTGTATGGGTATGAGGATGATGAAAAGGTGCTCCAGCTGATCGACAGTATTGAGGCGGGAGGGACTGTGGGATGAAAGTGTGCTTTATCGGAGTCGGTTCGATTGCCAAGCGTCATATCAGGAACCTAAAAGAACTGTATGGTGACGAAATAGAGATTGATGTGCTGCGTTCGGGAAACGGAGGCAATATAGAAGCGGCGCTGGAAAAAACTATACGGGATACATACCATGATTTCGACAGTCTGCCGAAGGATTATGATGTTATATTTATTACGAACCCGACACGCCTGCATTATCAGACCCTGCAGAGGGTACATGGTAATGGAAGGCATTTTTTTATTGAGAAACCAGTGTTTGAGACGGGCCGGGAGGACTGGAAGGCCCTGCAGCTGAGAGGTGACAGCGTATATTATGTGGCGTGTCCGCTGCGTTATTCCAATGTGATCCAGTACCTGAAGCGTACGGTGGATTTTTCGCGGATTTATAGTATCCGCTGCATTTCGTCCAGTTATCTGCCGGAATGGAGACCGGGGATGGACTACCGGGAGACATACAGCGCTAAAAAGGAACTGGGCGGCGGGGTGTCTATCGATCTGATCCATGAGTGGGACTATATCTGCGAACTTATAGGCGCGCCGGATCGGGTAAATTGCCTTATAACGAAAAAATCAGATCTTGAGATTGACAGCGATGATCTTGCGGTTTATATCGCAGAATACAAGGATAAGACAGTGGAACTGCATTTGGACTATTTCGGACGGTATACGGAGCGGAAGATAGAATTGTTTGGGAAAGAGGATACAATTGAGGCGGATCTGATCGGTCAGACAATCACTTACCGGAAGTCTGGGGTTACCGTCGATCTGCATGAGGAGCGGGATTCCATGCAGAAGAAAGAACTGCAGAACTTTTTCCGTATTATTGAGGGAAAGGAAAAGAACAATAATCCGATCCCGCAGGCATGTCAGACGCTTAAGATAACGAGGGGGTATTTGGAATGAGGATCCTGTTTACCATATGCGGCCGGGCTGGTTCGAAAGGAATTAAGAATAAAAATCTCAGACTGTTCTGCGGCAGGCCGTTAGCCTATTATTCGCTGTCTGCCATTGATTTGTATATAAAGAAATATGGTCAGGGGATTGACTGGGATGTCGTTATCAATTCGGACAGCGACGAGCTGCTGCAGCTTATGGATAGAAATCCTTTTATGAAAGTTAACCTGATTAAAAGAAGCCCGGAACTTAGCGGCGATGTGATTGGAAAGAAGGATGTTATTCTGGACTGCATCCTTCAGATGGAGAAAAGAAAAAACGATCAGTATGATGCAGCGGTGGACTTGGATATCACGTCACCACTCAGAACGGTGGAAGACTTGGCACACCTGGTGGACAGGCATTTCAAGACGGGAGCTGATATCACCTATTCAGTCACAACCGCAAGAAGAAATCCGTATTTTAATCAGGTCGTATATACGGAAAAAGAAGGCGCCCATAAGGTGATTACATCGGAATTTACATCCCGTCAACAGGCACCCGCTATTTATGATATGAATGCCTCTCTTTACGCATATAAGCCGGCGTGTTTGCAATCAGGCGGCGGGTTTACTGGTGGATACTATGAGATAATCGAGATGTATGATACCGCTGTCCTTGACCTTGACCATGAAAATGACTTTGAACTGATGCAGGTCATAGCCGATTATCTGTATCGGACAAAACCGGAGTTCGCGGAGATCAGAAATCATATTCCGCGTGAAACTAGGGAAAAAAGGAGCCATTTTTTACCAAAGACACAAACTAATTTACGCTACCTTTGAGAGCATAGTAATACCTTACCTCACTCAATAACATCGTTTATGCGTGTTTGAATAGTTGCTGGCTAGCTGGCCCTTTGTCCTGTGATAGTGTCGGTCTGGCCTGACTGGGACGATATTTTCACTGATCTCATCATAGAGCTTCTGGAACAGTTCCTCTTGAACCAAGGCCATCACCATTTCTCATTAGGGAACGGCAAGCGCCTAGGTTTTGTATTTCTACGCAAACAGGGCGCCGATACCATCCTGCTTATATTACGTCAACATGCAAAAAGCGTGCCAGCGACACGCTTTCTGGATTTGCCAATAAACATTTCCCCCGCACTCAGTCTTCCGATTCCAAATCATCAAAAATGTCAGAATCGTAAAATTCCCTGATGCTGACGCCAAGCCCCTCGATGAGGCACTTGATGTTCACGATGCCGGGGTTCTGGCTTTTTCCGCGCAGGATGCTTTTTACTGTAGAAGATGGCATGCCGCTCTGGTAGATCAAGGTGTACACGGACATGTGTTTCTGCTTGCGCAGCTGTTGTATTCTCAGTATAGTCGCTTCCTGTATCCTCATATGCCATTCCTCGTATTGTAATGTAGTAGTGGTTATAGACCATCTCCAAGGTCTGCTGTTATATGGTTTAAGATACTATGGATTGGTATATCCTGTCCAAGCACCCCGATGGCTCTCTTTTCAATCAAAACCTCAGTCTTTCTATAGCTAACAGTCTATCCTATATTTACCACGCCTTGGGGCGATATACTGACCTACAGGAAAGAATGTTTGTCAAAAATAGAAGAAATTTCTTTCAGGTCTGTCTTGCCTTATATTTAATTCTATGATAGGATAAAGGATGATGAATACAATTTAAGGAGATACATGATGGAGCCAAATAATACATATGAACAGGAAATCGATCTGAAAGACCTGATGTTCGCCGTGCTTTATAAGTGGCGGCCGATTATACTGGTTGCGGTCGTGCTGGCGGTTGTGCTGGGCGGATACCGTGCGGTGAGCTCCTATCGGAGCCAGAATGACGCCGCGACGGTGGAGAAGGCGCAGAAGGATTACGACGCGGCTTTGGAGCTGTATGAGAAGAACAAGGCTAATTGCGAGCGCGAGATCGAGAACCTGACGAAAAGTATTGAGGATCAGCAGGATTATCTGGAGAAGTCAGCGCTTATGAATATGAGTCCCTACGATGTGTGGGTGGCGCAGACGGTTCTCTTTATTAAGACAGACTATCAGATCATGCCGGATATGGTGTATCAGAATCTGAATTTTACGGATACAATTCTGGCGTCGTATCGGACTGCGCTTACGAATCTGGAATTCCTTAAGACCGTGGCGGATAGCGTTGGCATGGATGAGCGCTATCTGGAGGAGCTGGTTTCGGTCGCGGTATCCGGGAATCTTCTGACGATTGAAGCGAAGGGTGAGACGGAGAGTACCGCTGAGAAGATCATGGATGCCATGCTGGACGGCGTGGATAGCAAGAAGGATCAGATTCGGACAAGCATTGGCAATCATACGGTAAGCCAGGTCAGTTCCAGCGTTGGTTCGAAGGTGGATCTGAACCTTCAGGATACGCAGAAGGCGCAGAGCGACCGTCTGACTACCCTGAATGACAGCCTTGAGAAGAAGCAGGATGAGCTGGACGCTCTGGAGGAACCGGAGAAGCCGTCTACATCCACGATGACGGCCGTCAAGAATGGCATTAAATACGCGGTTCTGGGATGTGTTCTGGGCGCGTTCCTGGTGGTATTCGTGGTATGCGTGATCTTCCTGATGAGCGATAAGCTGTATTCGGCGAAGGAACTGAAGAATCGTTACCGTGTGAAGATCCTTGGCAAGCTTCCGGCTTCGGCGAAGAAGCTCTCTGCTGTGGATGCGCGGCTGCGGAAGCTGGAGGGACGGGCAGGCAATACGGATACTTCCGCGGAGTACGGTCTGATCGCGGCGAATATTTCCAATTACGCCGGGGATGTGAAGTCGCTTATGGTGCTCGGAACGGCGGATCCGAAGCTGCTTTCGCAGGTCGTGAGCGGATTGGAAAGCCGGCTGGCCGGCGTGAAGGTGATGGCCGGAGGCAATGTGCTGCGTGACGAGCAGTCGCTCAGGCAGCTGCCGGAGTGCGACGGCGTAGTGTTGGTGGAACAGTGCGGCAGTTCGGCATACAGCGATGTGGCGCTGGAGATTGAGAAAGCGAAAGATTTGCAGAAGAACGTCGTGGGCTGTGTGGTATTTGAGTAATTGCTGATGTGCAAGATAGAATTGTATAGGAATATAGAAATGACGCCGGAGGCGGTAATGCTGCTCCCGGCGTTTTTTTGCCTTTCCGGCGCTTTGACGCCGCGTACCCAGAGCACATTTGCCTGGCTGAGCGCGCCGCCGATGGTTTCGCTGCCGGGGCGGAAGCCCGCCAGCTGCCGCATCCCCAGAGCACATTTGCCTAGCTGAGTACGCCGCCGATGATTCCGCTGCCGGTGCAGAAGCCTGCGGCGGCGGCCAGTTCCAGCGGTGTTGCGGTCAGCCCTTTATTTAAAAGGACGGACACGGCCAGAAGGACGGCGAAATACAGAAGGCCTGCGATGGCGCCGCAGAAGAAGCGGCCGCGGCGCATGCCTTTGCCTGCGAGGAAGCCGGCCAGGGCGCAGGAGAGAATATAGACGATATTGACGGCTAAATGCACATGGCTCTCCTGGAGGCGCAGTTTATAGAGGCCGAAGGAAACGGCAATCAGCAGGATGGCGGACAGCAGGTAGGAAAAAAGAAGGGAACGGAGAAATACTTTGGGTGCGGAGATGTCCATAGGAGGTCTCCTTTTGGGTGGTTTGTTGGTTCAGTATATTAGCGGATATGCGAAAATAGTACAAGAAGACCTTGCAACAATTGAGTTCTTATGATATACTAGGGATGCTTTGGAAGGAGGATACGACATGAAGAAGGTTAAGACGTTAAGCGGAAACACTTTGAAGGAGAGCATGAAGAAGGGTGGCTGCGGCGAGTGCCAGACATCCTGCCAGTCCGCGTGCAAGACATCCTGCACGGTTGGCAATCAGAGCTGTGAGAACGCGAATCGATAGTAAGGCGGTCGTGTGCGCGTCGATGTGCGGAAATAAGGGCTGAGTCCAAACGGACGCGCGCACACGGCGGCACTTATCAAATGAATATGCAGTGAGCGAGGAACCCCCTACGGTCCTTATGATTGTAGGGGTATTTCGTTTGTTATTGTGCAAATATGACGGGCGGCCAGCGCCAGTTGTGTGCGGATCATTCCGTGCAGGCGCAGGCGGAGGCGCCGGTCATGTGAGGAGACATCGAGTGATTCATCAATACAGGAATAACGGATATAACATTGTCATGGACGTCAACAGCGGCGCAGTCCATGTGGTGGACGATGTGGTCTACGACGCGGTGGCGCTGCTGGCGGCGGAGATGCCGGAGACGGAGAAGAAAATCGGGAAAGAAGCAGAAACGGCCGGAAGAACGCCTGAGCCGGGAGAGCAGGTTCCGGAATCGGACGCCGCCGGACTTACCCGGATCCCGGCGGAACTCCGTACGCGCGTCGAGAAGCAGCTGGCGGAGAAATACGGCTGCAGCGCGCAGGATATCGCGGACGCGATGAGCGATATTCAGGAGCTGATCGACGCCGAGCAGCTGTTCACGAAGGACATTTACCATGACTATGTGATCGATTTTAAGAAGCGCAAGACGGTCGTGAAGGCGCTGTGTCTGCATATCGCCCACGACTGCAACTTGGCCTGCCGCTACTGCTTCGCCGAGGAAGGCGAATACCACGGCCGGCGGGCGCTGATGAGCTTTGAGGTGGGGAAGAAGGCGCTGGATTTCCTGATTGCAAATTCGGGGAACCGGAAGCACCTGGAGGTAGATTTCTTCGGCGGCGAGCCGCTGATGAACTGGGACGTAGTGAAGCGGCTGGTGGAGTACGGCCGGTCCCAGGAGGCGGAGCATGACAAGCAGTTCCGCTTCACGCTGACGACCAACGGCGTCCTCTTGAATGACGAGATCATGGAGTTCTGCAACCGGGAGATGTCGAATGTGGTCCTGAGCCTGGACGGACGTAAGGAAGTCAACGACCGGATGCGGCCGTTCCGGAAGGGCGCGGGCAGCTACGACATCATTGTCCCGAAGTTTCAGAAGTTTGCGGAGAGCCGCGGGCAGATGAATTATTATGTGCGCGGGACATTTACCAGGTATAATCTGGATTTTGCGAGCGATGTGCTGCATTTCGCGGATCTGGGCTTTAAGCAGATGTCGGTGGAGCCGGTGGTGGCTTCGCCGGATGAGCCTTACGCGATCCGCAAGGAGGACCTGCCGCAGATACTGGCCGAGTATGACCGGCTGGCAGTTGAGTATATTAAGAGGAAGAAAGAGGGACGCGGGTTCAATTTCTTCCATTTCATGATCGATCTGAACCAGGGTCCCTGCGTGGCCAAGCGGCTTTCGGGGTGCGGTTCAGGGACGGAGTATCTGGCGGTGACGCCGTGGGGGGATCTGTATCCCTGCCATCAGTTCGTGGGCCAGGAGCAGTTCCTTCTGGGAAATGTGGACGAGGGCATCACGAATACGGAGCTTCGTGACGAGTTCAAGCTGGTGAACGTCTACGCTAAGGATAAATGCCGGGACTGCTTCGCGCGGTTCTACTGCAGCGGCGGCTGCGCAGCTAACGCCTGGAACTACGATGGTTCGATCACGGGCGCGTACGAGATCGGCTGCGAGATGCAGAAGAAGCGGATCGAATGCGCGATCATGATCAAGGCGGCGCTGGCGGAGGACGAGGCATAGAAGGCACGGCGCGCGCCGGCGAGGGACCGCAGAAGCCAGGGCGCGGCAACAGAGGGCGCGCGTGAGTCCGCAGAAACCGACCGCAGCGGCAAGAAGCGCGCCGACCCGGATCCGGCGGAACCCGGAACAGAACAAGTGCATTATAGTAGCAAAGGAGATAAAAGCAATGAAAAGTGGAAAAGGAAAAGGTCTGCTGTGCCTGATCGCCGTGCTGGCCTGTGTGGCCGTATTCGGCTGGTTCGGCTATGACACGGCGGACGACATCAAGCTGGGCCTGGATCTGGCTGGCGGCGTGAGCATCACCTACCGGACCGTCATCGACAATCCGTCCGACACGGATATGTCCGACACCATTTACAAGCTGCAGCAGAGGGTGCAGAACTACAGCACCGAGGCGCAGGTGTACCAGGAGGGCAATAACCGGATCAATATCGACATCCCCGGCGTATCGGATGCCAATACGATTCTGGAAGAACTTGGCAAGCCCGGTTCCTTAAGCTTCCTGGATCCGGACGGCAATGTGATCCTGACCGGCGACCAGGTGGTCCGTGCCGAGGCCGGCATCATGAAGGATCAGACCACGGGACTTGACAATTATATCGTCAGCCTTGGTTTTAATGAAGAAGGGACGCAGGCGTTTGCGGACGCGACTTCGGCGCATATCGGCGAACCCATTTATATCATTTACGACGATCAGGTTGTTTCGGCGCCGACCGTGCAGACGGCGATCACCGGCGGCGAGTGCTATATCGAGGGTATGGAGAATTATGAGGCGGCGCAGAACCTGGCTTCCACGATCCGCATCGGTTCTCTGTCTCTGGAGCTGGAGGAGCTGCGGTCTCAGGTAGTCGGCGCAAGGCTGGGGCAGGACGCGATCCGCACAAGCCTTATGGCGGCGCTGATCGGATTTATTATCATTGCGGTCTTCATGATCGTGGTGTACCGGGTGCCCGGCGTGGCTTCTGTTATCGCTCTGGCTCTTTACGCCGGTCTGGAAATGATCCTGCTGTCCGCGTTTGAAGTGACGCTGACGCTGCCCGGCATCGCCGGTATCATCCTTTCCATCGGTATGGCCGTGGACGCCAACGTGATCATTTTCACGCGTATCATGGAAGAAATCGGCGTGGGCAAGACGGTGCGTTCCGCGATCAAGACCGGTTTCGGCAAGGCGCTGTCGGCGATCGTAGACGGCAATGTGACGACGCTGATCGCGGCGGCAGTGCTGTATCTGCGTGGTTCCGGTACGGTGAAGGGCTTTGCCACGACGCTGGCGATCGGTATTCTTCTGTCCATGTTCACGGCGCTGTTCGTGACCAGAACGGCTCTGTACGCCCTGTATGATCTGGGCCTGCAGAATGTGAAGCTGTACGGCGTGAAGAAGGACAAGGCGCCGACGGATTTTGTCGGAAAGAAAAAAATATTCTTTACAATTTCCATCGCGGCGATCCTGCTGGGCTGGGTCTTTATGGCTGGCGGGGCGGTGACCGGACGCGGCGCCCTCAACTGGGGCATGGATTTCAAGGGCGGTACTTCGACGAATGTGCCGTTTACGACGGATATGACGCTTGAGGAGATCGACAGCCAGGTGATCCCGGTGATCCGCGAGGCGACCGGCGTGACTGACGTGCAGCAGCAGAAGGTTGCCGGAACGACGGAGGTTATTTTCCGGACCCAGACCCTGACCGTGGAGCAGAGACAGGCGATGGCCGACGCGCTGGTGGAGCAGTTCGGCGTGGACAATGAGACCATTACCACGGAGAATATTTCCGGCGCGATCAGCGACGAGATGAAGCAGGACGCGATTGTGGCCGTGATCGTGGCGACGATCCTGATGCTTCTCTATATCTGGTTCCGGTTTAAGGATATCAATTTCGCGACCAGCGCGGTGGCGGCCCTGGTGCATGACGTAATGGTGGTGCTGACCTTCTATGCGGTGGCGCGGTGGTCCGTGGGTTCCACATTTATCGCCTGCATGCTGACCATCGTCGGTTACTCCATCAACGCGACCATCGTGATCTTCGACCGGATCCGCGAGCACCTGCAGACGAAGACGTCGAAGCAGAGCCTGGATGAGCTGGTGAATGTAAGTATCACGCAGACATTTACCAGAAGCATCTACACCTCGCTGACTACGTTTATCATGGTGTTCGTGCTGTTCATCCTGGGCGTCAGCTCCATCCGTGAGTTCGCGCTGCCGCTGATGGCGGGTATCGTCTGCGGTACGTATTCGTCCGTCTGCGTCACCGGCGCTCTGTGGCTGGTTCTGACCCATAAGACGAAGGAAATGAAAGCGGCGAAGGCGGCTAAGGAGAAGAAGGCGGCGAAGTAAGCGGCAGAGCGGAAGATTCAGCCGCGAGGCTGGCGAGCGGCAGTGAAAGCGATCTGCAGACACGCGCCGATACAGCAGGGGATTTCGGCAGAGCAGCAGACGACAGATTTAGAAAGCAGATAATTTATGAGATATCAGTTGATAACGAAGGACGGACGTGCCAAGCGGGCGGAGGTAACCACCGTCCACGGCACGATCCAGACTCCGGTGTTCATGAACGTGGGGACCGTAGGGGCCATCAAAGGCGCCGTGTCCACCGACGATCTGCGGCAGCTGGGTACCCAGGTGGAGCTGTCCAATACCTACCATCTCCATGTGCGGACCGGCGACAAGCTGATCCGGCAGTTCGGCGGCCTGCATAAGTTCATGAACTGGGATCGGCCGATTCTGACGGATTCCGGTGGGTTTCAGGTGTTCTCCCTGGCGGGGATGCGCAGGATCAAGGAAGAAGGAGTGTATTTCAATTCCCACATCGACGGGCGCAAGATCTTCATGGGGCCGGAGGAGAGCATGCAGATCCAGTCGAATCTGGGTTCGACCATCGCGATGGCGCTGGACGAATGTCCGCCCCATCCGGCGACCAGGGAGTATATGCAGGATTCGGTGGACCGTACGACCCGGTGGCTTAGGCGCTGCAAGGACGAGATGGAAAGGCTTAACAGCCTGCCGGATACCCTGAACCGGGAGCAGCTTCTGTTCGGCATCAATCAGGGCGGAACCTTCGAGGACATCCGTATCGCTCACGCGCAGGCTATTTCCGAGCTGGATCTGGACGGCTACGCCATCGGCGGGCTGGCGGTGGGCGAGAGCCACGAGGAGATGTACCGGATCCTGGACGAGACGGTGCCGTATCTGCCGCTTGAGAAGCCCACCTACCTGATGGGCGTGGGGACGCCGGCCAATATCCTGGAGGCGGTGGAGCGGGGCGTGGATTTCTTCGACTGCGTTTATCCGACCCGCAACGGGCGCCACGGCCACGTCTACACGAACCATGGGAAACTGAATATGCACAACCAGCAGTACGAGCTGGACGACCGTCCGATCGAGGAAGGCTGCGGCTGTCCGGCCTGCCGTTCCTACAGCCGGGCTTACATCCGGCACCTGTTCAAGGCGAAAGAAATGTTGGGAATGCGTTTGTGTGTGTTGCATAATTTGTATTTTTATAATACAATGATGGAAGAAATAAGGGACGCCATCGAGGCCCACCGCTACAGCGAGTACAAAGCGGGCAAGCTGGCGGGGATGAGTGAAGGAGGAAATTGATATGTTGACAGCGACAGCGTCCGGCGGAGCCGGCGGAGTGGGATTTTGGTTGATCTATGCGGTATTTTTGATCGGTATGATGTATTTCATCGCCATTCGTCCGCAGCAGAAGGAGAAAAAGAGGATGGCCGAGCTTCTGGCCAGCGTCGCCGTGGGCGACAATGTGCTCACCAGCAGCGGGTTCTACGGCGTGGTTATCGATATGACCGACGACACCGTGATCATCGAGTTCGGCAGCAATAAGAACTGCCGTATTCCGATGCAGAAAAGCGCGATCGTGCAGGTGGAGAAGCCGGAAACGTAACAAAAGAGGAGTATGGTGAAAGACCGGGAAGTCCTGCGTTTGGATTTCCCGGTTTGCTGTTACCATGCGAGCAAGGCGCCGATGACGCGTTTTTGTATTACTATGCGAGCAAGGCGCCGGTGACGCCTTTCCCGTATTTCCATGCGAGGAGAGCGCCAGTGACGCTCTCCTCGTATTATGAGCTGTTCATTTTAAGGAGGAATCCTGTATGGCAAAGAAAGCAAAGATAACCGTTCACCCGTCGTTTCGGATCGGCGAGATATCGCCGCGGCTTTACAGTTCATTTCTGGAGCCCATCGGCACGATGGTCAACGGCACCATGTATAATCCCAAACATCCTACGGCCGATGCGCAGGGTTTCCGGACGGACGTGATCGAGGCGCTGCGGAAGACGCCGAATCCCGCGGTCCGGCTGCCGGGCGGCAATTTCGTCTCCGGCTGGGACTGGAAGGACTCGATTGGCCCCATTTCCGAGCGCAGGGCGCATCTGGATCTCGCGTGGCACCAGTATATTCCCAATGACGTGGGCCACGACGAATATCTGCAGTGGATGGAGAAGATCGGCGCGGAGCCGTTATATACGCTGAATCTGGGCACGGCCGGGATCAATGACGCCGTCTCCTGCGTGGAATATACGAATCACGATGGCGGCACCTGGTGGTCGGATCTGCGGCGAAAGAACGGGCATGAGGCGCCTTACGGCGTAAAGCTCTGGTATCTGGGAAATGAAATGGACGGTCCGTGGCAGGTCGGTTCCTGGGAGCGCGACCCGAAGGGGTACGGCATCAAGGCGAATGAGATTTCGAAGGCGATTAAATGGGTCGACGGTTCCATCGAGACCGGCGTCTGCGGTTCTTCCGCGCCGTTCATGGCGCATTTTCCAGAATGGGACCTGCAGGTCATGCAGGAGTGCTATGAGTCCGTGGATTATCTTTCCATCCACCATTACCACTCCGCGCCTCCGGGAGATTTCGGCGCGCTTCTGGGCGGAGCGCTCTATTATGAGGATTTTATCAATACGGAGACAGCGATGCTGGAGTATGTCCGCGCGAAATGCCGCAGCCCGAAGAAGGTCATGATCTCGTTCGACGAGTACGGCGCGATGTCGCGGCCGCCCCGCCCGTTCCGCTACGGCGGCGGGGTCCATAATCTTTACGCGGACCACTATGTATTCGATCCGAACCGCCGGTTTGTCCGCCATGACCCGGACAATATGTTCCCGGATCGGCCGCCGATGCGCCGCGCGGGCGATATGGTGGGCGCGTTGGGCAACGCGTCGGTGCTTCTCGCCTTCTTAAGACACGCAGACCGCGTCAAGGTCGGCTGCATGACGGGCGGCCTCGGAACGCTCGCTGCCTCTGACCGTGAGCATATCTGGCGCTCGGCAGGGTATTATCCGTTTACGCAGCTGATGAAGTACGGGCAGGGCGTATCGCTGGCCGCCGCGGTCGACTGCGATACCTTTGATATTCCGGGGTACGCCGTCGACGATAACTCGCAGTATCCAACGAAGGAAGGCGTGCCGTTCATCGATGTGGCCGCGGCGCTGAACTGCGGCGGAGCGCAGGAGAAGACGGCGGTTGGCTCGCCGGATTGCGCTGGTATGATGGGGCAATCGCAGACGGCGGGAACTGCGGATCGCGGCAGAACGCAGGAGAAGACGGCGGCAGCAGGCGCTTCGCGCAGAAAGGCGGATGAACTCACCATCTTCGTGATCAACCGCAGATGGGACGGCGGCAGCACGGTGGAGATCGACGCTTCCGCGTTCGAAGGGTTTGAATTTGCGGAGCATATTGAGATGTATACGGATGATCTTGACGCGGCGAATACCTGGGAACATCCGGACGCTGTCATGCCGAAGATCAATACGAAAACGTCCTGCGAGAGCGGGAAGGTGACGGCGGAGCTGCACAGTCTGTCGTGGAATGTGTTCCGCTTTGTGTCAGGAAGGTGATCTAAGGGGTCAGTTTTGTCTTCACGCGAGCAGAGCGTCAGCGACGCCCTGCTCGCAGTGGTATCTGCACCGAGTTTTAATGCTGCGAAGCCATGCGCAGCGCTTCAAGTTCCCGGCGAAGTTCGGCGATGGTGGCGTCTTTTGACGCTAATTCTGTCTGGCTGGATGCCAATTTTGCCTGGCTGGACGCCAATTTTGCCTGGCTGGACGCCAATTCTGCCTGGTTAGACGCTAATTTTGCCTGGCTGGACGCCAATTCCATCTGATTCGACGCCAGCTCCGCTTTGCTTGATTCCAATGCGGCCTTATTCGTCTCCAGTTCCGCCTTCAACGCCTCGGATTCCTTCCGCAGCTGATCTACATAATATCTCGCCTCAGCTTCGTCCATCCTGAGTAACGCTTCCGAAAACATTCCCAGCACCTCCCTTGGTTTCCTGCGGAATTCTGAGAGATCATGGTACATCTCTTTGAATACCGGGTCATATCGGCTGATCTCCCAGATCCTTTCCAGATCGTCATACGCCAGGAAACCCAGCCATGCCTCCAGTTCCGTCTTAATATTCTCATTTTGAAGCTTTTTGCGGAAAATGTCAAGTGGCACGAAAATATATTCCTGCAATAGCGGCATCTTAAGTCCCGTGTCAAACATCTGTTTTCCCCGATGTATGTATGTCGGATAACGATGGAATTCTTTTGGGCTTTCTTCCATGATCACGATCGTATACACGTTCCGCATCTGCCGGTACAGGGATAGACCGGAAACCGTTTCCTTCAGCGCGGAATACTGCCGCAGCACCAAATCGCTGGAGTAGCATGCCGCCCGTTCGCCGGGGAACAGATAACCGATTTTCTGGATCTCCGTGTTTGCCAGCGCCTGGTCCTCGAGCTTTACCACGATATCCATGATAACAAATGGGCTTGCGGGCGCGATTCTGCCGCCCTCGTTCGGCAGCACGCTTTCTACGCGCACCTGCCGTTCAAGAATACAGGAAAGGAACCGGGACAGACGTTCACGGTGAGCTACCGGGTTGAACACGTACTTGAAAAATGAATCGTAGCAGATCATTATTCCGGCTGCGCCGCTGCACATGTTGAGGAAATGTTTCTGCCGTTCGGGCGTCAGCGCTTCGAACTGTTCAGCCAGCTCCGGAGAGGCATAAATCTTTTCTCGTATCTCATCTTCCGGGATCCGTTCTCCCATGGCGTGGTACCAGGGCGGCCGTTCATTCGATCTGCCGGCATCTTCACCGGCTGGACTTCTTTTCTGCATATACATTTGTATACCTCCTGCTGTTTCGCGCAGACAAAATAAATCCGCGCAACTATGGGTTCCATCATGGGATCCACCGGGGAATGCCCGATCAGATGCCAGATACAGACAGGACAAGAATTCCTGTCGATGTGCTTATAGTCTACCATAGGGGCGATAGAATAGCAAGAATTTTATAAGAAAAAAATTGAAGTTCAAAACGAAATGTACCGAGAAAAAGCAGGAATGGAATGGGGCAGCAGGAGTAGAAAAAGAGGAACGGGTTCGCACCCATTCCTCTTGAATAGTCTCTAGAATAAGCATCTAAGATCAGCCGAAATACCTCTCCAGCAGTCCCTTGAACGCCTTTCCATGTCGGGCCTCGTCGCGGGCCATCTCATGGACGGTGTCGTGGATCGCATCCAGGTTCAGCTCTTTCGCGCGCTTCGCCAGGTCGACCTTGCCGGCGGTAGCGCCGTTCTCAGCGGCTATGCGCAGTTCCAGGTTCTTCTTGGTGCTGTCGGTGACGACCTCGCCCAGAAGCTCGGCGAACTTAGCGGCGTGCTCGGCTTCCTCATAGGCGGCCTTCTCATAGTACAGACCGACTTCCGGATAGCCCTCTCTGTGGGCGACTCTGGCCATCGCCAGGTACATACCTACCTCAGTGCACTCGCCTTCGAAATTCGCTCTCAGATCAGCGACGATGTCCTCGCGAACGCCCTTCGCCACGCCGATGGCGTGCTCGGCAGCCCAGGTCATCTCATCCTTCTGCTCCTCGAACTTATCGGCCGGCGCCTTGCAGACCGGGCAAAACTCCGGAGCGGTGTCGCCCTCATGTACATAACCACAAACTTTGCAAACCCATTTTTTCATAGTGAATATCTCCTTTTCTTTTAATTTAAAATTAATAATAGTTCCTATTATTAGCTTAGCATATACAAAAATACTTGTCAAGCAGATGTTATCATTTTATAAATGTTTTTCCGCTTTGTCCAGACAATCTCTGCAAATGCCGTAGAAATACGTGATATGGCTGTCGATCTTCCCGCCGCAGTATTCCTGGGCTTCCGTATTCATCCGATCCAGCACATCCATCGGAAGGTCGGTCACCTGTCCGCACTCCCTGCAGATAAAATGGTAGTGGGGGCGGGTGTCTCCGTCGAACCGTTCCGGGCCGCTGCCGCAGTTTAAGCGCCGGATCTCGCCCAGGTCCGCCAGAAGATTTAAGTTCCGGTAGACGGTGCCGAGGCTGACATTGGGAAATTCCTCCCGGACGCTTACGTAGACCGCGTCGGCAGTGGGATGGTCGTGCCTCGCCATGAGGCAGTTCAGGATCGCGTCCCGCTGGCGGCTGTGTTTGAGTGTTTTCATGGCAATCCCTCCATGTGCACGGTATTCAATAATGATAACCATTACTGATTATATCGGAAGGAGACCAATTTGTCAAGGATAAATCTTCACGCGGCACCGTTCCCGCGCGGCACGGTTTGTGCTGCGGTATCCTTGCCGGACAGAAATGCCGGGCATCCGGTTCACGCCTCTTCCCGCGAATATTTCTGCAGCTGTTCCTTCGCCACCCGGATGAATTCCTGCGTGGCCCGCGACATGTAGTGCCCTTTGTGGTATCCGATCCCGAGAATGCCGTGGGCCTTCGGGTGGTTCAGATGGTACAGGCCGATGCCGGCGGCCTGCGTCAGGGCGCGGCGCCATTCGTCGCTTTCTGTCATGAACATTTTCGGATAGAACGTGGCGCCCATGCCTTTGAGGGACAGGGAGAGCACGGTCTCGATATTCTCGGTCTCCAGGACGATGGGAGGCGAGATCTGGGCGTCGGCGAACATCTCCTCCGCCAGGGAACGCACCCGGTTGCCGGTATTGATCAGCAGGAACGGGCAGTCGGCCAGAAGCGTCAGATCCGCCGCTTCCTCCAGCTTTGCCTTGATCTCCTCGACCCGCTCCGGATACAGCTTCTCTAACAGGCTGTCGGGCACGATCAGCAGGATCTCCTCCTCACAGACCGGGACGGTCTCGATATTCTCGCCCTTGATCGGCAGCATGTCGATGATCAGGTCCACCTCGCCGTGGAGAAGCTCCGCGTCCAGCTCCCGGGTATTGCCCTCGCGCAGATGCAGCTCGATATTGGGAAACTGCTCCCGGTAGACCGGCAGGATCTCCGGCAGTACCCGGCGGCCCCTGGTGTGGGACATGCCGATGGTCAGGCGGCCTTTCGAGAAGTCCTTGATATCCGCCAGCTCCCGGTAGGTCTCGTCCCGCAGGTGCAGGATCTCCCGCGAGTGCTTGGCAAGCATTCGCCCCGCGTAGGTCAGCGTTAGCGGCGAGGTCCGGTTGAACAGCGTGATGTCGAACTCCTTCTCCAGGTTGGCGATGTGGCTGCTTAAGGACTGCTGGGAAATATTAAGCTTTCTGGCGGCTTTTGTGATGCTCGATTCCTCCGCCGCCACGAGGAAATATTCCAGATTCAGGAAGTTGATCATAGATGCCTCCCCGGCGCTGCCGCCGGTTTCTTGTGTAGTTACAGTGTATCAGCACATTGCGCGGCCCAGGTCCGGCCGGCAGGATCAGAAGCCCGCCTCGTGCGGTCCGTTAAGCGTCAGCGCCGGAATGTACGGGATCAGTTTCTCCACGGAAGTATTGATGATCAGCTCTTCCGGGAAATGCAGCTCCTCCAGCAGCGCGATGCATCCCGCGTGATTGCCCACGTCCGCCGCCACGTGGGCGTCGCTGCCCATGATGACGGGAGTGCCGTAATGGACGCACCGCTCCAGGAGCGCCGCGTAGTTCTCGCGGGCGCCTTTGCGGGAGGCGCGGGGATTCAGGGAGGAATTATTGACCTCCAGGAGTACGTGGTGTTCCTTCGCCGCCGCCGCGACCGTATCCGGGTCGATGGGGAAGCGGGAGTCGTCCGGGTGGCCGATGATCTTCACGTAGGGGTTCTTCATGGCTCCGACGATGGCCGCCGTGTTCTGCGCCACGGTGCCCGCGGTGAAGCAGGGCACGTGGATGCTCGCGATGGCGTAATCCATTTTCTTCAGGTGGTAAGGGACCAGATCCACATGCCCCTCGTAATCCAGGATATTCAGTTCGCATCCCATCAGGAGCCGGACGCCGAAGAGCTCGTTGGGGATCACCTTGAAATTGATGAAATACAGTTCGTGGGGCGCTCCGCCCATGCGGGGACCATGGTCCGTGGAGCCGAAGAGTTCCAGCTTCTGCCCGGAAGCGGCGTGGGCCATCTCGTAGAGGGTGTTGTAGGCGTGGCCGCTGGCGACGGTATGGGTGTGCAGGTCCATAATATCTCGCATAAAAGGTCCTTCTTTCTGTCGTGCGGCCCCCGAAAGAGCGCATTTTGGCCGTTCGGGAGCGGTAAATAGTACATTTTTAAATATATCACAAATTTTTTTATAAAACCACAAAAAAAATGAGGTAGAAATTTGATTTTTATAGTATAATAGATTCATACGCCGTCCACAGGACGAAAAGGGCGTGCATTCTGTTAAATATGCAAGATGGAGGAGTTACAAACATGAGTGAAGAAATGCTGAAGGCGCAAACAGACAACATCGAAGCCGCTGCGGAAGCAGCCGCGGAGAAAGCCGAGGCCGTGGAAGCCGCCGCTGAGGCCGCCGCGGAGAAGGCAGAGGCCGCGGAAGCCGCCGCTGAGGCCGCCGCGGAGAAGGCAGAGGCTGCGGAACCCGCCGCGGAGAAGGCGGAAGCCGCGGAACCCGCCGCTGAGGCTGAACCGGCGAAACCGGCTGAGCCCACCGAGACCATGGAGGACTTCAAGGAGGAGCTTGAGAAGTCCTACAAGGAGCACGCGAAGAAGCGCAGCCGCGGATTCGTGGACGACGGATCCGTAAGCGCAGAGAAGTGGGAAGAGCTGCGCCAGAAGATGGAAGATAAGGAAGTCATCAATGTAAAGGTCAAGGAGATCGTCAAGGGCGGAGCCATCGCGTTCGTTGATGATATGAAGGCGTTCATCCCGGCGTCCCAGATCGCGCTGAACTATGTGGAGAAGCTGGAAGAGTTCGTCGGCAAGCACATTGACACTTACATTATCACGGTGGATCCGGAGAAGAAGAGACTGGTCCTGTCCGCCAAGGAGCTGCTGCGCGAGCGCAGGGACGCGGAGCGCAAGGCCAGAATGGAGAAATATGTTCCCGGCGCCATTGTAGAGGGCGTTGTGGAGAGTCTGAAGGACTACGGTGCGTTCGTACGTCTGGAAGAGGGAGTTTCCGGACTTCTGCATGTGTCGCAGATCAGCCGTCAGAGGATCAAGCATCCGGGCGTTGTCCTTCAGGAAGGACAGACCGTGAAGGTCAAGATCCGCGACACGGCGAACGGCAAGATCAGCCTGAGCATGAAGGCTCTCGAGGAAGACGACGAGAGGCCCGCGAGAGAGCCGCGCGAGCCCCGCGCGCCGCGTGGTGAGGGACGCGAGCCCAGGGAAGGCCGCGAGGAGAAGAGCGATTTCCATTACAAGAATTCCGCGCCGGTTACCACAGGACTGGGCGACCTGCTGAAGGGTCTGGATCTCAAGAATTGACGATAGTACGATTATATCGAATGAGGAGGGATACGCATGACCTATATCCCCAAGACCTATGACCAGATCGACCAGTGGAATTCGCTGATGTTCATTTACAACTCTGCGCTGAAGCAGATGAATGTGAAGATCGAGGTGCTGAACAGCGAATTCGTACACATATACAATTATAATCCCATCGAGCATGTGAAATCCCGGCTCAAGACGCCGGAGAGCATCGTCAAGAAGCTGAAACGCATGGGCTGCGAGGTGAATACCTTCAACATGACGGAGAAGCTGAACGACGTTGCCGGCGTCAGGATCATCTGCTCATTTACATCGGATATCTACCAGATCGCGGATATGATCTCGCGTCAGGCCGACATTACGGTCCTGTATGTGAAGGATTACATTAAGAATCCGAAGCCCAACGGCTATAAGAGCTACCATATGGTGGTGACGATCCCGGTTTATCTGACCGAGGGGCCGGTGGAGACGAAGGTAGAGATCCAGATTCGGACGGTGGCTATGGATTTCTGGGCCAGTCTGGAACATAAGATGTACTATAAGCTGGGCGGCGACGCGCCGGAGTTTCTCCAGAAGGAGCTGAAGGCATGCGCCGACGTGGTGGATATGCTGGACGCGAAGATGTATTCTTTGAATGAAGCGATCCTTCAGTGGAACGCGCAGGAGGAGAAACGAAAGACGGAGAATGAAACGGCGTCCCGCACGGAAGGCGGGGAACAGCCTGACGGCGGGGCCCTGGCCGGAGAGGCGGAAGCATCTGCCTGAAAGGCATGGCCGGAGAATAAGCACAGGCAGGCGGTCCGGAAGGTTTCAGCCGGGCCGCCTGATTATGCGGGGAAATAAATAAGTTCCGCGGCGGTATTTCAATATGGCGCGGAGATGGAACGCGCAGGGAGGATACGGACTAAGCGATGAAAGTAGTGCTTCAAAGAGTAACCGAAGCCAGCGTTTCCATAGATGGAGCGGTCGTAGGCGCGATCGGCCGCGGCTTCCTTCTGCTGGTGGGCGCTTCCGACGAGGACACGATGGAGACCGCCGACAGGATGACGGACAAGATCTGCCGTCTGCGGATCTTTGCCGATGAGAACGGCAAGACGAACCTGTCCCTGGCGGACGTGGGCGGAGAGCTGCTGGTAGTCAGCCAGTTTACGCTCTTTGCGGACTGCCGCAAAGGCAACCGGCCGGGCTTTACAGGGGCCGGATCGCCGGACTGGGCGAATCAGATCTATGAGCATGTGATCGAACGCTGCCGCGGTTATGTGAGCAAGGTGGAGCATGGCGTGTTCGGCGCGGATATGGAAGTGAAGCTGGTCAATGACGGGCCGTTTACGCTGGTGCTTGACAGTAAAGAGCTGGGGATACGCTGACCGCGGGCGCCGCTTACAAAAGAAAAGGAAACTGGGAGAACCATGGTTCCGCGGGCGCCGCAACGCCTGCGGACAGAAAGAGGAGAGAACAGAAATGACCGGAAAAGAATTGCAGGAACAGCTGACATGGAAGATTCCGCATATCGCGGCGAAGGCTCCGGAGCAGGTTCGGGAAGCCGCCGCGTTCTGCGAGGGATATAAAGAGTTTCTGGATCACGGAAAGACGGAGCGCGAATGTGTGAATGCCGCCGTAAAGCTGCTGGAAGCGGCGGGGTATGCCGTGTTCGACGAGAAGAAATCATACAGGCCCGGCGATAAGGTTTATAAGGTCAACCGCGGCAAATCGATCCTGGCGACCACATTCGGGACAAGACCCATCGAGGAAGGCGTCCGGATCAATGGCGCGCACATCGACTCGCCGCGTCTGGATCTGAAAGCCAACCCGCTTTACGAGAAAGATGGACTGGCGTTGTTTAAGACCCACTATTACGGCGGCATCCGCAAATACCAGTGGGCAACGATCCCGCTGGCTATGCACGGCGTTATGATAAAGAAGGATGGCCAGACGGTGGAATTTAATATCGGCGAGAATCCCGGCGATCCGGTATTCTGCATCACGGACCTGCTGCCCCATCTGTCGGCGGAGCAGAACGAGAGGAAGCTGAAGGACGGAATTAAGGGCGAGGAGCTGAACATCGTGATCGGATCCCTTCCGTATGAGGATGAAGAAATCAAGGAACCGGTGAAGCTTAAGGTTCTGCAGCTGCTTCATGAGAAATACGGCGTCGTGGAGGAAGATTTCGCCCGCGCCGAGGTCGAATTCGTACCGGCCGGGAAAGCGGCGGACGTGGGCTTCGACCACAGCATGATCGGCGCTTACGGCCAGGATGACCGCGTCTGCGGCTATACCGCGCTGATGGCGGAGATCGCGACAGCGGCTCCGCTTCATACGACGGTCACGGTGCTGACGGATAAGGAGGAGATCGGCTCCGAGGGCAATACCGGCATGAACGCCTCGTATTTCCAGGATTATGTGACGTACCTGGCGGAGATGGAGGGCGCCAATCCGAAGACCGTATTTGCCAACTCCTGCTGTCTGTCCGCGGACGTGAACGCGGCGTACGATCCTACCTTTGCCAGTGTGTACGAGGCCCGGAATACTTGCTATCTGAATAAGGGCTGCGTTCTGACCAAGTTTACCGGCTCCCGCGGCAAGAGCGGCGCCAATGACGCCAGCGCAGAGTATATGGCGAAGGTGATCGGCATTATGGAGAAGGCCGGCGTGTTCTGGCAGGTAGGCGAGATCGGGGCCGTGGATGCGGGCGGCGGCGGAACCATTGCCAAATTCATTTCCAGGCTGAATGTGGACGTGGTGGATCTGGGCGTTCCGATTCTCAGTATGCACGCGCCGTTCGAGCTGTCGTCCAAGCTGGATGTCTACAATACATACAAGGCTTTCTCAGCGTTTTATAACGATGGAAAATTTACGATTTTGTAAATTTGCAATAAATGCTTTTCTTTAAAGCGCTGATATAGTATAATTAAAAAATCTTGCGGCATTTAACTGATAGGAAGAAAAGGGAAATGATATGAAGAAATTTTTATGTGTCTGTTTATGCGGGATTTTAGCCGCGGCCATGGTGACCGGCTGCTCGAAGCAGGAGGAAGACGCCGCTGAGTCGTCTTCGACGGTGAAGCTGGGCGAATATAAAGGAATTACATATACGCCCGCGTCTACCGAAGTGACGGATGAGGATGTGGACGCCGAAGTCCAGAGCCTTCTGGACGCACACCCGACGATGACGTCCGTAGACCGGGCCGCTAAGCTGGGCGATACGGTGAATATTGATTATGTGGGCAAGCTGGACGGCGAGGCGTTTGACGGCGGTACCGCTTCCGGTACGGATCTGGAGTTGGGGTCCGGCATGTTCATCGACGGTTTCGAGGATGGTCTGGTAGGCGCGTCCAAGGGAGACAAGCTGGATCTGGATCTGACCTTCCCGGACCCATATACGAATAATCCGGATATGGCCGGTAAGGCTGTCGTATTTGAAGTGACAGTCAATGACGTAAAGGAATCGAGTCCGGCGGAGCTGAACGAAGACTTCCTTACCAGCTACACCGAATATACCACCGTGGATGAATTTATGGAGGGTACCCGCAGGCAGCTGGAGGAATACGCCCAGTCCCAGGCGGAGAGCCAGATGCAGTATGACATTTTTATGAAGGTCATGGATAATGCCGAGATCAATGTCAGCGAGAAGGATGTACAGGCCTACTATGAGGATCTGTACGATACCTATAAGAAGCAGGCGGAGGCCTTCGGCATCGATCTGGAGACCATGGTCGGCTATTACGGTATGGATCTGGCGGCCTTTGAAACGCAGCTGAGATCGCAGGCCGAGGAAGCTGTGAAGCAGGAAACGGTGGCCAGAGCCATTGCGGCGGAGGAGAACATCACGGCGGAGGACGCGGACCGCGAGGCGCTGGCTGAGGAGTTCGGCTATGAGACGGTGGAAGCGATGGAGCAGGACGCCGGAGCCGATATGATCGAGTCCTATATTCTGATGGATAAGGTCCTGGATTTTCTGGTCGCCAATGCCGTGGCTGAATAGGCCGCTGCGCGGAATGGCAGGCGGACGCTGCAGACCGGCTGGCAAAGTACGAAAAGAAAAGATCGCGCACCGCGTTTCGGCACGGTGCGCGTTTCCCTGTCGGCGCCCGGAGAAAGAAACATAAGAAACGGGAGTGAAATGGATTATGCATCGCGATGTATATATGAGGGGAATGCGGGACGGTATTCCTGTTATGCTGGGATATTTTGTGGTATCCATCACCATCGGCATTGCCGCCAGGGGTGCGAATCTCACGGCGGCGCAGGCCACGACCATGTCCTTAACCAACCTGACCAGCGCCGGGCAGTTCGCGTCCTTCGCGATCATTGCCGCGGGGGCGCCGTATCTGGAGCTTTTGATCTCCCAGGCGGTCATTAATCTGCGTTACTGCCTGATGTCCTGCGCCCTGTCCCAGAAGGTGGATCAGCAAATGCCGTTTTATCACCGGCTGATCATGGCCTTTGGCATCACGGATGAGATATTCGGGCTGGCTGTCGGCCAGAAGGGGAAGCTGGATCCCTGGTATATGTACGGCGCCATGAGCGTGGCGATACCGGGCTGGACGCTGGGGACGCTTCTCGGGATCCTGTCTACGGGGATGCTGCCGCCCTCGATCCTGAACGCAATGAATATGGCTCTTTACGGTATGTTCATCGCGATCTTCATGCCGGCGGCCAGAGACAATAAAATTCTGCTGCCGATCATTTTCATTTCCATGGGTGCCAGCGCGGTGTTCCAGATGCTGCCGGTGTTCGATTTCATCTCGTCGGGAATGAAGATCATTATCCTGACGCTGGTAATTTCCTTCGCAGCGGCGGTGCTGTTCCCGATCGGGGAGGAGACCGCGGAAAGTGAAAAAGCGGCTGGAATTTCGGGTGCCGGGGATGCGGCGAAGCTTGCGGACGCCGGGAAAACGGCAGGAAGCGCGGGTGCCGGGGATGCGGTTGGGAGCGCGGGTGCCGGAGAAGCGGCTGGAACTGCGGTTATCGGAGAAACGGCTGGGCTCGCGGACACCGGAGAAACGGCGGGAACCGCGGCGGACGGAAAGGAGGCGTCTCTGTCATGAGAAATTACATTTATATTTTGGTAATGGCGCTGACGACCTATTTTATCCGGGCAGTACCTTTGACGCTTCTGCGAAAGGAGATCACGAACCGGACGTTCCGGTCGTTTCTGACCTATGTGCCGTATGTGACGCTGGCAGTGATGACATTTCCGGCGATCCTTTCGATCACCGACGAGACCTGGATCGCGTGGGTGGGCTTCG
Organism: uncultured Lachnospiraceae bacterium; assembly: GCA_947588005.1. Classification (GTDB taxonomy): domain Bacteria; phylum Bacillota; class Clostridia; order Lachnospirales; family Lachnospiraceae; genus UBA3402. Next base: position 16,333 of record CANPYE010000002.1, on the reverse strand, counting down.
CAGCCGCTATGGTGCTGGCATATAACAGAGTGAGTTTGTTTATTGTATCACTGGGATGCTGCGCGCTGGTGCTGGCGCTGCAGCTGCTGTAAAGATCGTTTATCCGATGGAATAGCCGGAATACAGAACGTATAAGGAGAGACAAAAACGCTATGAGATTCGGGAAAGGATTGGCGGCTGGTTTAGCGCTGGCTGTGATACTGGGGGGATTTTCGGGAAATGTCAGTTTTGCGTCGGAGACAGGGCAGGGACCGTTAGGATCGCTGGAAACGGAAAACGAAAGTTCCTCGGAGCAGACGTATGGCCCGCTTGGTCCGCTGGGGCAGGAGAGTGGAAATGCATCGGGTTTGGCGGCGGGATCGTCTTCTTCGGGTGCTTCCGGCCCGCTGGGTTCTTACGGAGAAAAGGACGAGATCGTCATACGCATGGTGGGCGACGATCTGATCCATGCGCGCATTTTCCGGTACTGTCAGCAGGCTGACGGCAGCTTTAATTTCGACCAGCTCTTTGAACATGTGAAGAAGGATATCGAGGAAGCGGATATCGCGATCATCAATCAGGAAACGATCATGGTGAGCAATCCGGCCGATTTCGCGGATTTTCCCTGCTTCGGAACGCCGGAAAGCATCGGCCATTCCATTGTATCCGCCGGGTTTGATGTGGTCGCTCACGCCAACAATCACACGATGGACCGGGGATATGGCGGGATCCAGAATACGATCGATTTCTGGAAGAATCATTATCCGGATATCTGTTATCTGGGGATTCATGATACGGCGGAGGACAGCGATATCCGTTATCTTACCAGCAATGGGATCCGCGTCGGTTTTGTAAATTATACATATGGACTGAATGGCTTTAAGAAGCCCCGCGGCCGTGAATATTGTGTGGATCTGCTGACGGACGGCGGCATCGAGGCGGTCATGGGGGAAGCAAGGGCCAACTGCGATCTGCTGATTGCGGTTCTCCATGTAGGCGATGAATACGAATACACACCGACTGCTTATGAGCGGCAGCAGGTGAACCGTTTTATCGATCTGGGCGCGGATATTGTACTGTGCGCGCACCCGCATGTGCTGGAGCCTTTCGGCATGGTGACGACTCCGGCGGGCCGCACAGGGCTCGTCTATTACAGCCTTGGAAATTATCTGTCGGCCCAGAACCGTCTTCCCCGCGTGCTTGGCGGCATGGCGGATATTACGGTGAAAAAGACCGGAAATGGCGGCGCTCCTATAGAAATAACCGGTTACGACCTGGTTCCGCTGGTGACCCATCAGCAGGGGCCTTTGGTTACGACTTACCGTCTGGATGAGTATCCGGATGAGCTGGCAGCCGCGCACAATCTGGTGGGACTTGGTTTTTCCAAGGATGCGATGTGGAACCTTTATACCGGAATCACAGGGAAGGCGAGGCCATAGGAGAGGCGATATAATTGAATAATGGAAAATACACAGAAAGCAGGCGCCGGTTTTGCCGGATGGCCTGCTTTTTTGGCGTGGAATGTCAAAATAGTCCTATTTTTAAGTCATGAAACTACCTAACTCCCTGAAAAAATGTGTGATAACATAAAGCTGCCGGAAGGGAAGACATAGTTCAGATTCAGCTGAACGGCAAAAATTCAATAAAAAGGAGATGAAGAAAAATGTTAAAAAGAGCAGGAAAGGGTTATCGGAGGTTCATGGTATTTTTGTTGGTGTTGGTGATGGCAGTCACTCATATTGGGGCGAATGCAGGAATGGTATTTGCGGCAGAAAACGCAGCTGGATCTGAGGGTACCATGATCAGTTCCGGTTCCGATGATCAGAGAGAATCCATTGATGACGGATTCAGTGGGGGAGAAGCCAGCGATGAGGCAGCAGAGAGCGAAGCCGCGGAAGACGGCGGAGCAGAGAAGGAAAGTAAAGCCGCGGAAGACAGCGCAGCAGAGAAGGAAAGAGAAGCTGCGGAAGACGGCGCAGCAGAGAAGGAAAGCGAAGCTACAGAAAACGGCGGGGAAGAGGAAGAGAGCGAAGCTGCAGAAAACGGCGGGGTAGAGAAAGGGCGCGAAACGGCGGAGAATAGCGGCGAAGGAAACCAGCCGGAGATCGAGCCGGAGAGCCAGCTCGCACCTGAGGCAGGGAATCAGCCGGAGTTGGAGCTGGAGAGCCAGTCCGTACCTGGGGCGGAGAAAGAGAGCGAAGCTGCGGAGAACAAAAGCGAAGAAAACCAGCCGCAGAAAAGGGCGGCCGGGCTCCCACGGAAAAGTGCGCCCAGGAGAAGTGCCCGGCCAGACAATGTCTTGCAGGAGAACCCCCCGTCAGGGAATGGCCCGCAGGTGAGTGCAGTACAGGGAGATGCGCCTCAGGGAGAGCCTCCGCAGGGAGACGAGCCGCAGATCGCGACTGTCGCGGTTTACGAGGGCCTGCTGAAAGAACCGGTAATGGACCGGATTCCGCAGGTATCTGTCAATGTGATGGTTAAATTGAATAAGGATCTGGTCAGCGTGGATCTGATTTCGGTCGAGGGTACTGAGAACGATGGAGATGTCATTTACGATTTCTTCTACCCGCTCCCGGGAGAATACGCGGGATATGCAGTCGGCTCTGTAAGCGCGGCGCCCGGGTTCAAACTGACATATGAGAATGGCGTCGTATCAGGGCAGGGACAGAATCTAAAGGATGGAGAAGTCTATAATGTGACGGTGACCCTGACAGCGGAAGAAATGGCCTATGGTGTAAAGCATGTACTGAAAGGCGCTGAAGAAGATGCGGTTGAAACAACTGCGGGATATGGACTGATCGGGGAAATGACAGATGCCCAGCCCGTAAAGATAGAAGGCTATGTGGCGGTGGAGATTCACAATGAAGTGCTGGAAGGCGCGGGGCAGATCATCCTTATTGTTTATGTACCTGAAAGCGAGGCTGTTGTTTCCTATTACACTGTGAGCTACATCGATAAGGAATCCGGAGATAAACTGGCAGAGCCGGAGACCCGGTTTGGAATTGCAGGTACGCAGGTGACCGTAAGAGCGAAGGGCTTTGAAGGGTATGCTGCGGATGGACTGAGCAAATCCGTAACACTGAAAACCGGCGCAAACGAGATCATTTTCGAGTATGCCAAGATTACGGGACGGACCTACAGGGTCGTATACCAATACATGGACGGCACTGTGATCGAGGAAAGAATCGGACTGCCGGTTTTGGGGGCCGGCTTCGTGGTCAACGCGGATCCAGAGGTCGTCCGCAGTCAGGCGGGAAAGGGCTATAAGCTGGATGGAGACGCGCATCCGTATTTCACGCTGGATCCTGAAAAGGATGGCAGCGCACCGGAGAATACCGTAACATTCGTCTTCGTCCCCGAGAAGTACAGGATTAGCTATGAAGGGCTTGAGGGAAGCGGTTGGGAGAATCTCAATCCGTCGGAATATACGGTAGAGGATGAGATCCGGCTTGCGAATCCAGAAAAGGATGGGTATGTATTCGTGGGCTGGGCGCTCGGAGACGGTATCAGAGTTAAGAAGGAGAGCGAGAAAGAGCACGATGAGACGGAAGTGGTGATCGAAAGAGGAACAGTAGGAGACTTGCTCTTCCGTGCAATTTGGAAAGAAATACCATCGCAGGAAGACAACGACCAGAGGGAGCCTGATAAGGAGCAGGAGAACCAGCCGAAGGAAAAAGGCGGAGAGCAATCCGAAACAGGCGGAGAGAATCAGGAGAATAAAGAACAGTCCGAAGCCGGCAGGGAGAATCCGGAAGGCAAAGAGCAGTCCGAAACGGGCGGAGAGAATCAGGAGAATAAAGAACAGTCCGAGGCCGGCAAGGAGAACCCGGAAGACAAAGAGCAGTCTGAAACGGGCGGAGAGAATCAGGAGAATAAAGAACAGTCCGAAGCCGGCAGGGAGAATCCGGAAGACAAAGAGCAGTCTGAGGCTGGCAAGGAGAACCCGGAAAACAAAGAACAGTCTGAGTCAGGCAAGGAGAAACCGGAAGACAACAAGCAGTCCGAGACAGAGGACGAGAATCAGAATAACAGCAATGAGCCCGCGTCGAATCACGAAAAATCCAGCGGCAGCAGGCAGTTAAACGAAGAAGCTGGAAACCATTTTGAAGGCAGCGGCCAGGGGCCGAATGTAAGTGAAGAAAGCCAGTCCGAGAATGCGGCTGTGAAAGGGCAGCCTGAGAATGCATCGTCAGAAAGCCAGTCCGAGAATGCATCGTCAGAAAGCCAGTCCGAGAATGCATCGTCAGAAAGCCAGTCCGAGAATGCACCGTCGGAAGGCCAACCGGAAAACGCACCGTCGGAAGGTCAACCGGAGAATGCACCATCGGAAGGCCAGTCCGGGAATGAACTATCAGAAGAACAGCCCGAGAATGCGCCGGAAGAAGTGCATAAACCGGATAAAAACCGGAAAGAGGAGAACTCGAATCTGAAGGAAGCGCCGATGGATACGGCGGCGAAGCCGCAGAAGAAGGCGGAAGATTCACCGGAAATGGTTAAAGGATCGTTGAAGGCAGTTAATAACTCTGCCGCTTCTGAGAATGAGAAGGAGGAGAAAGAACAGAAAGAGAAGAAGGAAGCAGCTTTGAAAGCTTATAGTGACGGAGATTCCTCCGGCGGACAGTCTTCATCGGACGCGTCGCATCAGCCCGGCGGACAGTATAACAGAAACAGCGGTATTCAGTATATCAGAATGTTTAAGGCCATCAGTGAATGGCTGCAGAGGGCAATGATAGCGCTTGTTGCGGCGGGCGTACTGGTAATGGCCGGGTGGAGATTCCGCCTGTACCGGAAAATATTCGGAAGATAAAAGAAAGTATTCGTACACGCCGCTGGCCTTCGGGCCGGTGGCGTTGTGCTGAAAGCCTCGCGGCCCATTCAGATTTTATAAACTACATTCAAAGTTACTGTTTAAAGGTTAGCTTGAATTAAAAAAAACGATTCGACTACCGCTGTGGATCAAATTGCTGTTTGATATTGCCAAAAATATGAAAATACATGTATAATAAGAAACGTAGCGTATAAAACAGAGATACGGGAGAACTTATGGAAACGGATGCGAAGCGTTTAGATCCGCAGTTTTTGCTGCTGTCCGCGTTGGGAATGCTTTTTGTCGTAGATGGCCATGTAAACAGCAATTATCTGGATTTGCAGGGCTTTTTTCCGTATTATTCCTTTCATATGCCGCTGTTCTTTTTTATTTCCGGGCGTTTTTATAAAGATCAGCATTGCGGGTCTCTTTGGGCATATATAAAGAGAAAATTCATCAGACTTATGCTGCCGTACCTGATCTTCAATTTTATTTACGGATGCATTGCCCAGATCCTGCATATGGCCGGTTTTACGATGGGAGGGGTAATGACCTTCCGCAATCTTTTTATCGAGCCGTTCATTTCAGGCCATCAGTTTATATATAATCTGGCGGCATGGTTTGTGCCGGCGCTGTTTATCGTTGAGATCGTGAATCTCCTTGAACACCGCGTTTTTTATAAATTTCTGCAAAATGAGGCGGTATATCTTTTCATTGATTTAGTGGCAGGCATCGGGGCTGTTATGCTTGCGATGTCGGGTAAAAATACCGGCGTTTACCTGCCGGTCGTCCGGACGTTATTTTTCCTTCCGTTTTATCAGGCGGGAATATGTTACCGCAAAGCGGGCGCGGCTTTTCGGAGCGAGAATCATTTTTTGTATTTTGGCATAATTTTTCTCATTCAGTTCTTTTTGCATGTACGGGGATACCGCCTGGTATATGTGGCCGCGTTCTGCGATGATTTTACAAATCCGGTTGTTCCGTATATCGCGGCGGCCTGCGGCATCGCTTTCTGGCTCAGAGTTTCAAAGCTTCTTGTGCCGGCCCTTGAGAAAAGCCGCTTTCTCATTTATTTTGGAAGCCATACCTATGCGGTTATGACGCATCATCTGATGGCGTTAATGATCGTAAAGACGGCGCTGGCGGTGATCGCTAAGTTCACTCCGCTGTTTAATGATTTCCAGATCGGCCTGTACAAAACAGATATTTGGTACTACTTCCTTCCTTTCCAATCGCCGCATTTCCGGCTGGTATACCTGTTTTTTGGAATCACGCTTCCGCTTTTGTTCCAGTACATCCTGGAACGTCTCCTGGCCGGCTTCGCTAGGGCGGATTAAGGTGTCATAACCCGCTCCGCCCCCTCATAGAATGTAAAAAACATTCTCGGGGGACACCTTGGAGGATTGTATCGAAGAACGTGCGGTGGACATCGCCAATTACATCATAAACCACAACGCGACGGTGAGACAGACGGCGAAGAAGTTCGGGATTTCGAAATCCACAGTGCATACGGAAGTAACAAAATAGAACGGCTATTGAAGACTGTATTTGAAATCAAAAATTATTGATCTTTATCCAGAATTTCTTTTAATTGCGTTATTAAAATCGGCAACTCATCGAAAACAACATCGGCGATGATGTTCCAATTCGTCCCATCGTAATCATGTACCAGGCGATGTCTGAGTCCGGAAATCATCGCCCATTGAATTTCATGATGCGACTCTTTATAATTCTTTGACAAGTTATAGACATGTTCACCTATATTATACAACGGTGTTGTGACAAGCCATTGCAGGGATAATTCCTTTAGCAAATCTTCTTTGCTGACATGATTTTCCTTGATATAATTATGAAGCTTTACTGCATTATCATATATCTTTTGAACACGTTGTTGATCCGAATATTTCATGCCACCAGCAACCTTTCTTTCATGATTGTCTTATAAAAATCACTGTCCATATTAATCTCGTGAATTTCAAACACATCCACTTTTTTATTCAACACTTCTCGTAATTCTTCTGCGAGAGAAAAAATTTTAGTAAGTTTAAAATTTTCTCCCCCATATACCAGAAAATCCAAATCACTATCTGCACCGGCTTCTCCCCTTGCGTATGACCCAAACAGATAAATCTGTTGAACTTGATATTTTTCAGCCAACGGTTTTACCAAGGCTACAATTTTTTCTATTGTAAATACAGTATCACTCATAAAATCATCTCCTTTGGGGCAAACATTTTAGTCCATTAACTACATTGAGAAACGGCACGTTTCCTATTATATTATTTTATTAAATGTTCTGTAATAAACAATAATTTAGAGCAGCAAGCGCAGGCTATTTTCAGTAAATACTACGATGATTCAACGGATCGGCAACCGTTCACGGCTTTAATCCGAGTTTTAGGCGGTGGAACCCCAAAGACAAATAATCCCGACTAAGCCGCTAAATTTGTTTTTCAAAGCCGATGTTGGCGTTGTTTTTTTCAGCCACGGTCAGTACCTCCGATTATAGTTAAGCAATCCTATCATAATAGTTTCAGTATCCAAAACCGAACTTATTCTTCCGACAGAATTTCCATAATGTCGTCCATCGTGCATCCAAGGCAGTTGCATATTTTCACCAGCACTTCCACCTGCACGGACTCATTTTTGCCGAGCTTTGCCATAGCGTTGGATGAAATGCCAGCCTGTGAGCGCAGCTTCGTTTTATTTATGCTTTTATCAATCATCAGTTTCCACAATCTATTGTATGAGATAGGCATTCATTTTCCTCCGTTCAGCATTGCTGCAAAACGATATATAAAATCATTCTCATTATATTGTAAAATATTTGATTTTTCAACCCGATTGCCAAAATTTCAAAATAATATTTCATTTTACAACTGGGATATAGAAAGCGGAATTATTTTTGGTAAATAGCAAGCCGAGCGGAGACTGTCAGGTCATGGGCTGAAAAAGGAAGTAAAAGCCTGTTTGACGTAAGGGAATTTCCAAGTCCACGGTGCATACTGTAGCAGCAAAATGGAGATGCAGAGATAAATAAGGGAACCGCTGTGAGGCAAAGGCTTCATGGTGGTTCCGTGACGACAAAAGAATATCTGTCGGCAAGAAAGGAAAAAAACTGGAAATTTAACAGTATCGTGGACAAGAATTCTTTTTGTGAAGTGAATAGAATTCATCCGATTAAACAAAAAATGGTAAGTGAGATTGTGAAAGCGGCCAGGAACGATGCGGAGGTGTTAAAGATCATTATTTTTGGCAGTTCGATTCGTTATGATTGCGATGTAACCAGCGATCTGGATATCTGCATTGACTGGAAGGATGATTGTTATGATGAGGATGGTGTTCTGAGACCGTTTACAGGGAATATGCGGAGCGTGACATCCAGTGTTACAAAAGGCAGGGCGGATGTTGTGAATTATGATTATTTGACCGGAACGGCTGTCGAGACAGCTGAGAGAGAGGGGGTTGTCGTATATGAGCACGATGTATAGCAAGTCTGCAGGAGAAGCGACCATAGCGGATATACTCACGGTATTGCTGTCATAACCCGCCCCGCCTCCTCATAGAATGTAAAAAACATTCTCGGGGGACACCTTGAAGGATTATATCGAAGAACGTGCGGTGGACATCGCCAATTACATCATAAACCACAACGCGACGGTGAGACAGACGGCGAAGAAGTTCGGGATTTCGAAATCCACAGTGCATAAGGACGTCACGGAGAGACTGGAACATATCAACCCATCCCTGGCGGCGGCCGCACGCATCGTATTGGACGTGAATAAGTCTGAGCGGCACATCCGCGGCGGGCTGGCGACGCGGGAGAAGTATCAGCACCGGCTCCAGATGTGCAGCAAGGAAGATGAATAGGTCGTAAACGCAGTATGCAAAAAGAGCGCCGGTGACGCTCTTTTTACATTTCCATGCAGGCAATGCGCTGGTGACGCGTTTTTTGTATTTCCATGCGGGCAGGGAACCGGCAGCACACTTTCTGCATTTTTATACGTTGCACAATGAGCGAATCTGGATTAAAATAGAGGTTGATTGCCGGAGGAAGAAAAGGATCCGGCAGAAAATGGAGGCAGAAAGATGAGAGGTGAAAGAGTTTATCATAATCCGGTGCAGCGGGGATTCTTCCCGGATCCTTCCGTTATCAGGGTCGGCGATGATTTCTACATGGTAAATTCGAGTTTCCAGTATTTTCCGGCGATTCCCATTTCCCATTCCAGGGATATGGTACACTGGCATATCGTAGGACATGCCATCACGAATCCCGAGTGGCTGGACTTAAGCGACATTAAGGATTCTCACGGGATATGGGCGCCGGATATCTCCTGCGTGGACGGAAAATACTATATTTTTGCGACGCTCAGGCTGAATGGGGATGGCCTGCGGGGGAATAATGTCCTGCGGCGGCAGCTTGTCATGGTGTCGGACAGGCCGGAGGGTCCTTACAGCAAGCCGGTCTGCCTGGAAGAAGATAATATCGATCCTTCGCATTTCGCGGATGAAGACGGGAGCCGGTATATGATCATTGCCCGCGCGGCGCAGGCGGTGCCTCTTTCGAAGGACAGCCTGGCTGTGACCGGGGAAAGCAGGACTGTCTGGAACGGGACGGGGGAGCGCGCTTCGGAAGGCCCGCACGTCTTTAAAAAGTCCGGATACTATTACTGCATGGTGGCGGAAGGAGGGACCGGTTACGGCCATGGGATCAATGTGGCGCGGAGTACGGAGCTGTTCGGCCGCTATGAGGAATCTCCTTACAATCCCGTGATGCGGCAGACGGATCCCGACGCGCCGATCCAGAGGGCCGGGCACGGCAAGCTCGTGCAGGATCAGAATGGCCAGTGGTGGTGCTATTATCTGTGCGGCCGGCAGAACGGAGGGCGTTACACTACGGTCGGCCGGGAGACGGCCCTGGATCCGGTTCAGTGGCTGGACGACGGATGGTTCACGATCAATTACGGAAAGGGCCCAAGCCTCGAGCAGACGGCGCCCGCACTTCCGGAGCATACATTTGAGACGCAGGCAGCGGACGATTTCGATGAGAAGGAATTGCGCCGGGAGTGGGAGTTCGTCAGGACGCCGGATAACGGCTCCTGGTCGCTAACGGAGCGGCCGGGCTATTTCCGGATCTGGACGCGGGACGGCAGGCTGGATGAGATCCGGGCCAAAAATACGCTTCTGCGGAGAGAGCAGGAGCTGTCCTACCATGCGGAGACAAAGGTGGAATTTTATCCGGACCGCAACGGAGAACAGGCGGGTCTTACCTGCTATTACAGTACCGTGACGTATGCGAGGTTTGCCGTCTGCTATGAGGACGGAAGAAAGCTGCAGCTGGTGATCAACCGAAACCGTGGCGAGGAGCTTATTGCGGAGATACCTTCCCCGGAGGAAGCGGCGGTCTGGCTGGCGGTGGATGTGAAGGGACTGACCAGGACATTTTCCTATAGCTATGACGGCCGCGATTGGAAGACCGCGGGGGTTCTTGAGAACTGCATTTATCTGTGCGATGAGGGAGTGCCTGAGGATCGGAAGCGGCATACGGGGACGCTGGTGGGCATCTATGCCAATAACGGCGGCTGCGGAAGCAGAAAACCGGCGGATTTCGATTATTTTAAGTATGAAGACGGCGTAAACGCGTAGAGGTTTTCGCCGATTGCTTCATATTATTCGGGTATCGCGGCATAGGATGGTAGAAATCAGACCATGGAAGGCTGGGATACTATGAACAGGACAGAATCAAACGGAGCGGATACATACGCGAGACGGGGCGGGAGGCTTAGTCTGCTGGCGCTTCTTTTTCTGTTTCCGGTAATGCTTCTTTGCGCGTGTACTCTGGATAAGGCGGACGATGAGAAGGTGCGGGACCTGGAATTTACGGTGATCGGAGAGGGCGACGCGCCGCAGGAGCTTAAGGAGCTGATCGGGCAGAAGAAGACGCAGCCGTTTAAGCTGACCTACAGCGACGACCAGAACCTGTATATCGTCGTGGGCTACGGACCGCAGAGTACCGGCGGCTACAGCATTACGGTAAATGAGCTGTATCTGACGGATAACTCCATTGTGATCGATACGGAGCTTAAGGGACCGGAAAAAGGGGAACCGGCGGCGCAGGAGACGTCCTATCCGCTGGTGATCGTGAAGACGGAGTATCTTGAGGATCCGGTGGTATTCAAATAGAACCCGGCGGAGAAGTATTCAAATAAGACCCGGCGGAGAAGGTACTTGTCAGGCTGTATGGGAATATGATATACTGATGGAACGCGCAAAGCGGCCGCGCCCGGCTGCTGTGTCCGGAGCGTTTTTTCGGAGAAGAAGCCGGCGCTGCGTCGCCGCTGCCGGCCGCGCCCGGCTGCTGTGTCCGGAGCGTTTTTTCGGAGGAAAAGCCGGCGCCGCATCGCCGCTGCCGGCTGCGCTATGTACAGAGTAAGAGGGATGGAATTATGATTTTGAAAGATATATGGCTGGATGTCAAAGCCGTGCAGGAGCGGGACCCGGCGGCGCGCAGCGCCCTGGAGGTGCTTCTTCTGTATCAGGGCGTTCACGCGCTGATCTGGCACCGGTTTGCCCATTGGTTCTATAAGCATCACATGTTTTTTATCGCCAGGCTGATCTCTCAGATCGCCCGGTTCTTCACGCTGATCGAGATCCATCCGGGCGCGCAGCTGGGGCACGGGATCCTGATCGACCACGGCTGCGGCGTTGTGATCGGAGAGACGGCGGTCGTAGGCGATAACTGCACCATTTACCAGGGCGTGACTTTAGGCGGCGTGGGGACCCAGAAGGGCAAGCGTCATCCTACGCTGGGCAATAATGTAACCGTAGGCGCCGGGGCGAAGATCCTGGGCTCCTTCGAGGTGGGCGACAACTGCACCATTGCGGCCAACGCGGTCCTTTTAAAGCCGCTGGAGAGCAATGTGACGGCGGTGGGCGTCCCCGCCCGTCCGGTAAAGAAGGACGGCGTGCGTCTGCCGTCCGGCCAGTCGGAAGCGGTCTCTGCGGAGCGGTGCTGCCGGATGGAGGAGCGGCTTAAAGAGCTGGAGGCACAGATCGAGGAACTGAAAGCGCAGCAGCCGCGGGCCGAGTGACCGGCTGGTGCGAAAGTTCCGGCAGCCGCGGGCCGAGTGACCGGATGATGCGAAAGCTCCGGCAGCCGCCTACCATGTGACGAGCTCGTCCAGCAGCTCCTGCTGCTCTTTGCCGGTTTTCGTCAGATAGATCCGGGTGGTCTCTATATTTTCATGCCCCAGCAGGTCCGCCAGAAGCGAGATATCGTTGAACTGCGCCAGAAAATTGATGGCGAAGCGGTGGCGGAAGGAGTGGGGATAGACGGTATTTTCGTCGATTCCGTACAGCCGGGCGTAATGCTTTAGCTGCCAGCGGATCCCGCGGGAGGAGATGGGGCGGCCCTGCCGGTTGATGAAAAGAAAGCCGCTTTTCCGGTTCTTCGTCTCGCACCAGGCCAGGGCCTCGGCGGATAAGGAGTCTGGAAAATAGATGCGCCGCAGCTTGCCGCCCTTGGAATACAGGTCCAGATAGCCAAGCGCCAGATGTTCCACCTTGATCTGCGCCAGCTCGCTGACCCGTGCGCCGGTGGCGCCGAGAAAACGCACCACGAAATACCATGTCATCCGTTTGTCCTTTTTCAGCCGCCGTTTCATGTATTCATAGTCTTTATTGGAAATGACGGTGTCGGAGAAGGACTTTTTCTGTAATTTTACGGAGTGGAGGCGGAAGTCCTTTAACGGCAGCCACATGTCTTTGTCGTATTCCGTCAGGAAGCGGACGAAGCGGTTCATTGCGTGGATCCGCAGGTTGACGGTGGAAGGACGGTATTTGTTTATCAGGCTGTCCCGAAAACGGATCAGGTTCTCGATGCTCATGACTTTGTATTCGGAATAAAAGAGCCGTACGCTGCCGGTATAGGCGGCGACGGTGTTGGGAGAGAGACTTTTTTTCTTCAGCTGTTCTTCAAATTCCCGGAGCAGCTTTTCCTGTGCTGGAGTTATCATAATGAATCACCATTTAACGATCTGGTTGACAAGCTTTTTCTGTTCGGTCGGGCTTCTGTGCAGGTAGATCCGCGTGGTCTCGATGTTTTCGTGACCGAGAATATCGGAGAGCATGGACAGATCGCCGCAGGTTTCGATGAATTTCTTGGCGAACAGATGCCGGAAGGCGTGCGGGTGCAGGACAGAGGCGTCCAGACCGTACAGCGTCTCGAACCGGTGCATCTGGTAGCGGATGCCGGAGGGCGTCAGGGGTTCGCCGAAGCAGTTCAGAAAGACAAAACCCTTGCGGCGGTTTTCCTGGGAAAGCCAGGTCAGACATTCGCTGCGTGTCCTGAGCGGGATATAGACCCGCCGGGATTTGTTCCCTTTTGAGTATACGTCCATATATCCGCGGCGCACATCCTCGACCCGCAGGCGCACCAGTTCGCTGATACGCAGGCCGGTCGTGGCCATGATGCGGATGATGAAATAATAGAGGCGGTTTCCATCCCGCAGAAGGCACCGTTTCAGGTATTCGTAATCCGCCTGGCTGATAACATTTTCCAGGAAAGACTTCTGCTGGATATGGATCATGGTCATATGAAGGTCCGTCAGATGCAGAAACTCCAGAAAGCAGTTTATGGAGCGGATGCGCAGATTGACGGTCTGCGGCCGGTAATGCTCCAGAAGATAACATTTGTAGAGACTAAGATTGTCGCTGCTGACGGAATGGTACAGCTCCAGGAACTGACCGGCTCCGTACAGATAGGAGCGGATCGTGCTGGCGGCCAGCTGCCTGCGCGTTAAGTAGACGCGGAAATCATACAGCATCCTTTCGCGGGAGGTCATATCGTTTTCGCCGGAGTGGAGACCGGCAGTTTCTTTTGTCATAAAGCTCACGTCCTTTGTGTAAAAAAATATGCATTTCTAAGTTTATCTATATAAAATATGAAAATCAAGGGGATAATCGACCAATGTCGAATTTTGTCGAAATTTGTCGAAATGGGTCGATATACAGACCGGGCAAAAAAGGCATAAGATACGCCGCCGGTTCATACACTGATAAAAAAGCTTGCAAAAAAGACGGGTGGTGCGGATTATGCTGGAGCTGATCAAAACGAATATTCATATGAACCGCTGGAAACGGGACGCGGCCGTGCAGGTCACGCTGGACGATGACTTTATTGTGCCGGATACGATGGACGATGTGGAGCAGGTGATCATGGCGGCCGGGGATATCCAGGTGGAATCTGTGAGAAATACCGGCGATAAAGTGACGATAAAAGGGAAACTGGCGTTTCAGGCGCTGTACCGGCGGGAGGGCGGCGGCCTGCAGACCCTGGCGGGTTCGATCCCGTTCGAGGAGCCGGTGAACGTGCCGGAGCTTGCGGAGAAGGACGCGCTGAGCGCGGCCTGGGAGCTGGAGGATCTGAGCGCCGGGCTTATCAATTCCCGGAAGCTGAGCGTGAAGGCCATTGTGACGCTGAAGGTGAGGGCGGAGACGCTGTGCGATGCGGAAGCGGCGGTGGATGTGGTGTCTGACGGCGACGGGGCGGAGCCGGAGGTAAAGAAGTACCGAACGGATGTAGCGGCCATAGCGGTGCGGCGCAAGGATACCTTCCGGATCCGGGAGGATATTGCCCTGACCGGCAGCAAGCCATGCATCGACCATATCCTGTGGAGCGAGATAAAGCCGCGGGGAGTGACCACGAAGCCGCTGGACGGACAGATCCATGTGGAAGGGAGTCTCCTGGTTTTCGTGATCTATGAGGGCGAAGGGGAAAATACGCCCATTCAGTGGATCGAGGAGACGGTGCCCTTCTCCGGTGAAGTGGAGCTGGCGGAGTCGGTGGAAGGCATGGTGCCGTCCATCGCGGTCCGTCTGGTACATAAGGATCTGGAGGCCAAGCCGGATTACGACGGGGAAATGCGCCAGCTTGATCTGGACGCGGTATTGGAACTGGATATGAAGCTTTATGAAGAAAAACCGCTGGAGCTGGTCAGCGATCTGTATGCTCCGGATCGGGAGATAACGCTTCAGACCGGCGAGGTGGGATTTGACCGTCTTCTGACCAGAAATACGGGGAAATGCAAGATCTCGGAGAAGATCGATCTGGGCGGCGGAGCGCGTATCCTGCAGATCTGCCATTATGACGCGGCTGTGCGCATCGACGAGGTGCAGGCCGCGGACGGAACGGTGACGGTAAGCGGGATCCTGGAGGTCTTCCTGCTGTATATGACATCCGACGATCAGGAGCCGGTGCGGTCCGTGACGGAGCCGGTGCCCTTCGAATACGCGGCAGAAGCGGAAGGGGCCGACGCGGACAGCGTCTGCCAGCTGAACGCCGGTCTGGAACAGATCACGGCGGTGATGCTGGGAAGCGGGAACGTGGAAATAAAGGCGGTGCTGAGCCTGGATCTTCTCGTGCTGAAACCGGTGCGGGAAACGGTGATCGAGAGCGTCGCCGAGACGCCTGTCGATATGGAAAAGCTCCAGGCCATGCCGGGTATCGTGGGCTATATCGTACAGCAGGGGGATACCCTTTGGGAGATCGCCAAACGCTTCCGTACGACCGGCGCGAGCGTAAAGAAGATGAGCGGGCTGGAGAGGGACGAAGTGAAACCGGGAGACCGGCTGCTGCTGGTGAAGGAGGTAGCGGGTTAAATATCCGCGCCCTGCCGCTGTAATTTTTCTCAAAAAATGGATAAAGCTGGATGCACAAATCCGCGTTTGCAGGATATAATAGACTATAGGGTTCAATGAATATCGGCTCGCCAGCCAGCGTGCAGCATTCCGTCCGGTCCGCGGAAAGGCCGGACGGGAGAGGCTGTAAACGACGAAAGCGAAAACGCATCCAGCTGGTGCTTCAGATAGATCAGGGCAACCTGGGCGGCGCCGCGCCCTGCTAACGCGGCGGCGTCTACATAGTGTGGGAGATGGAGCGCCGGCCGCATGGGGACAGCTGCCGGGCAGCGCCGTGTAAGGAGGACAAAAGATGAACTATATATATATCGTAAAATGTGCGGACGGCACGCTGTACTGCGGGTGGACAAACCATCTTGAGAAGCGCGTCGCCGCCCATAACAGCGGAAAAGGGGCTAAGTATACGAAAAGCCGCCGGCCGGTGGAACTGGTCTATTATGAAGAATTTGAGACGAAGGAGGAGGCCATGCGCCGGGAGGCGTCTATCAAGAGGATGGAGCGGGCGGCGAAGCTGGAGCTGATCGCAAAAACCGGGCGGAGCTGATGTCTGCGCGCCTGGATGATCCCGCTTTTTCGAAATTGCGGCGATGCCGGGGAAAGCCTGCAGTGAAAAGCTATGGCCTCCCCTGCTGCGGTATGAGCTTCCGCAGCGGGGGAGGCCCGCTCATATAAGGAACAAAATGTTGGAGTATGTCACGTCGAAATTAGGTTGATTACGCTGTGCCCGGGCCGACGAGTCTGTCACTTCACGTCTGGCGCAGTCTGCTACTCTACGTCCTGCAGCGCCGCGAAGTCTTCCTCGCCGGTGCGGATCTTGACGACCTTCTCCACGCCGTAGACGAAGATCTT
>CANPYE010000001.1 GCA_947588005.1 uncultured Lachnospiraceae bacterium | reverse complement strand
GAAGATCGAGAAGCCGGAAGGCATTCACGATATCCACGGCAAGCTCATGGAAGCATTTAATATTTAAGGGAGGAAGGTAAGATGGCGAATACAGAAACAAAGAAAAAAGGCCGTTCCCTCTTCCCCGAGCACGGTCCGATCGCAGAAAACGGCAGGGAGATCCTGCTGTCGATCAAAGATATTGATATTACATTCGGCAAGGGCGATAATGCCGTCCGTGCCGTTACGGATGCATCTTTTGACATCTACAAGGGCGAGACATTCTCCCTGGTCGGCGAGTCCGGTTCCGGCAAGACCACCATCGGCCGCGCGGTCATCCGCGTGAACCCGCTGGCGGCCGGCGAGATCCAGTACAAGGGGGTCCGGATTTCCGGAAAGATCCCGCACGCCCTGGACCGGGAGGTCATCCGCAACGTACAGATGGTATTCCAGGACCCGGCCGCGTCGCTGAATGAGCGTGCCACCGTGGATTATATCATTTCTGAGGGACTTTACAACTTCGGCCTCTTTGAGAATGAGGCGGATCGCGTGCAGAAGGTGGAGAACATGATCCATCAGGTTGGCCTTCTGCCGGAGCACCTGACCCGTTACCCCCACGAGTTCTCCGGCGGCCAGCGTCAGCGTATCGGAATCGCCCGCGCCATGGTCATGGAGCCGGAGCTGGTGGTGGCCGACGAGCCGATCTCCGCGCTGGATGTGTCCATCCGCGCGCAGGTGCTGAATCTGATGAAGCAGTTCCAGAGGGAGAAGGACGTTACTTACCTGTTCATCGCCCACGATCTGAGCGTGGTCCGGTTCATATCCGACCGGATCGGCGTGATTTACAAGGGGAGGATCGTGGAGGTGGCGGAAGCCGAAGAACTGTTCGACTTCCCGCTGCATCCTTACACCCACTCGCTGATCTCCGCGATCCCGATCCCGGATCCGCAGCTGGAGAAGAACAAGGTGCAGTATGTGTATGACCCGTCAATCCATGATTACAGCGTGGATAAGCCGGAGTTTGTGAACATCGGCCATGACCACTGGGTCTACGGCAATAAGGCAGAGATTGAGAAGTATAAGGAACTCCGCGAGAAGGGCGAGCCGGTAAAGGCCGTCACGATCATTTCTCCGGATGAGGTGGAGAAGGCGGCCGCGGCCCGGAAGGCCAATGATGCGCTGCAGTCGAAGAAGATGGAGAAGGAGCTGGAGGAATTCCTGGCGGCTCCGACCCGCGATACCGGAAGCTTCTGGTACGCGCTTATCTCCTTCTTCCTGCCGCTGCTCGGCCTGATCGGGGGAGCTGTGTTTAAACATTTCCATTTCAAGAGGAACGCAAGGTCCTGCTTTAAAGGCGCTGTCATCGGTCTGATCGTGATCGCGGTGCTCCTGGTGGTGTTCCTGCTATTGTTGCTGCTGGCGGTGATCTAGATGGGCAGAAGAGCGAATCATGAAAGCCCTAAGCCCTATCTGGAGCCGGTAGAGAAAATCGAGGTTTCCGAGAAACACATCGGCCGCAGAGTTATCGCTGCGGCCGTGTTTCTTCTGATCGGGATTGGGGCGTTTGCGTATTTTATCGTGGGACTGGTGCGGGGTGAGCCCGGCTGGACGGAGATCACGGCGCTGTCGTCGAGGGTGAATTGCGGCGGTGATTTCGTCTTTCTGTACGAGGTGGGAGCGGACGGCGGATCGGCGCAGAGCGAGAAGCGCGACGTGACCGCGGCGTACACAGCGGCGGCGGAGAAGGCGTACTGGATGTTTGAAAATGTGCGGGCGGCGGGAGATTTTGCGGAAGAGGACGACGGAAGCGGCGCGGCTGGGCGGCAGGAAGAAGCCGGGGCTGCAGACGCGGCTGGAACGGCGGCCGAGGATGAGGGAAGCGGCGCGGAAACAGCGGCTGACGGCACCGGGCAGGCAGAAACATATGGAAACGATGCTGCCGTGTATGCGAACGAGATCCACGGCTGCGCAGTCGCGGAAGCCGCGAACGGAAAAGCTGCTGTTCGGGCGGCAGGAAGTGTCCGTTTCATTAACGATCATCCGAATGAAGAAATCACGATCGACGCGCCGTTATATGAGGCGTTTGCGAAGCTGGACGCTGCAGGCGGCCGGTGGCTGTACCTGCCGGCTGTCTACCAGACGTATAACAATCTTTTCGCCAGCGAGGCAGACCCGATAGCCGCTGAATTTGATCCGCGGGTGAATGAAGAGGTGGCCGCGTATTTTAAGGAAGTTCTGGCGTACGCGAATGACCCGGATGCGGTGGAGCTGGAGCTTCTGGGAGATAACCGGGTGCGGCTTTCTGTGTCGGATGAATATCTTGTTTTTGCGGCGGAAAATGGCATCGACAGTTTTATCGATTTTTACTGGATGAAAAACGCGTTTATCGCGGATTATCTGGCAGAGTCGCTTATGGATGCCGGATTTACCAACGGAAGCATCTCAAGCTATGACGGATTCGTGCGGAATCTGGATGGGCGGGATGTGAGTTATTCTTTTAATCTTTATGACAGAGCGGTAACAGGGGCTGAGAGTTCCGGGGAAGACGGTCAGATCCGCCAGCTGGCGATCATGCAATACTACGGCCCGATAAGTCTGGTGTATCTGCATGATTACGCGATAACTTCCATGGACCAGCAGCGCTATTATCAGATGGACGGCGGAGAGATGCGGACCCCCTATATCGATCCGCAGGATGGCCTGTGCCGGAATTCCATCAGCAGTCTGGTATCGTATTCCTACGACGGCAGCATGGGCTGTGCAGATATTCTTCTGTCGGTGATTCCGGTCTATATTGCGGATGAATTTGATGCAGATGCGGTGGACGTGCTGGCGGGAAATAGCAGCGGGGCGAATGGTTCTGCTGCGAAGGCGGCTCGAACAGACGGTTCTCCTGCGGCATCGGCCGGAGCAAACGGTTCTTCCACGAAGCCGGAGGGAGCGGTTTATTCAATATACCGGCTGGGAGACGAGATCCACGCGAATGACCCGGTGGCGGAATTTACGGCAGTTTACGAGGGATATACGATCGTTAAATAAAATTTAAACGCACGCAGCGCTATATCGGACACAATGGCGTATGCGTGCGTTTGTATTTCCATGCGAGGAGAGCGCCAGTGACGCTCTCCTCGCATTATTATCATCAGACCAGCCGCATCCGCATCTGTTCCGAATCCGTGCTGTAGCTGATGCAGGTCTCTTTGTCGATTCGGCCCTGCTGGAACAGGCGCAGAAGGCTGTTGTTCATGCTGACCATGCCCTCTGACATGCCGGTCGCAATCACATTATCGATCTGGTGGATCTTGTTCTCGCGGATCATATTGCGGATGGCGCTGTTCAGGTACATTATCTCGAACGCGGGAGCCAGCCTGCCGTCCTTTGCAGTCAGAAGCTGTTGGGAAATGACCGCCTGCAGCACCATGGACAGCTGAACGCGGATCTGCTGCTGGCCGTCCGGCGGGAACACGTCCACGATGCGGTCGATGGTGTTGGCCGCGCCGACGGTATGCAGAGTGGAAATGACCAGGTGGCCTGTCTCCGCCGCCGTCATGGCGATGCGGATCGTCTCGTAGTCGCGCATTTCTCCCAGAAGAATGACGTCCGGCGCCTGCCGCAGGGCGGCGCGGAGGCCATTGACATAGCTCTCGGTATCCTGGCCGATCTCGCGCTGGGTCACGACAGATTTATCATGGCGGTGCAGGTACTCGATCGGATCCTCCAGCGTGATGATGTGGGCGCCGCGCTCATGATTGATCTTGTCGATGACGCAGGCCAGCGTCGTGGATTTGCCGCTGCCCGCTGCGCCGGTCACCAGCACCAGCCCCTTTTTAAGCGTCGAGATCTTCATGACGCCGTCCGGGATGCCTAACTGGGTGTAATCCGGAAGCTCGAACCGAACGATTCGGATGATTGCGCCCAGAGAGCCGCGCTGCTTCAGAATGCTGGCGCGGAAACGGGAGAGCCCGGGAATGGCGAAGGAAAAATCGTCGTCGCCGGTATCCAGGATATGATCCATCCTGCGGTGATTGCTGACTTCATAAATTTCCGTGATCAGTTTGTCCATCTCATCCGGGAAAACGCGTTCGTCATTCATCGGGCGGATCTGGCCGTGGATCTTCATGGAAATCGGAATGCCGGGAATCATAAAGATGTCGGAGGCTTCCTGATCGACTGCCTGTTTCAAGATTTCCTGTATGTTCATAGTGGAGGTTTCCTTTCCTGAATAGTCGTAATTAATAGGGCATCCCGCAGTATCAGTCTACAGTTCCGCGGCCGGTATAAAGGCCCAGGGCGCTACTGGGACGGCTGGGTCAGGTCGGCGCCGAACACAGGCATGCGCGTGTCAATGACATACTCGGTGCTGTTGAAGACGTAATAGGACAGAACATCACGACCGGAGGCGTCCAGCTCCATGCGGAGCGTCTGGCCGTTGGCAAGCGGCACATCGCAGCGGACAACGCCGTCTTCCGAGACGGAAACCGCATTGCCTTCCGGGAGCGCCTGGGCCGCCGTCTGTGCTGCCGCAGAGGCGCTTTCCTGCGAAACAGAAGATAACGCAGCCCCGGCGGCCAGCGCTTTCCGGTAATCGCGGATAAATGTCTGCGCCTGGGCGTCTGCCGCGTAGTAGATGCGCACCGCGTCCGTGTGGCGTTCTGAGAATGACAGCGCCGTTTTGGCGTCGCTTAAGCTCAGGAGGCTGAATACAGCCAGACACAGAATCAGGAAAATCAACACGATCGAGGAGATGCCGATGCTGATGCGGTTCTTCATAATGGTCTCCCTTCTGCGGCTATGGCGGCAGACGCTTCCATGCCATCGGAGCGGGCGGAAGAAAGCGCCGCACGTGCGCCGTTTAACGTGCATAAAACTTCGCCGTCCCGCACGTCGGTCGCTTCGACAACGACGGTCAGGAGACCGTCGGTTATGTCTGTACGAATGTCCAGCGTGAACGTCTCAGAGGAGTAGTTGGCCCGGATGCTTTCGACTTCTGCTGCGAATCCGGCCGGGCCGCCGTCTGCCGCATCGCTTCCGGGGCTGCTGTTTGCTGCAGATTTAGGACCGCTGCTTGCCGCGTCAGAATCGGAGTTCGCCGTACCGGTTTCAGGACCGCTGCTTGCCGCGTCAGAGCCGGAGCTCGCCGTGTCGGATTCAGAGCCGCTGCCTGCCGTTCCGGCTGCGCCGCCGCTCACCGCGCCGTCAAACGCCGCATAGACATCTTCCATAGCGTTAGAGGCCGCAAGCGTTGCCTTATTCAGTGTTTCCGCTTTACGGCTCATCTGTTCCGCTTTAGCAAATGCCAGAACAAAGATACAGGCGCAGATCAGGAAAAATGCGCACACCCACATCATTTCCATCAGAAAAGCATAAGAAGGACGCTGGCGTTTCTTCATGACGCGCCTCCTTTGCGGCCGCTGCGCAGAAGCAGTCTGGCTTCTTCTGCGTCGCCCAGGGAAATGATCAGTACGCGGTCCCCGCTGTCTTTTTCTTCAATTGAGAAGGTCAGAGACGGACAGTCCATAATCTCCAGGCCGTCGTCTACGCCCAGGCCGCTGTCGGCCCGGGCAAACAGCTCCTTAAGCTTCAGCTGACCGCCGCTTTCATAGATCCAGGTTTCATAATCGGTATTGCCGTAACGGGAAAGCATGACAAGCACGGAACAGCCGTCGATGTCGCGGACTTCGACAGCGTCCAATTTATCGCTCTGGCGGACCTTATTGGTAATATAAGCAAGCGCTGTGTCTGTCTCGAAGGAAGCATTGTCACGCCCGCGGATATTTTCATAGACGCGGCTGCCGATCAGAATCGTAAATATCGTGCAGATCAGAAATACAAAAAACAGCAGAGCCGGGAAAAGCTGCTCCGCTCCCTGCGAGGACCGCCCGGAGGTTTTTGGGTTTCCATGCGAGGAGAGCGCCAGTGACGCTTTGCTTGTATTTCCATGCAAGCAAGGCGCCAGTGACGCCTTGCTTGTATTCGCCGCCATCACTCTGCCTCCTTTTCTGCCGGGATTATGGTGATGTCAGGCATGATGTTGCTGGCCCATCCGCTGTAAAACACATGATAGACTTCCCGGTCGATGGAAATGCCGTAGTGTTCCTCAAGATATTCCACGCTGGGCGGATACCGCCCTTCAATGGCATAACACTGCACAGCAGCGCGTTTTACAGCTTCTGTCAGTGTGTTCAGATTTTCTTCCTTCGTCCGTTCGGCTATGCTTCCGGTTCCTGCCGCAAACAGATAGAGGCAGGCCGCGATGAGGACCGCGGAGCCCAGAAGGCCGATGATCGGAAATTTCTTCTTCTGCCGAACCACATGTATCATAGCAAACGCCTCCTAACCGATCGCGGACAGGATGCCGGCTAACGGAAGCATGACGGACAGAAGCACCAGACCGACGGCGACGGCAAGAACCGTAACGATGGCCGGCTCCAGGCGGGCCACCATGGAATCCAGAGCGTCTTCCGTCTTCTGGTCGTAATCGTCCGCCAGCCTGCGCAGGATGGATTCAAGCTGACCGGCCCGGCTGGCCACGCGCAGAAGCTGCAGGTCAAAACCGGAGAACAGTTCCGCGTCCTTCACTGCGTCATAGAAGCTGCTGCCATTAAGCACCAGTTCGTTGGCCTTCTTAATGGATGCGGATATCTGCGGATGGTCCGCCAGCTTTTCCGCCATATTCATACCTTCCTCCAGCCGCAGGCCGCAGCGCAGCGTCACGGAAATAGTGCTGCAGAAACGGCGCAGAGCAGACATCCGGCTGATATTTGAATGGGAGTTTATGAAATTTATGACGGCAGCGGCGAAGGCCGGCTGTTTGCTGCCGCTGCTTAAAAGGCGGATGAAGATGATGGCTGCAGCGAGAATGATGATGACCGCCAGAGCCACGCCGCTTAAGATGCCGCCGATCCGGATGGCGGCCTGAGCCACCGGCGGAATCGCCGCGCCCAGCTGCTCATAGACGCCGGAGAAGACAGGCATGATTCTTGTAAACAGGATAAATAAGATCACAAGAAGCATAAATACCATCATGGCCGGATAGGTGAGAGCCCTCCGCAGGCTCTCGGCCAGTCTGGTTTCACGCTCATAGTAATCGGAAAGTCCTTCCAGGGTTACATCCAGCGTACCGGTGCGCTCGCCCAGAACGATCATTTCGACCATATAGGGAGGAAAGCAGTCCGCTTCAGTGACGGCCTGACTGAAGGAACCGCCCATCCGGATCTTGTCGGACATACCGGTGAGGATCTTCTTTTCATTTTCATCGGCGGCGTCTTCTGCCATGACCGTCAGGCCTTCGTAAATCGGAACGGCGGATTTGAACAGCAGGGAGATCTGCATACAGAAGCCGGCCAGGGCCAGGCCTTTAAACGGTGATTTTGTCTTCGCCATACGGGAAACCTCCGTTCGTATCAGTAGGTAAACTTCGCGGAGTAATTTGCGGAGTTTTTGATATGCTCAATGACGGAAGGATTCCCCTTGCCGGTAGAAGCAAAGGTCGGATCCATGAACCGCCAGTCATTGCCGTTAAAAAAGATAACATTATCGATCCAGCCCTGGGCGTCGGTGTAGACGCTGACCCAGGCGTGGTATTGGCCGCCGGTGTAGCCGATGACCAGTTTGGAAGGAATATCCTGCAGCCGAAGCATGGCGACCATCATGGACGCGTAATCGAAGCAGATACCGCTGCGGGCTGCCAGCGTGCTGTCGATGTTTGGCAGGTAGCCGCTCTGGACGGTAGCCGCTTTATTATAGTCGTAAGAAAGATTATTCACCGCGTAATTGTATATGGCGGCAACCTTCTGGAGCGGATCCGTGACGCCGGCGCATACCGTGTCGGACACGCCGACCACGGCGGACATGGCGTTGTAGTTACAGAACTGGTTCGGATACAGGAACGGCAGCTTGTCGTTGGAGAGGGAGACATTGATCGTTTGGTTTACCGCCTGCGCGTACATGCTTCCTTCTACCTGCTCGAAAATCGCAACGGAATAAGCGCCGTCGCCCTCCGTCAGCGGAAATGTCTCATAGGCGCCGGATACATTCAGGTCGTATGTGTACTGAGTGTTCTTTGTAATGCGTACCTTGATTCTCTTAGCGCTGCCGCTATACCGAATCATGACGTAGCCGTCTGAAGTATGAGAGGCGTCGATCACCGCGCTGCCGTTGCCGTAAGTAACGCTCCCGTCGGCGGATGGAGTCCGGATCACGGCCGCCTGGGCAATGACCGGCATCATCGTTCCAAGTGCCAGCGCCAGGGCAAATGCGGCTGCACGGTGAAAGGCAGATTTCTTCATAGTCATTTTAGTCCTTTCCTGAGGTGTGTTATATCATGTCCTCCGGACACGCTTGTGCAAAACACCGTTTCTTCCGATTAAGCTATATTATACAAAACGCGGAAATAAATTACAAGAAAGATTTGTAAGGCCTGCCGCCGGTCTGCCGCCTGCCGCTATGAAAGCGCTGGTAATCCTTCCAGCCGTTTCCTATGGAATTTCCAGAGGCTGTATGATACGATAATTTTGTAACAGAAATGTAAAACATATGTAATACAGGAGGAAAGCGGATGAAAAGGATTATTTTTTACGCGGCGGCAGTAGGAATCTTTATATCGAGTGTGCTGGCGAAACCGGCCCGGGGAGCTGCGCCGCCGTGCGCAGCAGGCTGCGGGAATGTGGTGCAGGAGCAGGGCAGCGAGTGGTTTCCGGGACAGGGTTCGTGGATGGCGCAGACGCCGGAAGTGCAGGCGCCGGAGACACAGGCGCCCGGAGCCGAGTGGTTCCCGGGACAGGGGCCAGATGCAGGGCAGACGCCGGAAGTACAGACGCCGGGGACGCAGACGCCCGGGGCCGAGTGGTTCCCGGGTCAGGGACCGGATGCGGGGCAGATGCCGGAGGTACAGGCGCCGGAGACACAGGCGCCCGGAGCTGAGTGGTTCCCGGGACAGGGGCCGGCTGCGGGAGAATCGCCGGATATTCAGGAACCAGATACGCAGCTCCCGGACTTACAGAGTCCATGGACCAGCTGGTTTCCGTGGCTTGGCGGGCAGAACCGTGATTTCTGGCAGCAGGACGGCGACTGGAAGGATTTCTGGTTGTGGAATGGTTCCGGTCAGGGAAACAACTCACAGTCCGGCGGCCAGAATAATGGTCAGAACAGCGGCCAGAATAACGGTCAGAACAGCGGCCAGAATAACGGTCAGAACAATGGCGGCGCCGGGCAGCAGCCGGGAACGGGTACAGGCGGGCAGTCCGGGGACGGCGGCGAGATGGCGTCCTACATCACCCGCATCGTAGAGCTGGTTAACGTTCAGCGGGCAGCGGCCGGGCTTTCTCCGGTAACGGCGTCTGCAGCGCTTTCGGCGGCGGCGGATGTACGCGCGCAGGAAATCGTGGGGAATTTCTCCCATTACCGTCCGAACGGAACGTATTTCAATACGGTTCTGGATCAGCGGGGAATCTCCTACAACGGAGCCGGCGAGAACATTGCTTATGGTTACGATACGCCGGAACGCGTCATGACGGAATGGATGAACAGCGCCGGCCACCGGGCGAACATCCTGGACAGCCGCTATACAAAGCTGGGCGTCGGATATTATGAGCAGGGCGGCGTAAAATATTGGACGCAGATGTTTACATATTAAAATTGCCGGTTGTCTTCTATAGGTTTTTATTTATATAATCTCTGTACACAAGCTGAAAACTGTGCTATACTGTCCACACAGATATCTCCTACGGTGTCGTTTAAATTGTGAAGCGGGCAGGGCGCATGATGAGCAGTTCGTACATTGTGTTCGACCTGGAATGGAACCAGAGTCCGAGCGGAAAAGAAAACTCCATAGAGCATTTTCCCTTTGAGATCATCGAAATCGGCGCGGTGAAGCTGAACGAGCGGCTCCAGATCATTTCCGAATACCATCAGCTGGTGACGCCTCAGGTGTATACGCAGCTGCATTATCGGATTATTCAGGTGACCCACCTGCATATGAAGGATCTGGTAAGCCAGGGAAGTTATTTTCCGGATGCCGTGGGAAACTTTTTTAAATGGTGCGGAGAGGGAGCCATATTCTGCACATGGGGCTCCATGGATCTGGTGGAGCTCCAGCGGAATATGGATTTCTACGGGATGGAGAATCCTTTCGCGTTCCCGCTGTGCTATTATGACATACAGAAGCTGTACGCGCTCCAGCTTGGCGAAAGCAGCGAGAAGTTGTCGCTGGACCGGGTGGTCGAGGAGCTGGGACTGGAGGAGGAGCGGCCTTTCCACCGGGCGCTGGATGACGCTTACTATACCGGCAAGGTGATGCAGGCGCTGGATTTCGGAACGCTTAAGGATTATCTGTCGGTGGATTATTACCGGCTGCCGCGGGACGCGGACGAGGAACTGCGGCTGGAGTTTCCGACGTATCTGAAATATGTGTCGCGGGAATTCGCGTCGCGGGACGACGCCCTTGCGGATAAGAATGTGACCGATATGGTCTGCCGGGAATGCCGGCGGATGCTCCGGAAGAAATTCCAGTGGTTCGCGGTCAATTCCAGGCAGTACCTTTGTCTGGCGGTGTGCCCGGAGCACGGCTATGTGCGCGGTAAGATCCGTATTCGGAAGAAGGAAAAGGACGACGACAGCGTCTATGTGGTGAAGACCATGAAGCTGGTGGACGAAGCAGCCGCCCGGGAGATTTTTGAAAAGCGGGAGGAGCAGCGGCAGAGGAAACGGGAGCACAGCCGGGAGAGACGGCTGGCTGCGAAAAAGCATGAGTAAAGCGGCGGAATTACCGCCGCTTTTCCATGAGATCCGTATGCGAAAGACGTACCGATGCCGCATCTCTGTTTATAAGAAGGTATCCCCCGGCCGTTTTGGCCGTTTTCCGCGGGACCGCTTCTTAGCGGTGTAATAATTCCGGCGGCGCTCCATTTCCAGATCGATATCCGCTGCGGAGACCCCGTCGCCCATGCGTGCCATGCGCTTCTGCCGCCGGCGCATGCGGGCTTCCGCTTCTTTTTTCTCCTGATAAGCCCGTATGGCCACGAAGACCGCGCAGACCGCTCCGAGCGCCGCAATAATGCCAAGCACGGTGAATACGATCGGCGGGATATAGAAGGGCGCCCGTTCCGGCTGTGCTGCGGCTGTGGATTCCGCGGCGTCGCTCTCCGCATGAAGCGTGATATCGCGGATCTCCTCCAGCATGGAAGCGGGAATGGCGGAAGCGTCTCCTCCGACCGTATTCATGGTGAGGTAGGCGCAGCCAAGCATTCGGTCGCCCCATTGATAATCGACCCGAGCGATGGCGCCGGACGGCGCGTTTTCCGTCAGCTCATAGGTCAGATGCGAAGTCACGGAGGCCGGATCGCCGGACCGCGGCAGCGTCAGCGCGCCAGCAGGATCCAGCTGCAGGCCGGACAGCTCCGCCGCGGGAAGCCCCGCAATGACCATATCATTCTCCACCGCCGTATAGGCGGAATCAAAATCCGCTGCTTTGACGGTCTGAAAATTATTAAAACCGAAATCCAGGAGAGCCTTTGTATCCCGGTAGTGGGATTGGTGTCCGTTCAGTACGACGGCGACCAGGCGCATGCCGTCCCGCTCCGCAAAGGTGACCAGCGTATTGCCCGCCAGCGAAGTATAGCCGGTCTTGCCGCCCAGACAGCCGCTGTAGTATTCGGGCATATTTTTCTTTAGCATCTTATGTCCCGGATAAATGCGCACGCCCTCCGGGTTCCGCTTCGTGACGGGAAGATCGTAGTAAAGCGTGGAATCGATCTTCATGAACGTCTCGTTCTGAAGCGCCGCCCGGCCGATCAGGGCCATATCGTAGGCGGAGGTATAGTGCTGGTCGTTATTCAGTCCGCTCGGATTGGCGAAATGGGAGTCCACACAGCCCAGGGAGCGGGCCTTTTCGTTCATCATCACGGCGAAATCGTCGATGCTTCCGGCCACATGCTCCGCAAGGGCGTTAGCGACTTCATTGGCTGATTTTAAAAGAAGGGCGTAGAGACAGTCGCGGACGCTTAACGTATCGCCTTCGTCCAGGCCCGCGCTTGTGCTGCCGGCTTCTACATTGTAGACCGCGTTGTGGGAGAACAGGACGGTTTCGTCCAGACTGCAGTTTTCCAGTACAATAAGAGCCGTCAGGATCTTTGTGATGCTGGCGGGGTAGTAGGTGTTGTGGATGTTCCTGCCATAGAGGATCGCTCCGGTGGAGGCGTCTATGACGATGCCGCCTTCCGCTTCGATGCTCACGTTCTCCGGCCAGTCTCCTTCCGCGCGGACTTCCCGCGCCGGCAGCAGGCCGAAGATCAGAACAAGGCACAGAAGAACGGAAATGATTTTCTTCATAAATGATAGGCTGATCCTTTCTTGCTATATAAAGCGGAAGGTTTCGCGGTTACTGTGCTTTCTTTTTGCGCCGTCCGGTCAGTACGATCCCGAGGCATACCAGAAAGACGGCTGCCACAGAGATACCGTAGACCAGCGCGATCCGTGCCGCCGTGTCCATAAAGAACGGCTCCGGTACAATGTTGATCAGCAGATCGGTCCGGGGATCGAGAATCCACAGGTCGTTATCGAAGAAAATGTGGTGGAAGATGATAAAGTATTTCGAAAAATCCGAAAATATAACCGCCGCCAGTATACAGACCCCGGCGAAGAACAGCCCGGTCCCCGCGCAGACAGCCCTCGGAAGCACGTGCCGCAGGTTCGCCTTCGTCGCGGCCATAACGGCCAGACAGATCACGATAACAGCGAGGCATATAAGCCGCAGCCGCAGACCGCCGATGAACAGGCCGCGCACGTCCTCCATATGCGCGATCTCGCGGTCGTTGAAAAATTCCCTGGGCTGTCCGTCCACGATTGTCGGCACATGCAGATCCTCGCGCCTGCCGCGCAGGTACGCCATCATCTCGTGCGTAACGTCCAGCAGGTCGTCCATCTCCATATGCACGGCGTCGGTGACGTTATATTTCGTATATTCTTTTTCATAATAGCCCGGCGTCCAGTAGGCGACAGCTTCCACGGAGGTGAGCAGAAGGGCGATCATCAGGCAGAAGGTCAGCAGAATGCCCAGGCCGTAGTGGATATATTTCATGAATATCCCCTCGATTCGATTATAAAACTTTCTTTCAGTATAGTAGAAAACAGCTTGTTTGTCAATGAGGGCGCGGTTCTGCGCGCCGGCACACCGGCAGAAATACGGGCAGAACCGCCGCCGGTGGTCTGCTTTCGTGGAAATACAAGCAAGGCGTCGCCGGCGTCCGGCTCGCATGGAAATACGGAAAGAGCACCCTGCGGCGCTCTTTCGTATCTTTACTCCCACTATGGGTTAATCCTGCGTCAGATATTGCTTCGATACATATGCCTGCGTGCCTTCATAGTCAATGATGGCCCAGGTTGCGTCGTAATCGCCTAAATATTCGACTACCGTATCCGCGTCCAGAACGCCTAACCGGCGGCTGCTGGTACTCGGTTCTGAGCGGACGTTCAGGTAATCGGTGGTCTTATAGACCGGAGCCGGCGTCGTCTCGGCCATGGTTTCAGGCGCTGCGGTCGTCGGAACATCCTCCTCGGCCGCGGACGTCGGTTCGTCAGCCAGGGATTCCGTCGATACCGCGGGAGTCGTTTCGTCCGTGGAAGGCTCGCCGGAACGAAGCAGGCGTACAAGCGCAATTACGACGATCACTGCGATGATCACGATAGCAATGCGCATCAGATCCGTGCTGGAAAGAGGGAAGCCATCCTGGGAGCGCCTGCGGCTTCTGGACGAAGCGGAAGAACGGGGTCTGGACTGACCGCTTCCGCCCGCCGCCCGCTGCTGCTGCGCCGGTCTCTGCTGAGAGCTGCGCTGCTGGGGCCGCTGCCGGGAATCGTTCATATAATCTTTGGAAAATGTAACCGCTTCATGGGAGAGCAGCTGGCAGGCCTGATTCGCGTCGTAGGCGTTTTCATTGCCTTCGTGTACGGCTTTATTGCCAAGCATACGGATCTTGTGGTAATGTTCACAGGTGGTTTTGCTGATCCAGCGGTTGGAATAAAGCTCGTCGATCAGGGACGCCAGATCCTGATTCGCATTGGTGGTAGTGATGGAAGCCTTGCTGCACAGATCCTGCACCATGAACTCCAGCGTCTGGCGGCACTTGACCATGGACAGATTATATTTTCGCTGGCTGTTTAACATCTGGGCGTCTTTAAGCCCCTGACGGATCTTATCCCAATTATTACCCGAAACTGGTGCTGGCATAGATACCCTCCTTCTCGGCGATTCCGTATCGTACGGGTGGCTTGGCCTGCCGGATGCGGCATGGCGGCACACCTTTTTTTCATTATACTATTAATCGACAAAATATGCACTAATAATTTTCGAAAATTAAAGAAAAATTTAAAAATGTGAGGAAAATATTGGTTGAAATAGGAAAAAAGTAATGATATACTGGCCGCGATGAACTGAGAATGAAGCAGAAAGCGGCATAAGGAGACAGAAATTATGAGATTACGCCATATCACAGGCGCGGAACAGCGGATCGCCGAGAGCATCCATGTGGTTTCGGAGCCGGAAACGTACCGGCGCCGGTGGCCGGAGGTGTATGGGAACAGCAGCCCGATCCATGTGGAGATCGGCATGGGAAAAGGGAAGTTCCTGATGGACCTGGCGCGGCAGAACCCGCAGATCAATTACCTGGGCGTGGAGCTCTATTCCTCCGTACTCTTAAAGGCGCTGCAGAAGCAGGAGGAAGAACAGCTGCCCAACGTCCGCTTCCTCTGCGTGGACGCGATGAAGCTTGCGGATATTCTGGGGCCCGGCGAAGCGGCGAAGATCTATCTGAATTTTTCCGATCCCTGGCCGAAGGACCGGCACGCCAAGCGGCGTCTGACATCGCCGCAGTTTCTGGCGGTTTATGACCGGATCCTGGCGGCGGACGGCACGGTGGAATTTAAGACGGACAACAGAGGTCTTTTTGAATATTCTCTGGAATCGATCCCGGCGGCCGGGTGGGAGATCCTTTATTTCACCTTCGATCTGCACCACAGCGAGTATGCCGAAGGCAATGTGATGACGGAATACGAGGAGAAATTCGCATCGGAGGGAAAACCGATCTGTAAACTGGTTGCAACCCGGCGGAAAATGGAGTAAAATATAGAAAAGTGGTAAAACTGGTGATATGGATGGGGATGCGCGAGACGGTTCTTGTGAAGCTGCAGCAGGCTACCTGCGATAAACCGGAGCTGAACCGGAAGTTTCTGCGGATCTGGAAGTCGCTTAAGGCGGTGGAGAAGGCCATACAGGGCGGCGGAGACGGCAAAGGAAAATAGTATACAAAACGAGGAGGAGTACAATATGGCAAAGATGGTAACGACTGAGAATTTTGACGCGGAGGTGTATAAGGCAGGCATGCCGGTGCTGGTGGATTTCTACGCCGACTGGTGCGGCCCCTGTAAGGCTATGGGTCCTGTGGTAGAGGCGCTGGCGGGCGAATACGAGGGACGCGCCAAGGTCGTGAAGATCAATGTGGACGACAGCCAGGACATGGCGGTGAAGTACGGCGTTATGTCGATCCCCACGTTTATTGTGTTCAAAGGGGAAGAACCCGCGGCCAAATTCATCGGTATGCAGGACAAGAAGACCCTGGCAGGCGCTCTGGACGCGGCGCTGTAGGAATATCTGCGCGCCGTCTGTCTGCCGGAATATTTGCGATGCAGCGCCGGCTGTCAGACGGCGCTGCCGAAAATTTTCTTAAAAAATATAAAAAGGGGGTTGACATTTGTCAGCCCCTGCGCTAAAATAGTCGAGTGTTCGAGAAAAACAGCATAGAATGCGCCCTTAGCTCAGTTGGTAGAGCAGTAGACTCTTAATCTATTTGTCCAGGGTTCGAGTCCCTGAGGGCGCACTAAAGTACTGGTTTTGCGGATTTGCCGCGGGGCCGGTGCTTTTTTTCGTGGGAATGGCTTAAATGCGTGGTTTTCGGGGGTTCCTGAGACTGGCGATATCTCTCTTTATAAGCATTTTTCCGGGGCGTTCGGGGCGTTTGCGTAAGCCGGCTGCGGAGCCGGGCAAAAAAATGTTGCAGTTTTGTTGCAGATTTGAATGCAAATGCTCTGACGGCAGGCCGGAGGTTCTTACCATTATCTTGGTGATTTTCCAAATAATTCAAATTTTATTATTTTGCTTCCTGTGGTTGATGTGTCACGGCAGAGACCATTGGTGTAATATGTACTATTGTGCGGTTATATAGAGAGGGGGTGATTTGCTGGTTGGTGGTGAGTTGGATTGTCTATATGAGTAAACAGATGTGTGTCGGCAGGGTAGATTAACTTCTATCCTGCCATTTTTATGAGAAGAAGGAGGAACAGATGAAAAGACCGATGACTACAAAGGAACTGTTTGAAAAGATCGAAGGTATTCTGAGAGAGAAAGGGCTTTTGCCGGATATTCTGGACTACAGTTTGCCGGAACGAGAAGAACGACCTATTTCTACATATGAATTCAATATCAGAAACAATCTGGATTATGGTAGAAGTGAAGGGATATATCTGGATATCGGCATCGAATATTATAAGGACGGTGAACAGGTCTACCTTGAATTAGGGACGATAAAAACGCTTTGCACTGACCAGACGGCAATGTGGGCCATGGCGAAGCTGCCGGCAGATTTTATCATGGAGATGCACGAGTACGTCAATGGGCATCTCGACGATTTTACATGGGAGGGCTTTGATGTATATGCTTATGATGTGTCTGGGAATCGTTTGGAATGGGGATATACCTGTTGTAATCAAAAGGGCATGGAAAAAATAAAGAAGGAGCTTCTAGAGAAGTATCCACGGGTTACGGTGAGAAACAATGCTACACGTAAGATTACAGTATACGATAACGAAGGCTCCTGCCATAAGGGGGATGTATGAAGATTGAATTTACAAAGCCGACGGAGAGCGACTACAGATCATTTACTGATGCACTCGGGAGTGCGGTTTGCCTCGAAGGGAGAGTGAAAATCGTCCTTTCCAACGAAGTAGGCAATACGGCGGAGCTTTTCGTAGAGCAGAAAACGGTAGACAGGCTCGGGGAGGCATATATACGTTCCCACACCGAGATGTACTACAGCGAGGCCCTTAGTAGCTGGTACGCGAAACTTTCGGAGAACGACTACTATAACGACCCAGAGCGCAACCCGGAAAAGGTTATCCGGGTGAGGTTTTGCGGTATAGAGGGAGGGACCGGCAGAGAAGTCTACAAAGAGGTGGAAACCGGTAGATACTTCCTGCGAGATAACTTCTTTCCCCGAGAGACGTTCGCAAAATGGTATGAATGCGGGAAACGCAGAATGCCGGAGGATGGGAACGAGGTGAGGGCCAATCTCATATTTGAGTGCGACGGCCAGCGGGAAAAGGTTCGTTATGACGACTGGAACGGCGTAGCGGCATACGGCGATACCTTCAACATGGACTTCACGCCACGCAGGATGCCATCAGAGGTGGTTAATGGCGAACTGTATAATTTATCAGGAAGTGAGGATATAAAACGAAAATGGTAAGAAAAATCACCTGTTGCCCGCATTGTGGGAGTAAGGAAGGCTTTTTCACAAGGACTGATTATATAGGGGTTCCATATCAGCATGGGTATAACGGGGAAGAACTAGATAACGGAGAGATGTATGACAAGGCTTTGGAATACCGTACCAGAAGATATGCGTACTGTATCAGCTGCGAGAAGCCGATTGGGACTGCAAGGCAGATGATGAAGCAGTTGAAATCTAGTGTATAAGCAGAGGAGCGGAGAGAGAATAGGCATTCTCTCTCCATAAAAAATTCTTGTGCTTGCTATGCGGATTCCATGTGATAAAAAAACTACATTCTGTATTAGTTCTATAGAAATGCCATGGAATATGACTAGACGTAGTATTTAATATGAGATGGAATTCTGTTTTATGATCCAGAGTATGGATGCTGGATAGGGTCGAGCATATCTTGGCCGACTGCTGCGCCTGGCCGCGTTGTTACTTGAGAATGGGATCTTCCATAAATATAATCCTCAAGAGATTCTTTTGGAATCTTCCAGGTTCCCCCAATCTTTAATGCATGGATCTCGTGACTGTTCAACAAGTTGTAAGCGGTGTTTCTTCCTATTTCAAGTGTTTCACAAAGCTCATCGACGTTAAGAAACCTGCCGGTTCTTTTGTGTCTCATAGTATGAACCTCCTTATTTTTTTTACTATTATGTTAATCAAGAATCATTTTATAAGGGAAGAAAAGGGGTTGCTTACAATTTATTAATATATGTAACATATAGAATAAAGAAGGAGGATAGGTGAAATAGGGGACATGGTACACCGATATTCCTTCTTGTTCGAATTATGTATTTTTAATATATATTATCCTATCTACTATATTACTAAGTATAGTAGATATAGCTATACTATATAGTATTAGTACTATAGATATATAATAGTAGATAATGAATTGATATATATACGGCGGGAAGAGATAATGCGAGATAATCTAACTTAATCACCATGGAAGGCCATCTTGAAGGTATCTGAATCTGAGAAGAACGGATTGAAGAAGCTGCATTCATGGAATGTAATAAGTATTAATTTAATTAAGAGCAGAGAATGTTACATATAGATAATAATAATGAAAAGACGATGGGACGAGATCATTTATAAGGTTTCATTATAACAAAAAGATAATTATACGAGGGAGAAGCCAATATGAAAATATTACTACAAGGACGCCATGAAGAACTGGCCAGGCAGCAAGCAGCTGCTCGAAACGTATCCGTGACAAAATTGATGGAAGGATATATCCTTCAGGATGAATATGCTGATCGACAGAATATTATGAAGAACTGTATTGAACTTATGGACTGTGTCAATGATTTGAAAGAGAGATACGATGGCTTAGAGACTATATTGAGATTAGAGAAGGCGGGGAGAGAATTATGCCGGAGCTTATATATAAACAGGGAAGCCACAGGAATGAGGATGCTTTAGACAATGTAATAAATTATATGTTTGATTCAAGGTATGCAGGAGTACATGGAGGCAGAGGAATCTTTGGGTACTCAACCCAGGGCATTATAGAGGATTTTGAATTCACGAAACAGATGTATGAGAAGGACGATAGGAAGCAGGTCACGCATATTATAATCGGTACGAAGAATGAAGGACTCTGTGAATTAGATATGATCGAACGTGCTGAGGCTGCTTCTGAGTTTTTCTATGATAAGGGCTTTCAGAATGTTTATGTAATACATACCGGATCACGCAGTGATCCCAGATACATGCATGTCCATATGGCTGTCAACACGATCAACTATATGGATGGCAAAAGACTTACTGAGACTTATAGCAACAGCTCAGAGCTATACAACCATATGAAAGATACATTTGAAGATGATCATTGGAAGCTAATAAATGACAGCTGTAAGAATGCTGTATAGAACTGAGATAAACAGAAGGCTTAAGTGGCTATAATGGTGGCACAATGCAAAGGATAGACCGCTGTCGTAGAGACAGCGGAGCATCCTTTGGCAAGAACTGATCCCATAGATATAAGTAGTGTAAGCTTTAATGTTCAGAATTTAGTTAAAGATATAGATTCTAAAACAAGGTGGTCAGATACAGCATTTGACAGATGCCCTGAGTCTGGGTCCATAGATTGGAAATCAGCTATATTAACAGAGTTTAAAACTTAATATCCCGAATTATGGTAATATCAATGACTATGAATATATATTATAGATATGAGTTCAATCTGTACTAGACAGATGTGAATCCGGAGGCCCGATAACTAAAGAGCTATAATAGGGAGGCCCCCTAGTTATGCCAGGACCTTTACCGTTTAATATCCCCCTTCTCAAAAGCGGTACAGCCCCTGGCAGGCTCTGTCTAATCATGTCGAAACTTGCGGTTGATATTGCTAGTATCAGCAGAAGAAAAGTGGTAAGATAATATTAGGACTGCGGCTGAACCGCTATTTATTTTACCATAATACTCCATTGTAATACAGTAAAATCATGACACGATAATGTATCTAATCATCCCAGATAGTATTGGTTAAAATGGTATTATTACTACATGGGAAGGGAGCATTGCCAGTGTCAATAGACGAGTATGTTGTCAGTAAGCTGAAGCAGCTGTGTGAGAAGAACCATATGACCCGGTATCGAATAGCCCAGATTACCGGTCTGTCGCAGACGACAGTAGCGCATATTCTTTTGGGCAAGTCCATGCCGACACTTGCTACACTCAGCATCCTATGCGATGCGTTTGGGATCTCGCTCATGCAGTTCTTCTCTGACGATGAGGATGCAATGGGTGGACTTTCTGACCAGCAAAGGAAGCTTCTTCAGGTCTGGGAAGAGTTTACTCCAGATAAACGTAAGATGCTTCTAAAGTTTATTGACAGTATCCGATAATGGTTCATTATAGCAGATCAGTGAAGCAGTCCGAAAGGACTGTTTCTTTTTTCATGGGAGGTGCTGAGACAATGGATCGCTATCAGGATGTCAGGGAAAGGGTATTTGAACTTATGAATGGTTTTACAGAGAAGGAACTCAAGGGGGAGATCAGCATTACTGTCCATAATGAGTTTGAGGCTGGGAGCCAATATGACAGGTTATATGAAGTCATATATGAAGCGTTACTCAGACTTAGTAGCGGCTCAGGAACAGAAGAAGATATGGAGACTGTTCAGGAAGGATATGCTGAGATAATCCATTATCTTTGTGAGAGAATGTATGACTATGGACACCAGATTGCCATATTAGAGGCAGGATGAAGAGATGAAGCTATTTTTTCTTGTAATAAAGGCGTGAATTACATATAGTATAGTTATATAGGACTTGCATGGGAAGGGCGAAGGATGACAGCAGTACGGTGTGTATATGATAACGGACGGCTTCAGTTCGAAGTGGCAGCCCCTTTGAAGAAGGCCAGCGTTATCGTGATTTTCCTGGAAGGACGGCCTGTAGAGGGACAGATATCAGAAGGTTCTGCTGGGAACGTTAGATAAGCTTCGTTTGTATTTCAGTGGTTTACTGTCAAGGCATTCGGTTCATGTCGATGTAGCTGATAAAATATATATTTCGAAATATAGGCTGTTCACTCTATTAAATATGATGTCGATAGAGGAACAAGGGGAGTATTTTTTAGCGCAACATTCGATCAGCTATGATATTGATAATTTCTAAATCCTCCTCCGTTAGGTGAATTATTTTTTCGAGGGTGTCTCTGTATAATGACGGATTGACATTCTCATCTTCGAAGAATTCTTTGGGGGTGACATCGAGATAGTCGCAAATCGCCAGAAATTCTGCCATACTGGGAAGCGCACGGCCGCTTGATATGCCCTGCATATAGGACCTGCTATGTCCCAGTTCAATACTCATGCGATGTTCTGCAATTCCCTTTTTCATACGCAGTTCAGTAATTCGACTTCTGATATATTCAGCATCCATATAATCACCCCATCTATTCTTATTGTAACTAAACGAAGAGATAAAATTACACGAAATATATATGGAAAATATGATAAATACATGATATAATCATGAACAGCAAAGTATTATGGATATTGCAATATAG
Source organism: uncultured Lachnospiraceae bacterium (assembly GCA_947588005.1). Taxonomy (GTDB): domain Bacteria; phylum Bacillota; class Clostridia; order Lachnospirales; family Lachnospiraceae; genus UBA3402. Next base: position 60,563 of record CANPYE010000001.1, on the reverse strand, counting down.
GTAATACGGAAGCTGCGGCTGAAAGCAGGATAAGAAAGGGGGCTAGAAGCAACGGGTTACTAATCATGCGCAGACAATCAGCCGGAGAAGAAATTGCAGTATTGGCAGAGATTAAAAAATATTTTGGAGGATCCTATCATGAAAAAACGAGTTATATCTTGTATATTAGCTATTGTTTTGTCAATATTGGCTGTTATACCGGCGTTTGCATATGGTTGGCAGACAGAGGGAGATGAGTGGGTATTTATCGGTGAGAATGGTGAACATCTGAAAAATAAGCTTGTTAATTATGCTGGAAGATGGAGTTATGTAAACAAGGATGGATATGCGGTGTATGATACCGTAATAAATTTCAAAGGAAATTACTATTATGCTGATAAAGAAGGATACATTGTAAGTGATACTACCATAGAGATCGGTGGAGCATTTTTTGACGTTGATAAGAACATGCACGTTAATCCAATGGGAAAAGATGCGGACGGGAATCCAGTGGAATTGAAGGATGTGACAGATATTTATATAACTACAAACGGTTGGAGAACACTCTTTCAAATGGGTATTATTGACAGGGATGATAGTGCGACCAATGGGTGGGTTTATATTGGACAGGATGGAAAATATCTCACCGGTTTTCAGGAGATTAACGGTTTCTTTTATTATTTTAAGCCATACGATGGCTACGACGCGATTCTTTTTGGTGATGGATCAATTGTCGATGGATATTATCGAATGAGAGACTCGTCAGCTGCTGTTGATCGCTGGATTCAAACTCAGGGCAGGTGGTACTACTTTGGAAGCGATGGCAAACAGGTTTTCGGACAGCAGACCATAGATGGCCAGGAATATGATTTTGGCACGGATGGTTATGTCAGCGAAGAGGAGGTTGCATATTCTGATATTAGGGTTAAATCTATTGAATTGGGAGAATATTCTAAGACGGCCACTGTAGGTGAGACCGTAGAAATACCGTTTACGATTACTGTAGAGGCTGTATCCATTGCATCACCGGGAAATGCTGAGAAATGGGTTGAGCAGGAGACAGATTACGATGTTTTCCGCCATGCATTTGACGTAAGCCATGAATATAGGGTCAATGTGGGCGTTCCTCAGACTTATTATGAAGAAGGAAAGTCTAACCTTCGTTATGCGGTAGAGACAAAGTTTGATATTGACTGGGATCGCCAGGTCCTTTTGGTGCCGATCACAGATCCGGGAGCAGTGTTTGGTAATCTGCAGATAGGGGCAGGTTCGTTTGGCTCAATAGAATCGGATGACTTCGGTATTATCTGCAGTTATGAGTCGAAAGATGATGATTCCGAAACGGCAGCAGAAAGCATTCTGGAGGGGGTTTTGGACAATTTTACTTCAGACGATCAGTTTAAGCTGTCTGCGACAGATGCGGTAGATTATCTGAAAAAAGCTGGAGACGGCCTGAAAGGTGCAATGGAAACAGGTATTAATGATATTGCGGATAAGCTTACAGAACTGGAAAGCCAGTACAATTCCGAGAAGAAGATAACCGCTTCCTCCGAGGTAGATGCTTCTGCGACGGAACTGATTGACAGCGGCCTTGTGTCGGTAACAGGTCTTGGCCTTTCGGCCAGCGAGAATTCCAAGATCGTGCTGAAAGTGGCGGCATCAGACGAGGCCGTTCCAGAGGAATTCCAGTCTGGTTATCGGATACAGCCTTTGGATCTGAGTGTGTACCAGAACGATAAGAAGATATCAAGTCTTGCTATCCCGGCTGTCATTACGCTTCCCTGCCCAACTGGTATTAATGCCGCGAACCTGGAACTGTACCATGTCCATGATGGCAAACAGGAAACAGTCAATTATACTTATAACAGCGGGGATGATACGATAACTTTTGTGGCTGACAAATACAGTATGTACCTTTTTGCTGAGAAACAACTTAAGCCAGAGACGACACCGCAACCAGAAACGCCGACATATTCTGGCGGTTCTGGCTCTTCGTCAAGAAATACCTCCACTGTCAAGGCAGCCGCACAGACGGGAAGCTGGGAACAGGATGAGATCGGCTGGTGGTATAAAAAACCGGACGGGTCATATCCGGTGAATGCCTGGGCAGAACTCAGTTATAGTGGAAAAACGGCTTGGTATCATTTTGATGAAAAAGGATACATGCAGACCGGATGGTTTACCGATACAGACGGCCGCCGCTATTATTTGAACCCGGTTTCGGATGGTACGCAGGGAGCGATGGTCACTGGATGGAAACCGATTGATGGGATTTGGTATTACTTTAATGAGGTTTCAGATGGTTACAAGGGTGCGCTCTATGTGAATACCACCACACCGGATGGTTTTGCTGTAGATGCAGATGGACGATGGATTCAGTAATATAGAAAATAGAGAGGTAATCTGTCAGTGTGATTATGGAGCTGTTGCCAATGTGTTGTCAGGCAACAGCTCTTTTTTTGTGAAATAATATAATTTTAATTATATATTATTACTTTGAATAGCAATAACAATATATTTTCAAGGAGGTAATCTATATGTCAGCAGATGTTGAAACCATGTTTTATCACAGAGAGAAACCCTGGCACGGCCTCGGTACGATGGTAATGGAGGCCCCTGAATCGAAGGAAGCCTTAAGGCTTGCCGGCCTTGACTGGCAGGTGGTCCAGAAGCCTGTTATGACCAATGAAGGTTCTCTTATCTCCGGCTTCAAAGCCAATGTCCGAGATACCGACGGTCAGGTTCTCGGTATTGTAACAAACCGTTACAAAGTGGTTCAGAATGAAGACGCCTTCGCCTTTACAGACGCGCTGTTGGGTGAGGGCGTTACTTATGAAACGGCGGGGAGTCTGCAGAATGGTCGCCGTACCTGGCTCCTGGCGCGGCTCCCCAAGCGTTATATCATATCTGGCGATGAGATTGCGCCTTACCTGGTCTTCATGAACAGTCATGATGGCAGCAGTTCTATCAAAGCGGCCATGACTCCGATTAGGGTTGTATGCCAGAATACTTTGAACTTGGCTCTGGCGACTGCTAAACGGAGTTGGGCTACCCACCATACCGGCGATATTCAAGGCAAGCTGCAGGATGCTTCTGATACCCTTTTATATGCAGAGAAATACATGGCCGAATTGGGTAAGGTCATAGACAGGTTAAACCACCAGAAGTTATCAGACAGGCAGGTATTTGAATATCTCGATGCCCTGTTCCCTATTCTGAGTGGTGCGACTGAACTGCAAAGCAAGAATATCCTGCAGATGAAAGAGGACGTACTTACACGTTATCGAGAAGCTCCTGATTTACAGTATGTCGGGAGAAACGCCTATCGGTTCGTAAACGCTGTCTCTGATTTTGCGACCCACGCTAGGCCGTTGAAGGAGCGGTCCAATTACAGGGAGAACCTTTTTACACGGACTGTAGATGGTAACGCATTGATTGACCGGGCGTATGAACTGGTGAGTGCGGCTTAGAAGGAAGATTATTAGTTATCGTGAAATCAGCAATATTGAAAGGACAGCCGCCTATGAATGGAGTGCCAAAACGGCACTCCTATTTTTATAGCGTTAGTATGAAGAAGTTAGACCTGTAACAGATATTTTTGATCGAAAAGGAGACCCAAATAATATGTATGAAACGATATCAACACTGGGCATGGACCGCGGAGAATGGCTCCGGCTCAGAAAAACGGGCATCGGGGGTTCTGACGCTGGAGCTATCTGTGGTTTGAATCCATATGCCAGTGCCATGAGTGTTTATAAGAGCAAAGTATCAGAGGATGCCGAGGATGTAGATAACGAGACGATGCGACAGGGACGCGACCTGGAGGAATATGTTGCAAGACGGTTCTGCGAGGCCACAGGCCTTAAGGTGCGTCGTTCCAATATGATGTATCGGAGCCGGGAGTACCCGTTTATGATCGCAGATGTGGACCGGCTGGTCGTCGGGGAGGACGCCGGCCTGGAGTGCAAGACAGCCAGTGCGTACAGCACAGATAAGTGGAAGGACGGTCAGGTGCCGCTCCATTATCTGATGCAATGCTACCATTATATGGCCGTCACAGGAAGGAAGTCATGGTATATTGCAGTTGCGATTCTTGGGAGGGATTTCAAGTATGCAAAAATTGAGTGGGATGATAAGACTATCTGGAGTCTGATACAGATTGAAAGGGCATTTTGGGAGCGTCATGTGGTCCCTCATATTATGCCGTCTCCAGATGGGTCTAAGGACTGCGATGATGTACTAAAAGACTGCTTCCCGGGAGGTAAAAAGGACGCAATCCCGCTCATTGGTTTTGATGAAAAGCTGAAGCACAGGGAGGAACTTGTAAGCAAGATAGAGAGTCTTGAAGCGGAGCAGAAGCAGATCGAGCAGGAGATCAAGCTGTATATGGCTGACAATGAGGCTGCATATGCAGATGGCTACCGTATTTCATGGGCCAGTGTAGAATCTGTCCGTATTGATGTGAAGCGACTTAAAGCAGAGAAACCAGAGATATACGAGAACTTTTCTAATACCACCACGGCCAGACGGCTGACGATCAAGGCGGCTTGAAAGGAGAAGGAGGATATGGTAAAGAATACGCTGAGAAAAACAGTAAACAGAGCGGTCCGCAGGGATTTTAGCAGATTTCGGGCATCGATGTATAGAAAGCCCCAGCCGGAGGTCTGGGAGGCCAGCGGCAGGATCCATTTCTACTGCTGCGTATTTGAGTACTTTCAGTATAATGACCAGATACCAATGAAGTATTACGCGCTGCTCTCATCCTGCAGAAGGCCGATTTATTCCCTTTGGGAGACTTATCTGAGATATGAGCATCTCAGTTATCTTACATGGGAGGACATCAATGGTGTTATAAAGATGCTCCTTGAGAAGAACAGAAGGGCATCGTCAGAAAGGAGGCTGGGAGACCATGGTTACGATCAGAACATTGCGTGCTGATGAGATCGAGTGCCGCGTCGGTTCGATCAATGAGAAAGGGCTGAACCTCCTGCTTTTTAAGGACGCACGGGTGGACCAGAAGATACTGGATGAAACATTCGGGCCGATGGGATGGAAACGGAGCCATCAGGAGATCGGGGGAAACCTGTACTGTACCGTAGAGGTATGGGATGGTGATCTGAAACAGTGGGTATCGAAACAGGATGTGGGTACTGCGGGATATGCCGAGGCAGAGAAGAGCCAGGCATCGGACAGTTTTAAGCGGGCCTGCTTCAACTGGGGAATTGGCCGTGAACTTTACGAGGCCCCGTTTATCTGGATACCGGCGGGCAGGGTAAAGATCGAGGACAAGGGCGGAAAGTACTTCACATATGAACGGTTCAGCGTGGCGTCCATCGGCTATGATGAAAACCGATCGATTACTTCCCTGGTGATCGAGAACGGGAAGCATCAGCCGGTGTATGTGTTAGCCCCGGCGGTCAGCAGTGCCGGGGCAGTCAGCAGTACTGGGGCGGTCAGCAATGCCGGTACAGGCCAAGCGCAGAAAAGCGGGCGGTCCGGGGCCGATGGCGCTACAGGGGACACAGAAAAAGGCGGTGCTAAGGCCGGGAGCAGCAAGCAGGGCAGTAATGAGGAACAGGGCATCACCGCTGGTCAGCGGGCCGCGATGGAACGGGAGCTTCAGCGGACCGGAGTGGTTCTTGATAAGGTGCTGGAGCGCTACGGCATTGGGGATATCAATGAAATGACCGGGGATATGTATAACAAAGCGATGCGGGGCTTGAAGAAATCGCGCAGTGCGCAGGCAGCCGCATAGTAACCATATGCAAAAGGCAGGAGAAATAACGGTGACATGCAGCCCTGTTGCTGCCTCCGGCCATTTACTATTTAAGAGGAGATCATCTATGAAAGATAAGGAGAATTTCATAAAGGAACTCGTAGAAAGAGTGTCCGGTATTTTAGGGGAAAGTGCCGTTGTCAGGGCAACCTCTCTCTATAAAAATAATGATAAAAGCGAAAATGTCCTGGAGATCACAGATACAGGCAGCCGTAGCGGCTGTCTTATCTATATCGATTCTTATTATGAAGATTTCTGCGAAGACGTGGGGTTAGATATGATTGCGGAGTATATCTGCCGGCAGTATAAAAGACAGGTGGTAAGTATCGCGTCATATGCTGACAGGCACCGCTGTATATTAAGTAATTTTGAAAAAGCCAGGCACCGGATCGTATTTCGGTTAGTCAGTGCGACCATGAATGAGGACAGCCTCAAGGATGTCCCATATATAAGGATACTTGACCTTGCACTGATATTCTGTGTTAAACTGGACGCAGATGAAGGCTATAATATGTGGACAAGGATTACCTCCAAAGTGATGGACAGTTGGGGAATCAGAGAAAATGACCTGCTGGGAGCCGCGCTCAGAAACACGCCGGTCCTTCTGCCTGTGTCTTTGAAGGATATGGAGAGCGTTTATTTGGAGATAGCAGAACAGAATGGCTATAAAAAGGAACAGGCGGGGCAGCTGCTAAATGCTGCCCTGCTTGGGATAGAAAGGAAGCCCATGTATGTTCTGACCAATTCATCAGGGACTTATGGGGCAGCAGCGATTCTGTACCCAAATATATTGAAGCACTTCGCTGAGATTATAGGTGAAAATCTGGTCATCCTTCCTTCAAGCATACACGAAACGATTCTGGTGCCGTGGGATGATGAGATAGATCTGAAGGATCTGAAGGATATGGTCATGGAGATCAATAGGAGTGAGGTGAAAAGGGAGGAATGGCTGGCGGATAATATCTATCTGTATGACAGGGATTATAACAGCATACGGTTGTTTGGGCAGAAAACGATCGATGGAACAGGAGTGTTTTATCTGACAGAGTTAGAGACTATCGCAAAGGAGGAAGCATATGACAAAGCAGTTATCTGATAAGGTTCCTGATAAGGAGTTTTTTGATATGGTGCTGGATGAGCGCCTTAAGCTGCTGCCCCATAACAGACACGATGATGAGATGGGAGATCGTATTATACGGGAAGGGGATGAAGTGATTGCCGGATTGACCGGTCGGGATGGGGAGAAAGTAAAGGCATATATGGATATGCTTACGGAGGATATGATGGAGTATGAACGGACGGCGTATCTTGGCGGCCTTAAAGATGGAATCCGACTTTTGAAGTCTATTATAGATGTATAGACATGACTGCAAAGGTCTGGAGAATAGAAAGAGAGCATGGGATATGGGGAAAGAGGATGTATTGTCGCAGAGGATATTTGGCTATGCGAGAGTCAGTTCAACAGGGCAGAAGCTGGACCGTCAGATGGAAGCGTTGAGAAAATATGTCCCAGAAGAGAATATCATCGTCGATAAGCAGAGCGGGAAGGATTTGCTCAGGCCTGGATACCAGGCGCTTAAAGGTGCCCTGGGCCTTCGGCGCGGGGATGTGCTGGTGATAAAGTCCCTGGACAGGCTGAGCAGGAATAAGGACGATATCAAGACAGAGCTTCAGTGGTTTAAGGCGCAGGGAATCCGGCTTCAGATCATAGATGTCCCGACAACTATGATACAGCTGCAGGAAGGGCAAGAATGGATTCAGGATATGGTCAATAATATTCTGATCGAAGTTTTGGCAAGTATCGCGGAGGAAGAAAGACATACGATTCGCAAACGTCAGAGGGAAGGGATCGATGCGGCCAGAACTGCGGGAGTGCGTTTTGGGAGACCTGAAAAGGGGTTTCCAAAAGACTGGGAGATATATTATGGGCGGTATAAGAAGAAGGAACTGACCCGGAGCTATATTTTGGAGCAGATGGGGATAAGCGTGGACCGCTTCAAATATCTGCAGAAGCGGTATGAGCGTGAGCAAAAGGGGTAATAAGTCCTGATGGACTTACTGCCCCTTTTGGGGGAATGTATGGGACATTTTACCATTAACTGAGGGCCTTATATGGAGAGGGTAATAATGTGTAGGTTATTACACTAATGAATTAAATTTGTTTAATCCTTCTTAAATATTGCATGTATTCGTCCTGAAATAAGTGGTTAGCAAAATTTGACATGGTGTTTTGGGGGCCAAAATTTTTAGGGATATTAATATCAAAAAATCGCCTTAGTGTATAAAAATCGATATAGTTGTCCAGAAGACTGCGCAAATGGTAATCACTAAGGTTTCTCTTTCGGGGTTCAGTATTTTTAAAGCGTTCAAGCATGCTCCAGTTGAATTGTTGGGCTCCCGTTAATTGATACCATAATAGATGGAGCAGCTTGGGAATGGAATCAGTTATGGAATCGTTCTGATCAATAGTTATATATGTCTCTATAAGACACTCATAAAGCGTATGACAGAGTTCGTTCAAAAGATTGATAGTATCACGGATCTGATAAAAAAGAATGGAAAATTCTGTTTCAGGGTCTGTACTGAAAATATGGTCTATGTCTAAAAATGGGTTGACGAAATTTGGTATGGTCGCAAAATTTACGCATTCGTCTTCACAAAAAGATTTGATTTTGTCTAAAAAGTAAAGCTTAATAGAATGAAAAGGGCAGTCTCTTAAAAGGACGGAGCAGAGAAAGGAATAATAAAACCGTTCTAATGTATTATTTCGTTTTGTGTCGAAGAGATTATTCCATAGAGAATACAACTCCAGCAAAAAAGAGACTTGAAAAATACTTTCAGCAGAATGTAAAAATAATAATGACTCAAAGTCTTGTTTCAGTTCTGGTTGTATATATGCGGTAAATAGCCTGTCAAATACTGTATTAATCTCTGGAAGCGGGTTTGTATTAAGATAGCCCTGGGTGTATGGAGGATTACAACTTCCAATAAGCATCATTAATATAGAAGTAAAATAGCGGCCATTATACAAAAAGTGGAATCTATATTTATATGAACGGTCCTTCTCTGTGTTAGAAGGACTATTCTTGAGCTCTTTAATAAAGGCATCATTGGAAATTTGGGGAGTATTCGTAGTTTTGGTCAAAATATGAGAATATATATACTGATACAAAGGCGAGTTTTCAATAATATAAGGATTAGATCTAACAGTATATCCCTCACCACTGTATGGTACGGATTCTTTCAATTTATCAGAGGTAATGGCAGGGATTAGTTGAATTGGTTCGTAATAGTCAAAATAGTGTAATTTGTCGATGAATGCTTGCGCAGTTATTCTGCTGCTGTAAGTCAGTTTTTTGTCTGCTATATTTTGAAATCGCGTTTTGTCCAAAAATGTTTCAACAGAAGAAAGAAATTTTGGGGTCTTGGTTGAAAGGTAGCTAAATATTTGGAGATAAAGCTCTGCTATAAGATTATCACGTAACGCGAAATTGCAGTATATATCATCACAGATACTATTCTTTCTGGAGTATAATTTCAGAATCTCTCTACACAGTCCGCCTAATGTATTTTCCTGACAGTTTGCAAGGACAATTTTTTGAAGCTCCGCCTTAGAAATATAATCGTTGCCGTGAATCATCATGACTCCCCTTTCTTCTTATATATAAAGATTACTGGAAGGTTAGAAAAATGTCAAGACGTTGAGAGGTGTGATAAGGTGTTAATAGATGAAAAGGAGTTGGGCGGTGAACACGGATTGGAAAGGACGGAGGTAAAATGGTTGTATCAAAAAAAAGGAGGTAAAAAAAAATGGAGCATATCAAACATGGAGCGGAAGGGGGCGCGGAATATGTGGGAAGGTGAGATCAGCGCGTACCCAAATGCAAATGACAGGGCACCAATCCCTCCCGCTGGAAATCCTCGGGTGTGGATTGAGAAAAGAAACCTATATCGGTATGAGGACGTGAAAACGATGGAAGATGTGTATCGGGTTGAGTTACCAGCAACTTATGTTAGTGAAGCATTAAAGGAGGAATTTCCTCGGTGGCGCCCCGAATGTGATGTCATGATCAAGTGCCAGACAGGAGGTGGTAAAAACTACTTTTTTGAGAATTACGTAATTCCGTGGTGCAAAGAAAATGGCTTGAAGTGTCTATATATAAGTAATCGCGTTACGCTGGGACGGCAGGAGAAAAATCGCTTGGCAAAAATTTTCGGAATGGAGCGCCAGCTGGAGCTTTACACCGATGAGGGATTGGATATTGTAAAAAATTTCGGCTGCGTTACAGCACTTTCATATCAGCAACTGGAAAATTATTTCAATGTGGAAAAATCGGAATATAATCAATTGTTGAAGCGAGAGTTTGCTTTTGTGGTCATTGACGAACCGCACTATTTTTTAGATGACGCGGCATTCAACCCTTTTACGGACTTTTCCTTTGATATTGTAACGCACCAATTTCGTCGTGCAGTAAAAATTTACATGTCGGCCACACCTGAACAGGTTTTTCCATTACTGAAGTACTTCACGCCCCATAATGAAAAACCCGTATGGAATCCCAGCGTGAATGTGTATGACTGGCTGCTTTATGAATTCGACGATGATTATGATGCGTCATTGCGTCCGTTTGCATTTAGGGATTTGGATGATTTGGTTGACATAATAAAACGTTCAGATGGAAAATGGATTGTTTTCGTCGAAAGTATTAGGAAGGGAGAAAGATTGCTTGAGTTATTAGATGAGGGAGCATTGGTTACGGCTGCTAGCAAAGAAAGTCGCGAGTCAGATGGCGAAGAATATCGGAATGTAGTTGTGAACGAAAAATTTGATTCGCGGGTGTTGATAACAACAAAAGTTTTGGAGAACGGAGTGAACATTTGCGATGCCAAAATCAAAAATATGGCGATTTTCAGCAATGACAGAACCGTTTTTTTGCAGGAATTGGGACGGGTACGGAGAATGTCGTCGATAGGAACTTTGAATGTCTACATCCATTCGCCTGACCCCGAGCAAATGTTGTCTATGTATAAAAGTTCAATAGCGATGCAACAGGCACTTACGGTATACGACAGTTCCCCGACAGAGTTTTATCGGCGATACATTGCGAATCCGAACCCAATCGTGAATATGAGAAACGCGCTGACCATCCTAGATAACAGAAACGCGCACGTGAATAGCCTGCTGGGTACAAAAATTGGTGCGTACGATATTCCATTTTGGCAATCGATTTTTCAACGGATTCAGCAAGGCGATGCAAACGCTTTGATTCGTGAGAAATTTTCTTGGTTGGGAAAAGATTTCTCCGATGACGCCTGGAGGGGGTGCTTGGAGCTTATCACTGCCCAAAATGATCTTAGGGATTATTTGGAAGCCTGGAAAGAAAAAATAATTGCGGGTGACGATAAGGATAAGTTCAAAAATGGATTTTCCGAAAAATTCAAGAGGGTTTTTGGTAACAGGAAGACGGACAAATCAGAGAATCAAGTCTATGGCCTGGATATCATGAAAAAGTGTCTTAGAGAACATGCCGAACTGGGTTTCATTCTTGAAAGCGGAAAACAGGGGTGGGTCTTAAGAGCGTTACGAGAAACGGGAAAAGATTATGGGGCGAATGAAAGCGAGGTGCTATGCACAGATGGTGAATGATCGGGCGATTACGTATTCGGTCCCGGAGGCGGCGGAACGTATTGGGATATCTAAAAATTTGCTCTATCAGGAGCTAAAAAGAAACCCAGACTTTCCACGGGTCGTAATCGGGACGCGCATTCTGATCCCGGTTCGGAAGCTGGAGGAGTATCTCAATGCATAATGCAAAGATGGCGGAGGGTGTTCCCTCCGCCATAAATTAAATGGAAAGAGGGGATTATTTATGGCGGTTGAAATAAAAAAGACAACTTATGGGAAAGGGACTACCTATCAAGATGGGAACCGATATATTTCTCAGCAATACTATACAGTGGTGGTAGATGGAAAATCGTATACACGGCGGATATCGGGCACGGGGGCAACAGAGACAAAAGCTATAAGAAAAAGGAATAAGAATGCTGAGGCTTGGGAGAAAAAACTTCGCAGCAGATTGGCTGAGAAGGAGCCGCCTACGGAGATAGAGATTACAGCCAATGATTCGGTGACTCCATTTAAGCCAGTTACAGGGGATGCCAAAACAACTTTGAATCAAGCTTTTTATATGAATTTGAAACGAACGCAGGTTAGTGCGCAGATTTCTACATCGGATAATTACGAAACGTACTATCAGGGCTATGTAGAGAAACACCCTTTGGGCGGGATGGCAATAGCGGATATTACTGAAGATCAGCTTTTGGACTTTTATTCAGAAATGAGAAAAAAAGGGAGAAAGAGGCTGCCAAAAGACAAGGAAGGTAAAGCGTTAAACGTAAAGCCCCTCAGTATAACTACGATCAATCATATACGGTTTGTTATAGCGAATACGTTTCAATATGCAATAGAAAAGCACATTATTTCAGTAAATCCGCATGCTTCTATAAAACCATTTAAGGCAGGTACAGCGGCGATGCTGGACACTGATCAAGAGGATCTGGATAGTGACAGTGATGATACAGATGCCTTGCAGAAGGTGCTTCCGATGGAGGATGTTGAGCGCTTCTTGAGTTATGCCTACTCTCATTCCCGCCTCGCGGGTTTGTTTGCGTGGGCTGTAAACAGTGGTATGCGTCAGGGAGAATGCCTTGGATTAAAACGGGTGTGCGCGTCAGTGGATTCGGATTATGTTTTGGTAAGGAGAAGCTTGGCCTTTGTTAAAAATCGCAATCCTGAGATTTCGGCAGTAGTGGTTCCAATACTTAAGAAGCCTAAAAACGGCAAGGAGCGAAAGGTCCCATATAACCAGAATCTGCGCCAGATTTACAAGTACCAGATGGCTCAAATTGAGAGAGAGAAGAAGGAAGCAGGGGATGACTATATAGACAAGGGCCTCCTTTTCGCAGATGAATATGGTGATTATCTCCGACCATGGAAAGTTTTGAAAGAGTTCCAGCGGCTGTTGCAGGAGGCCGGCATTGCTCAGCATCGGTTCCATGATCTCAGGCACACCTTCGTAAGTTTACTCGTGAAGGAAAGTCAGAAGCGAGGGGAAGGAGTCAGCGTGCTGGATGTTTGCGCGATAGTAGGGCATTCTGATCCGACGGTCACCTTAAAGATTTATGGTGGCCTGTTCCCGGATTCATCGAAAACGGCCATGAAGATACTTGATGACTGTCGGTCGATCAAATTGCCCGCGTGAAAGCTGTTATAAAACTATTGCAAGGCATCTGTTGGTTGGAGTATAATAAATCATGTAAAGATGAAGTCAGCGTTGCGTATATGTGCATGACAATGGAGAAGATAATAAATGCAACAGGGGGGTGGAAAACCGTTGATGTATCCGTTTTTAACGTTGGATGACGAGACAGAGATTGTACATTCTCAGATGTTTCCAGATGGGAAAGTTAAGGTTTATATCGAGAAGCCGGACGAGAAGGACTGCTTCCATCATGCGACCTGCTACTTGCCTGGGTATGAATGGGAAGATATTTACGGATTCTCAGAGAGTGAGATGGAGCGGTATCGGGAGATTATCCGGTCTACGGCCCATCTGGTCCTTGAATTTTCGCAAAAGGGAGGATTTGCGAATGCCTCAAATTTTTAAGATCGGTTCGTACTGGGTATACTTTTGGGCCAATGAAAGCGAGCCATTGGAACCGGTACATGTCCATGTGTCTCAGGGGAGTCCGAATGCTAATTCTACAAAAATATGGATTACTCAAACGGGGAAGTGCCTTTTATGCAATAATAAGTCCAGGATACCGGATGGCGTGTTAAGGAATATTATGCGAGTAATTGAGGCCAGGAGCCAGGAGATTATTCAAAAGTGGTATTCCTATTTTGGATCGGTTGAGTTCTATTGTTGAATGGCAGGACGGAGATTAGCAGAGATTCAAGGTGAAAATGTTGCAGTTTTGTTGCAGATTGAAAGATAATTGATATTTTTATACGCCGCGAAATGACCAGTTTCACACGAAAAATAACGGGAAAGGACGAAAAGTGAGACTAAAAAACGTCCTGAAGGAACTCTTAATCTATTTGTCCAGGGTTCGAGTCCCTGAGGGCGCACTGAAAGTACTGGTTTTGCGGAATTGCCGCGGGGCCGGTGCTTTTTTTCGTGCGGCGTACGAGGAAGAACCGTATCAATTTTTTCTTGCAAGAAACGACGGTTCGCGTTATACTTTTTTATGTACTTCTCTGAGAAAGGGCAGTAAGGGCTTTGTTTAAGAAAAAGGACTGGTCAAACAGGAGAAGAAAGAACTGAAACAGTAAGGAAGACCGAACATATTATGAGATACAGAAGAAAGATGTACATATTTTTAGCCCTGGCGCTTGCGTTGGGGCTATCCGCTTGCGGAAGTCCGGCCTCCGGCACGGCGCAGACTGCTCCGGGAGAGACGGAGGAAGCTGCGTCCGTGGTGATCGCGGAGACGGCGCCGGAGACCTCGCCGGCGATCGAGGGGTTAAGCCCTCTGACCATGGACGGACCGGATTACGATACGCTTAAGAATCTTCCGGTGCCGGAGACGGAAGCTCCGCCGGAGTATATTCGTATTGGAGAGTCTTATGAACTGGTGGCGGATCTGCAGGACCGTCTGATGGAGCTGGGCTTTATGGACAATGATGAGCCGACCGAGTATTACGGCGAGGTCACCCGCGCGGCCGTACAGATCTTTCAGAGGCAGAACGGCCTGCGGGAGGACGGCGTTGTGGGGCCGGATACGCTGGCAGCTATCATGGATCTGGAAGCGAAGTATTATGCCGCGTCCAAGGGAGAGCAGGGCAGCGATATCGAGCGGATCCAGGGGCGTCTCTACGAGCTGGGATATCTTGCCAGTGAGGATCAGGTGACCGGCAATTTCGGCGATAAGACCGAGGAAGCGGTGAAGAAGCTTCAGGAGATCAACGGCATTACCCAGGACGGCAAGGTGGGCCGCCAGACGATGAACCTGCTTTACAGTGATATCGTCCAGCCCAACATGCTGGTTTACGGCGAGCACAGCGATGTGGTCCAGGCCGCGCAGGAGCGGCTGAAGGCCCTGGGATATATGACGACCACGCCTGACGGCAAGTACGGCGACGATACGGTGATAGCCGTCAAGCAGTTCCAGTCGAAGAATGACCTGGTGGTAGACGGTTATCTGGGACCGTCGACCCGCGTAGCGTTAAACAGCTCCGACGCGGTTCCCAACGGAATCTCTCTGGGCGACCAGAATGAGAATGTGACCCAGATCCAGAAGCTTTTAAGCCAGTATGGTTATCTGTCCTCAGCCAATGTAACAGGATATTTCGGGGAAGTGACCGAGAAAGCGGTCAAGAATTTCCAGAGCGCCAACGGCCTTGCCAGCGACGGCTCCGTGGGCGTTCTGACGATGGCGAAGCTGACCGGCTCCGATGTGCGGCGGTATTCGTCATCCGGTTCCGGAAGTTCTTCTTCGGGAGGTTCGGCGAATACCGGTACGGCGTCCGGCAGCGCGGCGGCGCTGATCTCGGCAGCCAAGTCCAAGCTGGGCTGCCGTTACGTCTGGGGCGCGAAGGGACCCAATCAGTTCGACTGTTCCGGCTTTGTCTACTGGTGTCTGAATCAGGTGGGAGTCAAACAGAGCTATCTGACCTCCTATGGCTGGCGTTCCGTAGGCAAATATACGAAGGTCACCAGCTTCAATAACCTGCGCGCCGGAGATATCATTGTCGTGACCGGACACGTGGGTATCGTCGCCGAGAACGGAACGGTAGTGGACGCGTCCTCCGGTAACGGAAAGGTGGTTCACCGTACGATGGGAAGCTGGTTCAGAAATAATTTTATCTGCGGATGGAGAATCTTCGGCTAGCAAGGAGCATTTTCACCGGGCGAATGAACGCCTGCGCCAGTGGCCGCGGCCCAGCGGCCGGGCTGGACGGGGCGGAATCAGGGAACAGCTCTGAGAAGCTATCGTTACTTAATTCAGAACCGGGAAACCTACCTGCGCCTTGAACAGATCCCCGTCGATATAGATTTCAAAGCTTCCGCCCTGCAGCTGCGTCAGGCTCTTTGCGATCGAAAGTCCGAGGCCGCTGCCCTCGGTGGTTCTGGCAACATCTCCGCGGACGAACCGCTCAGTCAGTTCGTCCGCGTTAATATTTAGCGGACTGGCGGATACATTCTTGATCGTAAAATACGCGTATCCGTCCTTTTTCTCCACATCTACGTAGATCCGGCTGTTTTCCATCGCGTATTTGAACGCGTTGTTATAAAGATTTTCGAGCACTCTCCACAGCCGCCTTCCGTCTGCGGCGATCAGAACGTCTTCATCCGGCAGGGAGGACACCAGATCCAGATGGCGGATGGCGAATCGTTCCTCAAACTCTCCGCCTGCCTGCTGCACGAGCTCTACCAGATCGATCTCGGAAATTTCCAGTTTAATATTGCCGGAGCTGGCCTTGGACGCTTCCACCAGATCTTCCGTCAGCGTCTTGAGGCGCTGGGATTTCTGGTCGAGGACATCCAGATAGCTCTGGATCTTCGGATCGCTGATCTTCTCCCTTTTCAGCAGATCCACGTAATTGATAATGGATGTGAGGGGCGTCTTGATGTCGTGCGATACATTGGTGATCAGATCGGCTTTCAGACGCTCGCTTTTTACCTGCTCCGACAGCGCGGTCTCCAGGCCGTCGCTCAGGGAATTGAGCGCCTGGCTGACCCGTTCCGCCGTTTCCGAGAAGCCGTCGGAATCGATCTTGTAACCGGCGTCTCCGGCGGACATCTTAAAGATCCCTTCGGCAATTTTCTGATTCTCAACGCGTCCCCGGTAAAGCAGAAGATAGATCCATACCTGAAATGCCGCAAGGACGAGCAGCGGGATCAGGTAGAGATAAGGGATCCCCAGCGACTCACGCTGGGTGTACAGGAAATAGAACCCGCTCAGGAGACAGACGTCCGCCAGAAGGTATCCGATGAACGCGCATGTAAAGCGCAGCGGAACCGGAAGCCCCGACAGCGCGGGCAGGATACGGTGGAGTCCCCGGTAGAGGAGACTTCCCTTCCAGAGCGTATGCGCTTTGTAATTGCGCAGTACGCTTAAGAACGCGAACAGAAGGATCAGGTAGATCAGGATATAGCGGATCATTTTCCTGGCGTAATCCTGATAGGAGCTGCTGATGATCAGCCGGATGATCCGCGGAATGACCGTGTTTAAGGCCAGCCGCGCCAGCCACAGGGCAGCCAGACAGGCGGCGGCGAGGCATTCCACGGGAAGCTCGTCATAATAGTGCCGCACGATCCTTGACCGGTCGCCGTCCGTATGGCCGGTCAGAAGCGCCATTTGTATTAATGTGATCAGCAGTCCGGCCGCGCCCAGAAGGAACATGATCGCTCCGCCGATGTATTCAGTCCGGAAGCGCCGGTAGTTCGCCTGCGCTTCCGCGTACGGATCCGGATTGGGGAAATCGATGTCTACGGCCAGGAGGATATAATAGTCCTGGTTCCCGTAGCGGTTATTGGTCGACAGAAGGGAGATCACATTCTCCGGGACATGCCGGAGATTATTGTCCACGAAAAGAGATTCGCCGGACATATAGAGATAGCGGCCGAGTTCCCGCAGTTCTTCGTTGCTGCGCTGGCCGGCGTTGGTATAGAGAAGTTCATTTCCCATATCGTCCACGTAGGAGACGCGGAAATACAGGTTGGAGGGCTTGTCGATATAGTTGTAGCGGACCTGGTAATACTCTCCCAGCACGTTCATCACCTGAACGGAGAGCTCCTCGACGGAAACGAAACCGTCGCCGGGGCCTTCGTAGTTTACGGTTTCCTCCGGGCTGTAGGTTTTCCACTCAAGAAACGGCATGGAAGGTCCCGGCGAGTCCCATTCATGAACGTCCGGTCCGCCGGCGACTTCAAAATCGTCGTTCAGATAATAGCCCAGCCGACGCGCGTAGCTGACGGCTTCGCCCAGAGTATATATCTTGGTATTGCCGGAGCTGAAGGTAACGCAGAACATTTCCGCGTCCAGATTCACGTCCCCATCCAGCTCCAGAAGGTCCTTATAACGGACGTAGCGGAAGACGTTGTCCACATCCTCCTCCAGCTGCCGGGAGAAGGAATGGGTGTCGGCATAGTCTTCCTCCTGCAGCCAGTTTAAGCCCCGCCCGTAGTTCGGATTAAAGATAATGAACGTAATGCCGGCGAAGCTTAAGCACAAAAACAGAAGGTGAAGGAAGATCACCGTCTGTTTCCGGATAGCGATGGGAATGGGTTCGTGCTTCATATGTATCTCCTACTGTTTTTCAATCTTATAGCCGACGCCCCAGACTACTTTTAAGTAGCGCGGTTCGCGCGGGTTGATTTCGATCTTCTCGCGGATATGGCGGATATGGACGGCCACCGTGTTGTCGGCGCCGATGGCTTCCTCGTTCCAGATCTGCTCGTAGATCTCGTCGATGGAGAACACCTTGCCGGCGTTCTTCACCAGAAGAAGAAGGATATTGTACTCGATGGGCGTGAGCTTGATCAGCTCGCCGTCCACCAGAACCTCCTTGTTGTCGTCGTTGATCTGCAGGCCGCCGCATTTGTAGACGTTTTCGGCTGTCTGGGTGGTTAAATTGCCCAGCTGGGTGTAGCGGCGCAGGTGGGATTTGACCCGGGCCACCAGCTCCAGCGGATTGAAGGGCTTGGAAATGTAATCGTCCGCGCCGATATTGAGTCCCAGGATCTTGTCGTTATCCTCAGACTTGGCGGAGAGAATGATGATCGGGATGCTGCTGGTCTCGCGGACCTTGAGGGTCGTGCGGATGCCGTCGAGACCTGGCATCATTACGTCTACCACCATCAGATCCACCTGGTTGGTCTCCAGAAGCTCCAGGGCTTCATAGCCGTCGTAGGCTTTGATCACCCGGAAGCCTTCGCCCGTCAGGTAAATGTCAATCGCTTCGACGATCTGTTTGTCGTCGTCACAGACCAGAATTGTCTGCATGGAAAGCACCTCGCCTTCGTGAAAGGATGATCCGCGCCGGGGATTCGCCTATGACTGCGGGAAAGTCCCGGCGCGGAGTGAATTACGTTCTCAGAACCGGAAGATCGCGGTTCCGTAGGGCGGCAGCGGGTAGGAGAAGGAGTAGGGCTGGCCGTCGCATTCGCTCTTACTGGCCTTGAAGACCTTCTTTTCCTCGCCGCGCAGGTACGCGCCGTGGGTCTGGTCCAGGATCAGCGTATAATCGCCGCGCTTCGGCACGCCTACCCGGTAGTCGGACCGCTCCATCGGCGTGAAATTGCAGACGAACAGCAGGCTCTTTTTCTTCGTCTCGTCGTAGCGGATGAAGCTGAAAATACTGCGGTCGGCGTCGTCGGCGTTGACCCAGGCAAAGCCATTCCAGTCGTAGTCCAGGGAGTACAGGGCCGGGTACTGACGGTAGATATGCAGCAGGTCGCTGAAATATTTCTGCACATCCTTATGAAGCGGCTCGTCGGCCAGATGCCAGTCCAGAGAAACCTTCTCGTCCCACTCATGCCACTGGGCGAAGTCCTGGCCCATGAACAGCAGCTTCTTGCCGGGATGGCCGATCATGAAGGTGTAGCCTACCTTTAAGTTGGCGAACTTGTCCTCGTAGATGCCGGGCATCTTGCTGATCATGGAGCACTTCAGATGGACCACCTCGTCGTGGGACAGCACCAGAATGAAATTCTCGCTGGTGGAATAGGTCATGGCGAAGGTCATCTTGTTGTGGTTGTATTTGCGGAAATAGGGATCCAGCTTCATGTATTCCAGGAAGTCGTGCATCCAGCCCATGTTCCATTTGAACTTAAAGCCAAGGCCGTCCTCTTCCGGCGACCTGGTGATCTTCGGCCAGGCCGTCGATTCCTCGGCGATGATCATGGTGCCGTCGTGTCGGCCGGTGATCACGCTGTTGATGTGCTTGAAGAATTCGATAGCCTCCAGGTTCTGGTTGCCGCCGTAGATGTTGGGCACCCAGTTGCCGGCGGAGCGGCCGTAATCCAGATACAGCATGGAGGCCACGGCGTCCACGCGCAGGCCGTCGATGTGGTAGCGGTCGATCCAGTAGAGGGCGTTGCCGATCAGGAAATTCTTCACTTCGTTCTTCGAGTAGTCGAAGACCTTGGTGCCCCAGTCGGGATGCTCGCCCTTGCGGGAATCGGCGTACTCAAACAGCGGCTCGCCGTCGAAGTCGGCCAGTCCGTGGGCGTCTCTCGGGAAATGGGCCGGCACCCAGTCCAGGATGACGCCGATGCCTTCCCGGTGCAGGTAATTGACGAAATACATGAAGTCCTTCGCCTGGCCGTAGCGGGAGGTGGGGGCGTAGTAGCCGGTCACCTGATAGCCCCAGGAGCCGTCGAAGGGATGCTCGGCGATGCCCATCAGCTCTACATGGGTGTAGCCCATCTGCTTAACGTATTCCGCCAGCTCGTGGGCCGCTTCTATGTAGGTGTAGCAGCCGTCCTTCTCCGGACGCTGCTTCTTGCGCCAGGAACCGATATGAACTTCGTAAATGGATAAGGGAGCTTTGAGGATGTCCGTATTCCTGCGGGCTTCCATCCATTTCTCATCCTTCCACTTAAAACCGTCGATGTCGGCGGTGATGGAGGCTGTGCCGGGACGGTATTCCGCCTCGAAGGCGAATGGATCCGCTTTAAAAAGGATCGCTCCGGTCTTCGTGGTGACCGCGTATTTGTAAAGCTGGCCCAGGCCCATGCCGGGGACGAAGATCTCGTAGATGCCGGAAGTGCCGAGCACCGTCATCGGGTTGGCATCCGGGTTCCAGCCGTTGAAATCGCCTACCAGGGATACGCCCGCCGCGCGGGGAGCCCAAACCGCGAAATACATGCCGTCCTGGCCCTGATAGTTCTTCGGGTGCGCGCCCAGCTTCTCATAGATGTTGTAATGGGTGCCCTGGCCGAACAGGTAGCGGTCCGTTTCGGTGATGAAATTCGTGCCGATGGGGATCACCTTGCGGGGACGGCCCCGCTTGCCGGTATGGACGTACTCTGCAGCCGGCGCGGTTTCGGCTGCTGCTTTCGGCCGCCGGCCGCGGCGTTTAGGCGTTTCAGCGGCCGCCGTAGCTGCGGCGGCTTCTGTGGCCGAAGCTTTCGGCTGCCGGCCGCGGCGCTTCGGTGTTTTGGCAGTTCCCGCAGCTGACACGGCTGCATCAGCAGAGATTGCTGCGGATTCCGCGGCAGCGGCCTCGACAGCGGTTTCATTTTCCAGATTCTTCTTCGGTCTTGCCATGTTCTTATACCCCCTTGATCTTCAGGACGGCACCCCTGCCGCCCGCGACTGTGATGTGAATGTGCCCGTCAGAGACGGGGAAGGTGATTCCGTTTATGAGGTCAACGGCTTCCGAACCGTTAATCGGTACCGGCACATACATCTCAGCCGGATTCTCATCGTTATTCACTGCGGTCAGAATGACCTGACCGCTGCCGAAACGGGCGAAGGAGTACTGGCGCGTGGTCAGCGTCAGTTCCTGGTAGCGGCCGCCGTGGAGAGCGTCGTTGTCCAGATGGATCCGCCCCAGCTTCGCGATATAATCGGTCAGATCATTGTGAAGCTGCGCCTCGCCGGCAATTGCGATACAGGGCCGCAGGGCGTCGTCGCTTTCTCTTGTGCGCTGGCCCTCGATAGCCCACTCGCTTCCATAATAGATGGATGGAATACCCGGCAGCGTGTAGAGCAGGGTATAGACCGAATACAGCTGGGCCCTGTCCCGCAGTTTGCTTGCCAGGCGGTCCTCGTCGTGGTTGTCTACGAAGGTGTAAAGCCGGTCCGCCACCTGTGCAAGACGCCTTATGGTGTGGGCGATCTCGAAATAGTTGTGGTCGTTGTGGCCGGAATACAGTCCCTTATGTAGTTCGTAATTGGTTACGGAGTGAAGCATCTCCGGATTCACCCAGCGGGCGTATTCGCCGTGGATCACTTCGCCCATGAGCCAGAAATCCGGCTTCATCTGCGCGGTGCGCCAGCGCATTTCCTTCATAAAATCAAAGTCTAGCACGTTGGCGCAGTCCAGGCGGATGCCGTCGATATCGAATTCGTTGATCCAGAAGCGGATCACATCGAAAATGTATTCGCGCACCTGAGGGTTCCAGGGATTTAGGCAGGGAAGTTCATAATGTCCCTGCCAGGCCTCGTAGCCGAACGGGTCGCCGAAGGGGCTTCCCCAGCCGAAATTCACGCCCTTGTACCAGTCCTTGTACGGGGACGCATCGCGCTTCTCCTGAATATCGCGGAAGGCGAAAAATTCGCGGCCCGTATGGTTGAAGACGCCGTCCACCACGACCTTGATGCCGGCGTCGTGGCAGAGGCGGACGAATTTTTTAAAATCATTATTGTCGCCCAGGCGGCGGTCCACCTGCTTATAATCGCGGGTGTCGTAACCGTGGCCGGACGATTCGAATAAGGGGCCGATGTAGACGGCGCTGCAGTTCATCGCGCGGATATGAGGGATCCAGCGGATCAGTTCGTCGAAACGGTGGACTATCGGCTCCTCAGGCGGGTTCTGCTTCGGCGCGCCGGTCAGCCCCAGCGGGTAAATATGGTAGAAGACAGCTTGGTCATACCAGGTGCTCATAATATGGAATGTCCTCCGAAATTGTGTAGTTGTGCGGGCGCGCGGCGCCGCAAGTTCAGCGGCCTGGCCATGGGCGGTTCAGGATACTGCAGCACCTGATCCGGCAGGCGCAGGATACAGTATGACACCAGACTGATCGGCTGACAGTGAAAAGTGCCAAACTCTGAGTGTCAGATGTAACTCAATAATAGCTCACGCCTTCCAAGTCTTTAAATTGCCGCAGCAGAAACTGGTACCGCAGCTGGGCGGCGTTCAGCTCGTAGATACAGCAGTCGATCAGCGTCGGATCCACCTCCTGCTCGAAGTGGTTGCGGACGGAATCGATGGTATGTCTTGTATTTTCGATCTGTGTCCTTAATTCCTGCCGTTTTAGACCGGCCAGCGCTTCGCGCCGTTTTTTCCATAAAATCATTCTTGTCATCTCCCGGAAATTGATAATTCTAGTATTTCTGGGAAATGGGAAAAATATGCACACGATTAGTTTACCATTTTCCGACGTTTTGGTCAATGTATAAGTGAGAAGGTTCTGCGACCAAAATACGGAAAAATTCCGGTGTAGAAATTTTGAGGCGATTTTTGGCTAATTTGACCATTGAAGTTTTTCCGCAATGGGTTATAATGATAACCACTCAACATCAGTCAGTTTTATTCAAAAGCATTCATATTTTTTACCGCCCTGATCGGGCATTGATTCCGAAAGCGATAAGGATTCAAGGGGGTGATGCGGTATTTTTGCGCGCAGAGGGCTTCTTCTGGTCATTCTGCTTGGCAGCGCCTTTACGGATATCCGGGATCGCCGGATCCCGAACCTGTGGATTCTGGCCGGTTTTTTCATCGGACTGGCGCTTGTGGCGCTGGATGCGGAGACCGGGTATGCGGGCCAGGCCGTAGGAGGCTACCTTCTTCGGATATCGGCGTATACCGCGGTACTGTTCCCGCTTTACATACTCCGGATGGTAGGCGCGGGGGATATCAAGCTGATGGCCGTTATGGCCGGCTTCCTGGGGTGGGGAAGCGGTCTTAAGGCGATTGCATATGGATGCGTTGTAGGGGCATGTCTTGCCCTTGTAAAGCTGCTTTTTCAGAGAAATCTGCGGCAGCGTCTCAATTATCTGCTTGCCTATTTCGGGCGGCTGTTCCTGACAAAAGAGATCGTGCCATACTACAGGGCGGAGTGCGACGGGTATGGTGTGGTAATACCGTTTGCTTTTTGTCTGTTTGTTGGGTATGCGGGGTATCTGCTGTGGGGTGTGTGACCGGGCGGAAAAGAAACTATAGGAAATACAGATTGATGCGTGAGGGGGGACTTTATGGAGAAGATCATGGCGGTTTACGATGTGGACCGCGAATATGCCCAGCGGTTTGCCGACGTGGTGAATCAGAAGGAGAAGGTGCCGTTTACGGTAGTGCCGTTCACATCCCTGGAGCTGCTGCGCGAGTTTGCGGGCAGGCATCGGATCGAGATCCTGCTGATCAGCGACATGGTGCCGCGGGAGGATGTAAACGGCATCGAGGCAAATTCTGTGGTGACGCTGGCGGAGGGAGACGTGATATCGGTGACGGAGACGGACTATCCGGCCGTCTATAAGTATCAGTCTGCGGACAGTGTGATCCGGGAAGTAATGGCAAAATATTGCGACCGGCCTTCGGAGAAGATGTTCATGGTGCTGGGACAGAGGGCCAGGATCCTGGGGGTCTATTCGCCGGTGGGCCGGTGCTTCAAAACTTCCATGGCTCTGCTTCTGGGACAGCAGCTTGCCCGGGAGGGCAAGACGATCTATGTCGGATTCGAAGAATTTTCAGGCCTGCAGCAGATCATCGGGGGCGAGCAGAAGAACGATCTGTCGGACGTGCTCTATTATCTGCGGCAGGGAAGCTTTAATGTGGTGCGGCTGCGCAGCCTGGTCTACACATGGAAGGATATGGATTATATCGCGCCGGTCCGGTATCCGGAGGACCTGGAGCAGATGAGCGGCGACGAGGCCGGGCAGCTGATCGAGAAGCTGGCTTCGGAATGCGGTTATGAATATGTGGTGGTGGATGTTGGAAGACCTGGCCGGAACCTGACGCCGGTTCTGGAATGCTGTGATGTGATCTATATGCCGGTGCTGGACGACGAAGTGTCGGCGGCGAAGCTTAAGGAGTTCAGCGCGTATTTGAACACGACCGGGCGTCAGAGGGTGGCGGAACGTATCCGGCGGATAAAACTGCCATTTCGGGAGAATCTGAAGCGGAGCGGCGATTACCTGGAACAGATCCTGTGGAGCGAACTGGGAGATTACGTGAGGAAGCTTCTGAAAGGAGAGCCGTGGAAATGAGCGTCTGGAAGCATGGAAGCATGAGAGAGCCGGTTTCGGAAGGAAAGGCGGAACCCGCGCAGCAAGACGCCGCACGGCCGGAAAAAGGAATCCGGCAAAGGCTCAGAGAAGCGATCCGGGAGGAAATAAACGGCGTCAGGCAGATAAACGACAGCGAACTCTGCGAGGTGATCGACAGGCATATCATGGAACTGGCGGAGCGGGAATACCTGCCTTTAAAGGAACGGCTGCAGCTGCGGACATCTTTGTTCAATTCGTTTCGCAGGCTGGATGTGCTGCAGCAGGTCATGGATAATCCGGATATCACGGAGGTAATGATCAATGGCCGGGAGAATATTTTCGTGGAGGAAAAGGGTCTGATGCACCGGTGGGATTACGGGTTTGAATCAGATGAGCAGCTGGAGGACATGATTCAACAGGTAGTCAGCCGTGTCAACCGGGTGGTGAATGTGGCTTCTCCGATCGCGGATGCCAGGCTGGAGGACGGATCCCGCGTCCATGTGGTGCTGCCGCCCGTATCCCTGGACGGACCGGTCATGACCATCCGGAAGTTCCCGCGGGTCATTACCATGGATATGATGGTCGAAAGCGGCACACTGAGCCGGGAAGCGGCGGAGTTTTTAAAGAAGCTGGTGCGTGCGGGATACAACATTTTTGTAAGCGGCGGAACGAACTCCGGAAAAACAACATTTCTGAATGCCCTGTCAGCGTACATACCGGAGGATGAGAGAGTGGTCACCATTGAAGATTCGGCGGAGCTGCAGATACAGCATGTGCAGAATCTGGTGCGGATGGAGACCCGCGCGGCTAATTCCCAGGGGGAAGGGGCTATCGGCATCGGGGATCTGATCCGGGCGTCGCTGCGGATGAATCCCAGCAGGATCATTGTGGGGGAAGTAAGAGGAAAAGAGGCGCTTGAGCTCCTTAGTTCGTATAACACCGGTCACGATGGAGGAATTTCAAGCGCGCATGGGAACAGTCCGCGGGACATGCTGGCCCGCCTGGAGACGATGGTGCTTATGGGCGCGAATCTGCCTCTGACGGCTATCCGCAGTCAGATCGCGTCGGCGCTGGATATTTTGATCCATTTGGGGCGGATCAAGGATAAAAGCCGAAAGGTTCTGTGGATCGTGGAGGTGAAGGGGTATGAGGATGGCGAGATCGGGCTCCATACACTCTATCAGTTTGAAGACGGGGAGCTTAAGAAATGCGGGGAACTTGAAAACCGGCGGAAACTGCAGGACGCAGGGGAGGAATGACGCGAGGGATGATTACGCCGGAGCGCCAGAGAAGAAAGGCGGGACGAGCGGCGCCGCCGACTACAGTCGGTATCAAATGAACGCGCTGGAATGGGCGGAAGCATTGGCAGCGGGAGCGGGACTCGCCGGGCTTGTATCGTATGCCTTTTACCGGAGTTGGATCATATTTTTTCTGCTGCTTGTTCCGGCCTTCGTGTACATGCCGCCCTATATGCGGGAGATCCGGCAGGAAAAGCGGCTGAGGCAGCTGGAGATCCAGTTCAAAGAGGCGATCCAGATCATTTCCACATCGCTGAACGCAGGGCTGTCCGTGGAGAACGCCATCGCGTCCGCGGAAAGAGAGATGGAGCTGATGTACGGATCCGGCGCAATGATGTGCCGGGAGCTGTCCAATATGGTCCGGCAGATGAAGATGAACCGGCCGGTGGAGGAGCTGATGAATGATTTCGCCGGGCGCAGCGGGCTGCAGGAGATTGAGAATTTTGCGAGGATTTTCCAGATCGCCAAGAGAAGCGGGGGACAGCTGGTGCCGGTCATCGCTCATACGGTGCAGGTCATGGACGACCGGTTTGCCGTTAAGGAGGAGATACGGACGCTGACGACATCGAAACAGTTTGAACAGAAGGTGATGAATGCCATGCCGTTTCTGATGATCATTTATATTGACGGCACTTCGCCCGGCTTCTTTGACATGATGTATACGACGGCGTTCGGAAGGCTGATCATGACGGCATGTCTGGCCGTGTATCTGCTGGCCTGCCGGCTGGCAAAGCGGATTCTGGATATTTCGGTGGCGTAGGGGCATGACCGGCGGCCGGCGGGAAACCGCTTGAGTATAGGGGGAACGCGGAGAGGCCGGCGGGAAATCGCTTGAATATAGGGGGAAACGAAGCGGCCGGCGAAAAATGCTTAAGATTGGGGAGATGGAACATGAAGGCAGCGAAGCTTTGGAGAAAATGGAAGGTACAGATTCTATGCGTTGCGGGTGGGTTCCTGCTCTATGGCGTGATCGTCAGCGGCCTGGCAGCGGCTGACGACGTATCCGGGGGATATCTGGAGCGGGGAGAGTATGGGGAGGGGACGACGACGTATGAGTTTATGGTGGAAGGATTAGCGGACGAGCCGCTCGCCTGTCAGGTGGACATTCCGGCGCGCCAGTATACGGATGCGGAGGCGGAAAGGATATTTGGGGGGATTCTGGATACGCTTCCGGACCGGATCCGCGGAGAGAACGAGAGTCTGTCACGGGTAGAGACGGATCTTGCGCTGCCGGATTCATTTGATGGCGGCATTACTGCGGAATGGTACAGCGACGCGCCGGAGATACTGGACTCTTATGGGACGGTTCAGGATACGGACTGTCCGGAAGAAGGCGCGTCTGTCTGGCTGACGGTGAAGCTGAGCGACGGAGTGCATCAGGCGGAACGGGCTTTGGCAGTGACGGTATATCCCAGGACGCTCACGCAGGCGGAACGGCTGGCAGCAGCCGTTGGAGAGGCGATCCAAAGGGAGAGCGAGACAACCCTGACGGAAACGGCGGTAAAACTGCCGGAGACCTATGAAGGGCGGAGACTGCGGTATTATCAGGAGAATGGCGGTTATGAAGCGATCCCGTTTCTCGGGATCCTGCTGGCGGTGCTCTTCTATGCCCGCGACAAAAGCAGGGGAGAAGACGAAAAAAAAAGACGCCGGCAGCAGCTGCAGATCGATTACGCGGATGTGGTATATCAGCTGATGGTGTTTGTCGGAGCGGGGCTTACGGTACCGCGTGCATGGGAACGAATCGTGCAGAGTTATGAAAAACGCCGGCAGGAGGGACGTGTATCCGAACGGCCGGCCTATGAGGAGATGGCAGATGCCCAGTCGCAGATGCAGTGCGGAGTTCCGGAAGGACAGGCGATTGCACAGTTCGGCAGGAGGTGCGGCCTGCAGCAATATCTGAAGCTGAGCAGTCTTCTGGAACAGAACAGGCGGACTGGAACGAAGAACCTGACGCAGCTTCTGCATCAGGAGATGGAGTCCGCGTGGGAACAACAAAAAACCATAGCCAGAAGGCTTGGCGAAGAAGCCGGGACGAAACTGATGCTGCCGCTTATGCTGCTGCTTCTGGTCGTGATGGTGATCATTATGGTTCCGGCGATGCTGTCGATGCAGTAAGAAAAGAACTGCGATTCAGAATAGAAAAGGAACGGAAACAGGAGGAGAAGATAATGAGATTATGGGACGAATATAAAGAGTTTATGAAAGATGAGAGCGGACTTGGGACAATTGAGATCGTTCTGATCCTTGTAGTTTTAATCGGGCTGGTCATTATATTCAAAAAGCAGATCACAACGCTTCTGGAATCTATTTTTAAGCAGATCAACAGTTCTGCGAAAGAAGTATACTGATCGTATTAAGCGGTGGAGAAAGATTGTAAAGGGTGATCCGGTCCGGGGAGAAGGCTGGAGCGGACAGCCGGGAAGCGGCGGACGGATATGCAAAGAGAGGGGAGAGCACTGGAAGGATGAAGAACAGAGGAGAGATCACGGTGTTTTTAAGTTTGTGTATTCTGTGTGTGGCCGCTCTTCTCTGCGTGATGGCGGAATCGGTCAGGACGGCCGGGTCGAGGTATTATTTTCAGACCGCTGTGGGCGGCGCGCTTGACAGTCTGTTTAGCCGCTATCACAGGCGGCTGTGGCAGCAGTACCGGGTGCTGGGGCTCCCCTGCGAGTCCCGGCAGGCTGCCGCGGATCAGCTGCGGTCTTATACAGAGAAATATCTGGAGGTGGAAAACTGGTACCCGATGGAGCTGAAAAGCGTGGAAATTACGGAATGGACAGGCATTGCGGATCAGGGAGGCGATTATCTGGCGCAGGAGATCGTGGATTATATGAGGTTCGGCGTGTGGGGAAATCTGGAGCTTTCGCCGGACGACGGCGGACAATTTCTTCGGGATATCAGCGAGGCGGCCGCCGCCGGAGGACTGACGGAGGCTTACGACGCGCAGACTGCGGAAGTGCAGAAGCTGGAGCAGGCGGTAGAGAAGCTTGTCGATTGTGTGAGCCGTCAGGAGGAATACGCGGCGGAGATTGCATCCAGGCTGGCAGCCAACGACGCGGCGGGATTTCGGGCCGGCGCATCTGATTTTCGTAAGGAAGCAGGGCGGATGGACGGGCTTGCTGCGAATTATGAGAGGCAGGCGGAAAGGCTTGCGGAGAAGCTTGCGGATACGGAAAGAACGCTGACGGAAGCCGCGGAAAGCTGGCAGGGGGATCGGGCGGCGCTTTTCGAAGAACAGATGAATCCGTATCATGATTATACAGACGCCGATGGCGTCAGAAGGCGGGAAATTCTGACGCAGCTTGAGACGGGGAAGGAGAATCTGGAAAGGCTTAAACAGACGGAGGGGCTCGTCCGTGACGCGGAAATCGCCTGGGAGGAAGCAAGACAGGCTGCCAGGCGGGCGGAAAAGGCGGCAGAGGAAGGCGACGGGCAGACGGTGAAAACGACGGAAGGCGGCGGGCAGACGGCGGCTATGGACGCGGAGCTGTCGCTTGCCGCCGCGGCCGAACACTGGAGCGGATATAAACGGAGCGGCTTGAAGCTGGAGTACAGCGAGGGCGATACGGAGAAGAAGGGGTTATTGGAGCAGGTAAAGAAGCTTGCGCAGAACAGCCTTTTGGAGCTGGTGCTTCCGGCGGATATGCAGGTATCGGCGGGAGTAATCGCGGCAGGAGCGCTTCCATCCCATCGCGCGGCAGGCCGGAGCGTTCAGGCGCCCGGGCCGGTGGAACGGGTGCTGCTCCATGAATACTGCGGGCATTTTTTTACAAATGCCGTAAGTGAGGAGAAGAAGCAGGTGCAGTATGAGCTGGAATACCTGCTTCAGGGAAAGCAAAGCGACCGGGATAATCTTCAGGAGACGATGACGCAGCTGCTTCTGATACGGCAGGGACTGAATCTGATTCATATTTTGTCCGACCCGGCCAAACGCGATGAAGCGAGAGGGATGGCGGCAGGCATCGTGGGGGTAACCGGGCTGGCGCCTCTGGTGGAGATAACGGCATGCTTTATCATGTGCGTATGGGCAATGGGAGAAGCCGTTGCGGATCTGCGGACACTGTACGCTGGGGGCAGAGTACCATTATGGAAGAACCGGGAGGATTGGAAGCTTTCGCTGGAAGGGCTTTTGAAGATGGGGAAAGAGGGGGCCTCTCCCGGACGGACGGAAAGTGAAAAAGGCTGCGCCTATGAAACTTACCTGAAACTGCTGCTTTTTCTGACAGATCATCAGGATCTGCAGATGCGGATCCTGGACATGATGGAGATGAATCTTAAACGGCAGGAGGAAGGCTTTTCTATAGATAAATGCGCATACCGGCTGGGGATAACCGGAAGGGCCAGTGGAAAACATGTATTTTTCGCTCTTCCAATTGTGGAAAAATATACCGGAAAAGCGGGTGCATACCCGTTGGAAGCGCCTGCGGAACGGGCTTATTAAAATCAGATAAGAGAGGAGGTAGAAAAGAATGTCCTTTTTCTGTGAATATATGCAGGATCGTTCTCCCTTTCCTGCCATAAATGTAATTTTGCATTGCTATTTAAATAAAATAGCAGCTCTCCAGGTACGAATCCCTTCGAAAATGAGACGGAACAGAAAAAGGGCATTCCTTTCTGCCCCTGCCAGTATGACGGTGGAAGCCGCGCTGGTACTGCCGCTGTTTCTATTTGCGGGAGTTCTCCTTATGATGCCCTTTCGGATTCTGGATGTGGAACGGCAGATGCAGGCGATCGTTATGTCTGTCGGAGAAGAAATCAGTCAGACGGCGTATCTGGCGCCGGAGGAAGGCGGATGGGTTGGAAGCGCCGCGGCGTTTGCCTATGCGGAAGGCGCTGTGCGCATGAGGTCAGACGGCCTTCCTGTGCGCTGGCTGTCGCTGGCGGATTCGTCTCTTCTGGAGGACGGAGAAACCGTGGATCTGATCGTGAATTATCAGATGAAACTGCCATTTTCTGTATTCGGACTGGGCAATGTAAAACGCAGCTGCCGGTGCTGGCTGCGCGCGTGGGTCGGAATCGATGGCGTATCGGAAATGGGGGAAGGAGAAACCGCGGATGAGGATCCGATTGTTTATGTGGGCAAGGACAGTACGCGTTATCATAACAGTTCCTTCTGCCATTATCTGTATAACCGGCTTTCTGCGGTACCGGCCGGCCGAATCGGGGATTACCGGAATGAAAGCGGGCACCGTTATAAAGCATGTGACCGCTGCGGCGGTCATGCAGCCGGGACAGTTTATATCATGCCGTATGGAGAGAGTTATCACAGCAGCCGTACCTGCAGCGCGATTGTCGCGTATGTGCGTGCGGTGCACCGCTCGGAAGTGGAATATCTGGGGCCGTGCTCGTATTGCTCGGGAGGTTAAAAGATGAGATGGTTCTGGCTGCTGGGCCTGACGCTTGCGGCGTGGGAGGATTTGAGAAGCCGGGAATTACCGTACCGGATTTTCTGGATATGGCTGATTCCGGGTATAGGAAACGCGATTGCGGACGGCGTCTGGATGCACCTGGGGTCCGCGTCTGTTGGAGCGGGAATGCTTCTGATATCCTGGGTAACCGGTGGCGCGCTGGGCGCAGGGGACGGTCTTTTCTTTCTGCTGTCGGCCTGTTATCTGGACCCGGGGGAGACGCTGCTTCTGTTTTTGCTGACTTTGGGGAGCAGCTGCGCGTGGAGTATGGCGGTCATCCTGCGAAACTGCATGACGACAGAAAATCGAAGAAACAAAACGATCCCTTTTCTGGCGTGCGCATGGCTGCCCGGATTGTGGCTTGTATGCCGGTGAGGGAAGGTATTATTTCGGAGTGTGGTCTCGGATGTTGTGCGATATAAGGAGGAAAAGAACGGATGGACAGGAACCGGAATCAAACGGGCAGCTGCTTAAAACTGCTGCAAAGAGGCGGGAATTTGCTTCGGGGAAGTCCTGCATCCTTTACGGTGGAGGCGTCTTATGTTATGACAATCGTTCTTCTGTCGCTGGCTTTTCTGATCCGGACCGCTTATAAGGAATGCAGGGAAGTTACCGGAGTTATGCGTCTGCATCATATGGTGGAGTTTGTGCGCTGCCGGGAGGATGAGACACCGGGAGAATTTTCTTTTCAGACTGTAAGAGGCAGCGTCCTGAAAAAGGGTGATAAAGTGTATGGAACTGCGGTGGGAGAAAACTGGCAGAAGGAGATTGAATCCGGTATTTTTGAGCCGGAGAGCAGGATGCGGATGCTGACGGTTTTTGATAATTTAGCAGAGGGAGATAAGCGTGATGACGGAACATAAAAATCCAGAGATTCGGTTTAAGAGAGAGCTGAGACAGAATTATCTGATGATCGCCGCCGGGGAGGAGCTGGAGCAGAAATTTGAGGCAAGGATGCTGGCCGGCAATACGATTGACGGACTTTTGAAATTCTGTATCCGCAGAGAGGACGACCGCTTATGGTTCTGCTA
Source organism: uncultured Lachnospiraceae bacterium (assembly GCA_947588005.1). Taxonomy (GTDB): domain Bacteria; phylum Bacillota; class Clostridia; order Lachnospirales; family Lachnospiraceae; genus UBA3402. Next base: position 28,129 of record CANPYE010000001.1, on the reverse strand, counting down.
TGAGATCACATCCCGCCAGCCTCTGTCCCGCCTGCTGGAGCGGACAGGCATTACAGCGCCGCAGATACGCAGGCTGCTTTTGGGGATCGCGCAGACGTTGACGCGCATGGAAGATTATCTGTTGAACGAAGCGCTTATTTGCCTGGATCCGGATCTGATCTATATGGACTTTGCGGAGTTTCAGCCGGGGCTTTGCCTGGTGCCGGGACGCAAAGGAGATTTTCCGCGGGAGTTTAGCGGTTTTCTGCAATTCCTGCTTGGGAAGACCGATCACCGCGATAAGGAAGCGGTTATGCTGGTCTATGGGCTGTATCAGGAGAGCCTTAAAGATAATTACGGATTAAATGATCTGCTTCGATGGCTGATGAAAGAAGATTATTCGGATATGGAGCGCGCGTATACGGGCGGGGATACAGAAGTCCCGGAGGAGGGAAGAAACGGTATAGCCATCGGAGACAGCCCGGAGACGGAAGAACGCAGCAATACGGCGGCGCTGAAAGCGGAGATACGGAAGGCGGAGCTGAGAGCTGGACCGGGGAGGCTTATGGGCTGGTTATTTCTTCCGGCGCTGGCAGCCGCGTCGCTTTGGATGTGGAGAGGGACGCCGGGTATTGTGCGTTACGGTCCGGCAGTGATCGGGGGCGCTGCCGTGCTTGCAGTGATCGGAGCCGGAGCCGGTATTTTGTACCGGCCGGTAAGATCTTCTGCGGGAAACGAAAATTGTGTTTCCGCCGGCGGAAGGGGAACCGACCGCTGTGAAGCAATTGAAGAACCGGGAACGAATAAGGACATCAAAAGCAGGAGCAGAGGAGACCCGCCCATGCCCCAGGCATGGGAGATGGTCTTTGAAGAATCGGAGCCGGATCCGCCGTTCCGGACGGATTCCTTTGCGGATCGGGAGTATGGAGAGGCGCATTTGCCGGAACCGTCTCCCCCGATGCCGGAGGACGCTACCCATACGGTTCTGCTTCGTCCGGCTGTGTCCGGAACAGTAATACGCCGCCTGAGCGGGATCGGGGGGACTGCGGAGACGATACCGATCTCTTATTATCCATTTCTGATCGGAAAGCAGGAGAGCCTTGCGGATTATATCCTTAAGGAAGACACGGTTAGCCGCCTTCACGCCCGGCTCGACCGGCGTGATGAAACCTACTGGCTGACAGATCTGAACTCAACGAACGGAACCGCGGTCAATGGCCGTGCGCTGGAGGCCAACGAAGTGATCCAGCTTCATATAGGCGACACGGTGGATTTGGCGGATCTTCATTTTAAATTTGAATAGGCCATGATCGGACTTAACAAAAAGCGGGATATATGGTATGATCACAGGGAAGGCTTTAGAGCGCGTATCGAGCGGAAAGAGGGAATCAGCCATGTCAGATAACAGATACTCCGGCCTGCCTGTCGTGAACCTGACGATTATAGCGATCAATTTTATGTATTTCGGGTATCTTGAGATGATTGGGGATACGGAAAATACGATGTTTATGATCGCTCACGGCGCTTTATATCTGCCGGCAGTTCAGCAGGGGGAGTATTGGCGTCTTCTGACGGCTGTATTCATGCACTTTGGAATCGGGCATATCATTAATAATATGCTGGTTCTGTACGTACTGGGAGATAATCTGGAGCGTGCCCTTGGAAGCATCCGATATCTGGTTCTGTATCTGGTATGCGGAATCGGAGCGAACTGTGTCTCCCTGTGGTACGATCAGACGGCTGCTTTACAGCAGACGGCCATTTCCGTATCGGCCGGGGCGTCCGGAGCGGTGTTTGGAGTGGTCGGAGGACTGTTGTATGCTGTGAGTATAAACCGCGGCAGACTGGAGGATTTAAGTGCCCGGCAGCTTGCGGTGATGATCCTGTTTTCTTTGTATTTTGGATTTACCAGCACCGGTGTAAATAACGCGGCGCATATAGCCGGACTGGTAATTGGAGTAATAATGGGACTGATCCTGTACCGGAAGCCCAGAAAAAACAATAGATTCAATTAAATTCAGGAGGAACAGCTATGAAAGATGATTGTATTTTCTGTAAGATAGCGGCGGGAGAGATCCCTGCGGCGACACTTTATGAGGATGATGTTTTCCGGGTGATTCTGGATCTGGGACCGGCGTCCAGAGGACATGCCCTTATCCTTCCGAAAGAACATTATGCCGATCTGAGTGAGATTCGGGAGGAAACAGCGGAAAAGGTGCTGCCTCTTGCGAAAAAGCTGAGCACCGCTATGACGAAGGCGTTAGGATGCGCCGGGATCAATCTGGTTCAGAATAATGGCGAGGCGGCCGGTCAGACGGTACGGCATTTCCATATGCATATTATCCCGCGTTATGAGAAAGGTCCCAGGATCGTGAGCTGGGAACCGGGAGAATTGGATGATGATGATAAAATCCGGATCGTTGAGGCAGTAAAAGCAGAGTTATAGGAGTAGGAGATGTGATGCAACAGAAACAAAAAGAATTGTTGCAGGCACTGTATGTGGAACATCGGGGAGTTCTCCGTATTGCAGCCTATAAGTATGGTCTGTCTCAGGCAGAAGCGGACGACGCGGTACAGGACACGTTCTGCTCATTTATGGAGATGTATCTGGATAATGCGGATGAATGGAATGACAGGCGGGTTAAAGCGACGCTTATGAAAATACTGCGAAACCGCTGTATGGATTATTTTCGTTCCGTAAACCGTCATCCTAAGATCAGTATACAGGAATTCATGCAGGGCAATGAATATCGTCTGGCCTGCGAGTCTGTTTCGGCGGATATCGCGGGAGCTATGGCGGTCAGGGAAGATGTGGCAAGGCTTCGAGAAGGGGTCTTGTCTATGAGTCTTGAGATGCAGGCTGTAGTGGTTTTGTATATGCTTGAGGAACGGCCTATTGAGGAAGTATGCAGCATATTGAACGTTTCGGAATCGACCTGCCGGATGCGGATATGCAGGATTCGCAGATATCTTTCCCAATGGATGGACGGCCGGTTTTAACCGGCCGCGCATTCTTCGATCAGTCCGACAATCGTTTTGACAGCGTTGTTCAGAGGGCTGTGTTCCATCTGATGGATAAATTCCTCGCGGCGCGCGTAGGTATCGGTAATGGCTGTATAGAGCGTGTCATCGGTCATACTTTCTTCCTGCAGAACGGTACTGAAACCCTGCTTTTCAAATGAATTTGCGTTCAGGATCTGATCGCCGCGGCTGGCGGCGGCTGACAGGGGGATCAGAACGTTTGGCTTGCGCAGAGCAAGGATCTCGCAGATGGAATTGGCTCCGGCGCGCGATATAACCAGATCCGCGGCGGCAAAGAGATGCTTAAGCGGGGCGTCTACATATTCAAACTGTACATATCCGGGGGTTCCTTCAAGCGTTTCATCCAGATGACCTTTTCCGCAGATATGTATTACCTGGAAATCGGTAAGCAGCCGGGGAAGGATCCTGCGGACTGCCTGATTGACGGCTACTGCCCCTAGGCTTCCGCCGATGATCATAATAATGGGTTTTGCGGCAGAAAGCTGCGTGTAGTTGAGACCGGCGAGCCGGTCGCCTTCCAGAAGTTCCTTACGGATCGGCGAGCCGGTAAGAACCGCCTTCCCCTGCGGAAGATACGGCAGGGTTTCCGGGAAATTGCAGCAGACCTTCCGCGCAGACGGAATACAAAGCTTATTCGCCAGGCCGGGCGTCATATCCGATTCATGGATAATGACGGGAATATGGTAATGCCTGGCGGCCAGAACTACAGGGACGGCTACAAATCCGCCTTTGGAGAACACCACATCAGGCTTGTATTGTTTTAACAGTTTTCGGGCCTCTCCGCAGCCTTTGAGAACGCGGAAAGGGTCGGTGAAATTTTTCAGATCAAAATACCTGCGGAGTTTACCGGAGGATATTCCGTCATATGGGATACCGGCGTCTTCGATCAGATTTTTTTCGATGCCCTGATAGGAGCCGATATAGCGTATCTCATATCCGCGTTCCCTCAGGGACGGGATCAGCGCTAGGTTAGGAGTTACATGTCCGGCGGTTCCGCCGCCGGTCAGGATGATTTTTTTCATGGTCATTGCCTCCGGTATGCAAACAGATACATATTATTATACTAAGCAATCGTCCCCAAAAGTCAACCCCTCAAAGGGAAAATCGTGACGGAGAGGTAGTACAGTGAAGAAAAAGGGCCAGGATCAGGCAAAACATGAATATGTGGACAAAAAAGTGAGAGTGGTCTTCGGAGCAGACGAGGGACGGCTTGCGGAAGAATATGACCGGATCGCGGCCGGGCTTGATGGTTCAGATGAACCGGCCGCGCCGGAAGGGGAGTTTGAGAAAATTCTGAAACGGGTAGAAAAAGCAGTTGAAAAAAATCAGAACCAAAGGGATGACAAATCTATGCCGTCATATTATAATGAACAATAAGACGCGCCCGGGGAGGCGCATTGAGTATTCGGCCAGCAGAAGGAGAAGTACATTCCATGAAAATTCTGGTGATTAACAGCGGGAGTTCATCTCTCAAGTTCCAGGTAATCGATATGCAGACCGAGCAGGTTCTGGCCCGCGGTGTGTGCGAGCGCATCGGCATCGACGGAATATTTACATATAAGACGGGCAGCGGACTCTCGATCAAAGAGCAGGTTCCGATGGAGAACCATACCCAGGCAGTCCATGTGCTTCTGGATACGCTGGTGGATCCCCAAAAGGGCGTGATCGGTGATTTTTCGGAGATCGACGTTATCGGGCACCGGCTGGTCCACGGCGGAGAGAAGTTTACTGGCTCTGTAGTGATCACCGATGAAGTGATCCAGGCTATGACTGAATGCAATGACCTTGCGCCGTTACATAATCCGGCGAATCTGATCGGCGTAGACGCCTGCAGGAAACTGATGCCGGATACGCTGATGGTAGGGGTCTTTGACACGGCGTTCAATCAGACTATGGAGCCGAAAGCATTTCTTTACGGTCTGCCCTATCGGTATTATGAGAAATACAAGATCCGGCGTTACGGATTTCATGGCATCAGTCATAAATATGTGTCCCAGCGTGCGGCGGAATTTATGCATCAGGACCCGCGGCGTGTGAAGACCATTGTCTGCCATTTGGGCAACGGAGCCAGCATATGCGCTGTCAAATACGGAAAAGTAGTGGATAATTCCATGGGCTTTACGCCGCTGGAAGGGTTGGTTATGGGCACCCGGTCCGGCGATGTGGATCCCGGAGCGCTTGAATTTCTGGCGAAGAAGGAGAAGTTGGATCTGCCGCAGATTATGAAAATCCTGAACCAGGAGTCGGGCGTGCTTGGCATATCCAAGAATCTGTCCAGTGATTTTCGGGAACTGAAGGACGCAGAGATCAAATATAATGACAAGGCGGCAATGGCCCGTGAGATTTTCGCTTACAGAGTGGCCAAGTATGTAGGCAGCTACGCGGCGGCCATGAACGGCGTGGACAATATTGTCTTTACAGCCGGCGTTGGCGAGAACGACTCGGACATCCGCGAGGAGATCTGCAGTTATCTGGAATTTCTCGGTATTCATATCGACGAAGTGAAAAACCGGGAATCTGCCGAAGCCGTGAAGATATCCGACGGCATGTCCAAGGTGAACGTTCTGGTGATCCGCACCAATGAGGAACTTGAGATCGCCCGGCAGGCGGCGGAAGTGGCCAGGCAGGTACAGGCATAACCGAATATTTTCCCTCTATCTGGTAGAATCAGAAAAAATTGAATCAATATTTAGTATATTTTATATATTGCCGTATCAGGAAAATTCATCTATAATACCCATTAGAGCAGCTGTTCTGGCGTCCGGCAGCCCGCGCAGGGGGTGTCTGACGCCAGAAGTTTGAAATACACGCATGTCCGAAGGCGCATCCCCCGGAGGGCTCTTGTCCGAAGGGCATGAATATTGCAGTATACAGAAAAGCGGGTATCCGGCAGTCAGAAGAGAAAAGAGAAGCAAGGGAGAAGAACGCCATGAACATTATGAAACGGGACCGCTCTGAGCAGGAATACTGCCCGGAGAAGATCAAGAACGCCATTTCGAAAGCATTTGTGAGCGTGGGTATTCCGGTAAGCGAGGAGGAGCTGAATCGGATCCTTTTGCATGTAGAGCGAAAATTCCCCGGGGGATGGCAGCAGGAGCTGAAGCTCTCCGTAGAGGAGATTCAGGACCTGGTGGAGCAGACGCTGATGGAGGAAGGTCATTACCGCGTCGTGCGAAGCTATATCCTATACCGCGAGGAGCGTTCGAAGAAGCGCCGCACCCGCCGGGAGATCATGCGGTTCTTCGAGAATACGGAGAAGGCGGCTCAGCTGGAATGGGTGCTGACTCGCGTACAGAAGGAATTTGACGCAGAGGAATATAATTTGGAATACCTTTCCGCCAAGTTCCAGGCTCTGTCTAAGCCGGATATGACAGAGCGGGAGAAATTAAATATTCTGACCAAATCGGCAGTGGAGCTGACGACCCAGGAGGCGCCCCGTTGGGAGATGATCGCGGCACGGCTTCTGCTTCTGGGCTTTGAGGCGCGGCTTAAGGATTCCATGGATGCTCTGCATATCCATAGTTTCTATGAGAAAATCGCTTACCTGACGGATCAGGGATTGTACGGACCGTATATTTTACAGAATTATACCCGGGAGGAAGTCGGTCAGTTTGAGCAGTGGCTCGATCCGGAGCGGAATAATCTGATGAACTACTCCGGACTGGAGCTTCTGCTGAATCGTTATGTGATCCGCACCCACAAGGGCGTGCCGGTCGAGACGCCGCAGGAGATGTTCATGGGCATAGCCATGCATCTGGCGATGAAGGAGCAGAACCGGGGGTATTGGGTGAAACGGTTCTACGATATGCTGAGCAGGCTGCAGGTGACCATGGCGACGCCGACGCTTTCCAACGCCCGTAAGCCCTATCACCAGCTTTCGTCCTGCTTCATCGATACAGTGCCGGACAGCTTAAATGGAATCTACCGCAGCATCGACAATTTTGCCAAGGTCAGCAAGTTCGGCGGCGGCATGGGATTATATTTCGGAAAAGTTCGTGCCAATGGAAGCTCGATCCGCGGCTTCGAGGGCGCGGCCGGCGGCGTCATCCGCTGGATCCGTCTGGCTAATGATACGGCGGTGGCGGTGGATCAGCTGGGCATGCGCCAGGGCGCGGTGGCCGTCTATCTGGATGTGTGGCACCGGGATCTGCCGGAGTTTCTGAATCTGAGGACCAATAACGGCGACGACCGGATGAAGGCCCACGATGTGTTCCCGGCAGTGTGCTATCCGGATTATTTCTGGCAGCAGGCCAGGGACAACCGGAACGGGGACTGGTATCTGATGTGTCCCCACGAGATCCTGACGATCAAGGGCTATGCGCTGGAGGACTATTTCGGCGACGAGTGGACGGAGCGGTATCTGGACTGCGTCAACGATATGCGCATCAGCAAGCGTGTGATCCCGATCAAAGAGATCATCCGTCTGATCCTTAAGAGCGCGGTGGAGACCGGAACGCCGTTTACATTTAACCGGGACCATGTAAACCGGATGAATCCCAACGGGCACAGAGGCGTCATCTACTGCAGCAACCTGTGTACAGAGATTGCCCAGAATATGAGCGCGATCTCGTCGGTGGAGCAGCGGATCGAGACGGTGGACGGGGAGACCGTGGTGGTCACGGTGACGAAGCCAGGCGAATTTGTCGTCTGCAACCTGGCCAGTCTGTCCCTGGGCAATATCGATGTGGAGAACCGGGCGGAGATCACCGAGGTAACCCGCAGCGTGGTGCGGGCCCTGGATAATGTGATCGACCTGAATTTCTTCCCGGTGCCCTACGCGAAGATCAATAATGAGAAATACCGTCCTATCGGGCTGGGCGTCAGCGGTTATCATCATATGCTGGCGAAGCATCATATCAAATGGGAGAGCGAGGAGCATCTGGAATTTGCGGAGAAGGTGTTCGCGGATATCCATTACGCGGCGATCGAGGCCAGCTGCGACTATGCCATCGAGAAAGGGAAATACCTGTATTTCGAGGGAAGCGACTGGCAGACGGGGGCGTATTTTGAGAAGCGGAACCTGACGGACGAGCGGTGGAGCGCGCTGGCGGCGAAAGTAGCGGCCAACGGTCTGCGCAACGGCTATCTTCTGGCGGTGGCGCCCACCAGCAGCACCAGTATTATCGCAGGGACGACGGCGGGACTGGATCCGATCATGAACCGGTATTTCCTGGAGGAGAAGAAGAATGGACTGATGCCGCGCGTGGCGCCGGAGCTGTCGATGGATACGTTTTGGTATTATAAGAATGCGCATCTGATCGATCAGACCTGGTCGATTCGGGCCTGCGGGGTGAGGCAGAGACATATCGATCAGGCGCAGAGCATGAATCTGTACATTACGAATGAGTTTACGCTGAGCCAGGTGCTGAAGCTGTATATTCTTGCGTGGGAAGAAGGCGTGAAGACGATTTATTATATTCGGTCTAAGAGCCTGGAAGTGGAGGAGTGCGAGGCGTGTTCGTCTTGAGCTGAGAGGGATCCGAGAGCGGGGGGTGACGCGAAGGGTTCGCGGAGATGGGCTTGTCCGTTTGGAACTCTGCTGGGTCGGTGGCGGACGCTGGGATGAGAGTCGCTGCTGTGTTTTAGATACAATACTTTGTGAGAAAAGGAGAGCGGAACAATGGAAGAAATGCTTAAGAAACCGTTATTTAACCCGGAGGGCGATACCGATGTACGGTTCCGCCGTATGGTGGGGGGAAACACGACGAATCTGAATGATTTCAATAATATGAAATACTCCTGGGTCAGCGACTGGTACCGCCAGGCGATGAACAATTTCTGGATTCCGGAAGAAATTAATATGAGCGTGGACGTGAAGGATTACCGGAGACTGCCGGGACCGGAGAGACGGGCTTATGATAAGGTGCTGTCGTTTCTTATTTTCCTGGACAGTATTCAGACGGCCAATCTGCCGAATATCGGCGAGTATGTAACAGCTAATGAGGTGAATCTGTGCCTGGCAATTCAGACATTCCAGGAGGCGATCCACAGTCAGAGCTACAGCTACATGCTGGATACGATCTGCGAGCCGCAGGAGCGCAACGACGTGCTCTATCAGTGGAAAGATGATGAGCATTTGCTGGCCAGAAACCGTTTCATCGGCGATCTGTATAATGATTTCCAGAAGGATAAGGAACTGGATGTCTTTATGAGGACGCTGGTGGCTAACTATATTCTGGAAGGCGTGTATTTCTACAGCGGGTTCATGTTCTTCTACAATCTGGGCCGGAATAACCTGATGCCGGGATCCGTGCAGGAGATTCGCTACATCAACCGCGACGAGAATACGCACCTGTGGCTGTTCCGCAATATCTTGCTGGAAATGCAGAAGGAGGAGCCGCAGATGTTCACCGAGGAGAAGAAGGCGGTCTACCGCGGCATGATCAAGGAAGGCTGCGAGCAGGAGATCCGCTGGGGACATTATGTGATCGGCGACGATGTGCAGGGACTGAATAAGGGAATGATCACCGACTATATTCAATATCTGGGTAACCTGCGCTGCACGAATATCGGCCTGGATCCGATCTATGAGGGGCATGAGCAGGAGCCGGACAGCATGCGCTGGGTGTCCCAGTATTCCAACGCGAACATGATCAAGACAGATTTCTTTGAAGCGCGGAGTACGGCATATGCCAAGAGCAGTGCGCTGGAGGACGATCTGTAGAGATTACAGGGAACCGAATCTGAAATGTATACAAAAGAGAACCGGGAAATGGCGCACGGTTCTCTTTTTGCGTCTCATTATACAAATTCCTGGTTCAGTGCAGTTTTCGGATGGTTACTGCGGTGTTGCTGTAGGAAGCGTTTTCAAAACCGGCCGGTGAGACCAGGGAAATAGCCGCCGGAATGCCGCCGGTTACATTGACAATGCCGGAAGCGGATACGGATACCGAAGCGTTGTCTGCTGCCACATAAGCCGAGGCGGTAGTGCCGTCGATGACGGCGCAGCCGCTGCTCAGAGCCAGGGTAACGGTCGCCGGAGCGCAGGCAGTGGCGGTTACAGTGGTATGGTAGGAAATTTCGTACAGACCATCTTCGCTCAGCGTGAAAATGCCTCTGCCTGCGTCATGTGTGATCGCTGTACCGGCCTGAACCGGAGTGGAGGCGAGCAGCAGCGGAGCTGTGCAGGAAACAACGGACTGGGCGGCAGTATTGACTGCGTTAAGGACGCTTACCTCGGGCAGTATGACATTTATTGGTCTGACTGGTCCCATCGGCCCCTGAGGCCCGGCGGGACCCTGTGGTCCTTGAGGTCCTTCTGGTCCGGCCGGTCCAACTGGCCCTTGAGGTCCTTCTGGTCCTGCTATGCCCTGCGGCCCCTGGGAGCCCTGCGGTCCAGCGGGTCCTTGAGGTCCCTGAGGCCCGGTCAGTCCTTGCGGCCCTTGGGGCCCTTCTGGCCCTTCGGGCCCAACCGGCCCCTGTGGTCCTTCAGGTCCAACCGGTCCCTGACAGCAGGATGGACAGGGGGTCGGGCATGCCGGTATACCGCAGTTCAGGCCGGCAGCCGTATTTCCGCCGGAGGCGCAGCAGTTATCAGCTGAACAATTATACCCACAATTTGGGAAAAACATATGATCACTCCTTTATATTCTGCCGGACAGTTCCGGGAAATGGCCCCGTCCCCGCCGGTCTGCTATATCATATGTCCAAAATACGGGTTTGGTTCGTCCGTCGCCGCGCAGAGTTATTCGTCGAACTCTGCCACGACATAATACCCCCGGTCATTTTGCTTGATATCACGGACTATACCGCGGGTCGACTTTAGGCGGTTCCTGCCCTTGTAGCAGCCGGACATGGCCACCGCCGGTTCGATGATGTAGCTCGTGCCGCTGAGTGCTTCGTGAGCTGTGATCTCGACTTCATCGCCGATATTTACCAGCCCCTGACGCTCCATCTTAAATTCTATGACTCTCATGGCGATATGCCTCCTTCCTGCTGATTATCTCATAGAAACGCCATTTCCACAACCAAAATTCCAAAGGAAAACGGCGCATATCTTGATGGCATCATTGTGGCTCCAAGCGTAATCGCAGGATCATTTACAGATTGCAGGGACTTTTTACCGAATTACATATTGAAATGAAAGAGGGGAACCGATATAATATGAGTAATCGCGTGAATAAGAAGTATAAAGACAGATTATTCCGATTTGTTTTTAAAGAAAAGAAGGAATTGCTGGCGCTCTATAATGCGCTGAACGGAACGCATTATACGGATCCGGATAGGCTGGAAATTACGACATTGGAAGACGTCGTTTATATGAATATGAAGAACGACGTTTCTTTTCTGTTTGGTGCGACGCTTAATCTTTTTGAACATCAGTCAAGCGACAATCCCAATATGCCGCTCAGAGGTTTGTTTTATTTTGCAAGATTGTTCAGAAAATACGAGAAAAAGCAGAAGCTGAATATATACAGTAATTCGCTGCAGCAGCTTCCGTTTCCGCAGTATATCGTATTTTATAATGGCGAGGATTATGAACCGGATCAAAAGATTCTGCGCTTGTCGGACGCATTTTGTGCGCCTGCGCCGGGAGAGGGCAATACGTCTGTCCGCCGCCGGCCGGGAGTGGAAGTGACGGCAGTTATGCTGAATATTAATCTGGGACGGAACCGGGAATTGATGCGGCAGTGCCGGAGATTGGAAGAATATGCTGTTTTTGTAGCCAGGGTTCGGGAATCTATGAAGATTTGCGGTGATTTGGAAGATGCGGTGCGGCGTGCAATCGCAGATTGTATCAGGGAAGGGATATTGGCTGATATTCTGGTTGAGCATAGCGAGGAGGTAGTGGAGATGTTTCTGACGGACTATGATTTTGAGGAACATATGAAGCTGGAACGGAAGGAAAAGTTCGCTGAAGGAAGGGCCGAAGGAAAAGCAGAAGGAAAAGCAGAAGATATCTGCGATATGCTGAAGGATATCGGTGAACTTTCGGATAAATTGCAGAAGCGGATCATGTCCGAGCATAGCATCGACATACTGAATTCTTGGCACAGGATCGCCCGCCGGGCCGAAAGTATAGATGAGTTTCTTGAGAAAGCAGGACTGCGGAAACAGTCGGCAAATTGCGGATGAGAGGGATGCATGACATGGAAGAACGGCTTCCGCGCCCCCGGTTATACCGGCAGTTGAATGAATATTGTCGTTCCGATGTTTACCCTTTCCACATGCCGGGGCATAAGCGCCGGACGAAAGCGGGATTTACGGCGGAATTTCCCAATCCGTACAGCATCGATATCACGGAGATCGACGGCTTTGATAATCTCCATCATGCGGAGGGCGTTCTGCTCGAATCCATGGACTGGGCCGCGTCCGTGTACGGCGCCGGGCACACGTATTATCTGGTAAATGGAAGTACCTGCGGCGTGCTTGCCGCGATCTGCGCGGCGGTTCCGCGGGGCGGCACGATCCTGTTAGCCCGCAATAGCCATAAGGCTGCGTACCATGCGGCGGCGCTGAATGAACTGAATATTCGGTATATTTATCCACAGATCATTGAAGATTTCGGGCTGCAAGGTGGATTATTGCTGCAGAATATTGAAAAAATGTTGATAAATGCGGATGATTTGCCGGCCGCCGTTTTTATTACTTCTCCGACCTATGACGGCGTGGTGTCGGATGTCCGCGGGATCGCCGGCGTCTGTCACCGGCACGGCATACCGCTGATCGTGGATGAGGCCCACGGTGCTCATTTTCCGTTTGGGGAAATGTTCCCGGCTTCCGCGCTGGAATTGGGTGCGGATATTGTGATTCAAAGTTTACATAAAACGCTCCCGGCCTTTACCCAGACGGCTCTTTTGCATGTACAGGGCAGTCTTGTCGATACCGATCGCCTGAAATATTTTCTGCAGGTCTTTCAGACCAGCAGTCCTTCCTATGTGCTGATGGCCGGAATTGAGAGATGCATTGAATATATGGCGGGTGATGGCCGAGATGAGATGCGGTATTTTGCCGCCCGGCTTACAGACCTGCGGGGGCGGCTGCGGAAGCTTCGCTGCCTCCGGCTTCTGGACAGAGATGCAGTTGGCAGCGCCGGGATATATGATTTAGATACTTCGAAGCTTGTAATATCCACGAAATATACAGGAACGCTGCCTCGGAAGAATATCGGAGCGTCCGTAAGCGGTGTGAATGCGGGAAACGCTCGGCTTCCGGCCGGCGGGACCTGGCTGACCGGGGCGGAATTGGCAGAGCTTCTTCGCCATGATTACCACATGGAAATGGAAATGAGCGGCGCGGATTACATAACAGCCATCACGACGCTGATGGACAGCCGGGAAGGATTTGACCGGTTGGAGACGGCGCTGTTTTCGATCGATGAGAAGCTGGCCTCCGGTCCGGCGGCTCTCGATGCTGCAGAACCGGCTTCTGCCTCGGCGGCTCTCGATACCGCAGAAACGGCTTTTGCTTCAGCGAATCTTGATTCCGCGAAGCGGCCGCCGGCTCCCGGCGTTCACTGCTCTGCGGCGCTGCCGCGTCCGCAGGCGCTCCTTCCCATTCATGAGGCGCAGGAACGACCGGCGCAGGCGCTTCCTCTTGAATCCGCTGCCGGATCCATTTCCGGAGAATATGTCTATCTGTATCCGCCCGGAACGCCGGTTGTCGTGCCGGGAGAGGTGCTGACGGAGGAGATCGTCGATACGATCCGGAATTACAGAGCGCAGCAGCTTCCGATTCAGGGTATGCGCGACCGCAGCGCAGTCACGCTCCGAGTACTTGCGTGACGGCAGACCCGTTCAGAAAGCGAGGATATTTTATATGGGAAAAGTAATTGTCATAGAGGGCAGCGACGGCAGCGGCAAAGAGACGCAGACCAGGCTCCTGTTCAAATACCTTCAGGCACAGGGCCGGCCGGTGCGCAAGGTATCCTACCCGAACTACGAGAGCGAATCGTCGGCGCTGGTGCGGATGTATCTGGGCCGTGCCTTTGGCGAAGACGCCTTCGCGGTGAATCCTTACGTGACGAGCGCGTTTTACGCCGTGGATCGTTTCGCCTCCTATCTGAAGGAGTGGAAGGAATTTTACGAGTCCGGCAGCGATCATATCGTTATCTGCGACCGTTACGTGACCAGCAATATGCTGCACCAGGCGGCCAAGCTGGATACGCTGGAGGAGAAGACGGCATTTCTGGACTGGGAATATGATTTTGAATATGTAAAAGGCGGTCTGCCGGTGCCGGAGCACGTCTTTTTCCTGGATGTGCCGCCGCAGGTTTCGGAGCGTCTGATCCGGGGGCGCGCCAATAAGATCACCCACGAGGCAAAGAAAGATATCCATGAGGCGAATCCGGATTTCCTGCGCCGCTCCTATGAGAACAGCCTTTTTCTGGTTGAAAAATACGGCTGGGAGCGGATCGGATGCTGTGATGGAGAAGGAAAGTTAAAGTCCATTGAAGAAATTCACGAAATGATCCGCGGCCGCCTGAACCGGTAAACGGCCGTCGATGCGGCACCGCGGCCATAAAAATACCAGCGAAATAAACTATACACAAAATTTAAATTATGTTATAATCTCGACAGAGATTATACCGCGCCGGTTCGCGCCCGACCGTCGGGAAGGCAAACACCGAAGCGAACCGTGCGCATCCCCCGGAGGGAGCATGTCCGGAGGACATGGTATACTGTCCACATGGACCGCGCCATGCAAAGCAGAATACACCATGCGGAGAGGGGGACACCGCGTTATGCCGGGCTTTAACGACATCCTGGGCCACGAGGCCGTGAAACAGCATTTTCAGAAAGCCATTGATGCGCATAAGATTTCCCACGCCTATATTCTGGCGGGGGAGGCCGGAATGGGGCGCAAATCCTTGGCGCATGCGTTCGCGCTGACGCTTCTGTGCGAGAAGGGCGGCAGCCAGCCCTGCATGGAGTGCCACGCCTGTAAGCAGGTTCTGTCGGACAACCATCCGGATCTGATCCATGTAGCGCATGAGAAACCGGCGTCCATCGGCGTCGACGACATCCGTGAACAGGTGACCGATACCATCATGATTCGTCCCTACAGCAGCTATTACAAGATCTACATTATCGACGAGGCGGAAAAGATGACGGTCCAGGCGCAGAACGCGCTGCTTAAGACCATCGAGGAGCCGCCGTCCTACGCTGTGATCCTGCTGCTCACGACCAACCCGGAGGCATTCCTGCCCACGATCCTTTCCCGCTGCGTACAGCTGAAGCTCAAGCCTCTGCAGGATTCGGTGATCGAGGAATATCTGGAAAATGTATTAAAAATGCCGGAGAGCGACGCACGTCTCTGCGCCGCGTTCGCCCGGGGGAATCTCGGCAAGGCCATAAAACTTGCCGGTTCCGACGATTTTAAGCGCATGTATGAGGAACTGCTTTATGTGCTCAAGCATGTGAAGAAAATGAACATTACCGACCTGCTGGCCCGCGTCAAAGGCTGGGAGGACGAGCATATGGATATTTTCGAATGTCTGGATTTCATGCAGGTCTGGTACCGCGACGCACTGATGTACAAGGTGACCAAGGATGTGGACCTGCTGATCTTCAAAGATGAATTGGCCTCCATCGGCGAGATGGCGCGGCAGACCGGATATGACGGATTTGAGATGATCCTGCAGGCCATCGATAAGGCGCGTGTGCGCCTGCAGGCCAATGTGAATAAGGAACTCGCCATGGAGCTATTGCTTCTGGTGATGAAGGAGAATTAAGAATGACAACAGTAATCGGAGTAAGATTTCGCAATGTGGGAAAGATCTACTATTTTGCCCCCGGACAGCTGCAGATTAAAGCCGGCCAGCATGTGATCGTGGAGACGGCGCGCGGCATCGAATACGGTTATGTGGTTTTGGGCAACCGGGATGTGGACGACAGCAAGGTGATCCAGCCCTTAAAGACCGTGATCCGTATGGCCAATGAAGACGACGACCGAATCGAGACGGAGAACAAAGCGAAGGAGAAGGACGCCTTCAAGGTCTGCCAGGAGAAAATCCGCAAGCACGGCCTGGAGATGAAGCTGATCGATGTAGAGTACACATTTGATAACAATAAGATCCTGTTCTATTTCACCGCCGATGGGCGGATCGATTTCCGGGAACTGGTGAAAGATCTGGCGTCTGTGTTCCGCACGAGGATCGAGCTTCGCCAGGTAGGAGTCCGTGACGAGACGAAGATCGTCGGCGGTGTGGGCATCTGCGGGCGGCCGCTGTGCTGCCATACCTATCTGTCCGAGTTCATTCCGGTATCCATTAAGATGGCCAAAGAGCAGAATCTTTCCCTGAATCCGACGAAGATCTCGGGCGTCTGCGGCCGCCTGATGTGCTGCCTTAAGAATGAAGAAGAAACCTACGAATATCTGAACAGTAAGCTGCCGGGAGTCGGCGATACCGTTACCACTGACGACGGACAGAAAGGCGAAGTCCACAGCGTAAACGTGCTGCGCCAGACTGTGAAGGTCCGCATGGTCGTGGATAAGGACGAGATCGAGATCAAGGAGTACAAGGTGGAGCAGCTCCGGTTCAAACCCCGCCGCAATAAAAAAGACAAGAACCAGGGGGATAAGAACCAGGCGCAGGACGCGGAGTTAAAGAAGCTGGAGGCCCTGGAAAAGTCCGAAGGGAAATCAAAGCTGTGACGGCGGACGGCAGGACGATATATGAAGCTGTTTCAGATGCCTGTGGCGCCACGGAGAACATACAGATTATGAAAGAAACTGTTAGCGGCAGGATCAGGCATGAAAGCGGCGAAGTGGGCAGCGTTCGGGACGAATATACGCAGATTGAGAACGCGGGGATGACTGCGCCGGAGGTGGAGATACGTCCCACCGAACGCGTCGACGATCTGGAGCGCAACGGGTACCGTATCATCCAGGATACGACGAAGTTTTGTTTCGGTATGGACGCGGTGCTGCTGAGCGGCTTCGCGCGGGTGCGCCGCGGCGACCGGGTCATCGATCTGGGGTGCGGCACCGGCATTATTCCGATCCTTTTGGAAGCGAAGACGGAAGGAAAGCATTTCACCGGTCTGGAAATTCAGCCAGAGATGGCCGGTATGGCCGCCCGCAGTGTGGCGCTCAACCGCCTGCAGGATAAAATCGATATTGTACTGGGAGATATTAAGGAGGCCAGCCGCCTGTTTGGTCTGGCCTCCTTCGATGCAGTCACATGCAATCCGCCCTATATGGACGGAGACGCCGGCCTTAAGAATCCGGACGGACCGAAAGCCATCGCCCGCCATGAGGTCCTTTGTACCTTCGGCGACGTGGCTCGTGAGACGGCCCGCCTGCTAAAACCCGGCGGCCGTTTCTTCCTGGTCCACCGGCCACGGCGGCTGCCGGAGCTGATCGTCACGATGCGTGCGCATGGCTTAGAGCCCAAGCGCATGAAAACGGTTCATCCGTATGCCGGACGTGACGCCAATATGGTGCTTATTGAAGCTGTTCGCGGCGGCCGGCCGTTGTTGAAAATAGAGGCGCCCGTTATTGTGTTCAAAGAGCCGGGCGTCTACAGCGACGAGATCCGCGATGTATACGGGTACTGATTCGGAATCTGTCCGGCTGCGGCCGCGGGCTGTCCGGATAGGAGCCGTGTCTGCAGAAAGGGGATTATATGTCTGATAAGCATAAAGAGGACTCGAACGAATCTGCCGGCAGCGCTTTGAACCACAATGGTTCCGGTTCAGGCGAGGCCGAACGGACTGCGCTGCCATCCGGCACCCTTTATATCTGTGCTACGCCGATCGGCAACCTGGAGGATATTACGCTCCGGGTTCTTAACACGCTGAAAAATGTGGACCTGATCGCGGCCGAGGACACGCGCCACAGCATCAAGCTTCTGAATCATTACGGCATACACACTCCCATGACCAGCTATCATGAGTACAATAAAGTGGAAAAGGCCCGCGCTCTGGTGGCGCAGCTTCAGAAAGGCTATCGTATCGCCCTGATCACGGATGCCGGTACTCCCGCGATCTCCGACCCTGGAGAAGAACTGGTCCGACAGTGCCGCGCCGCTGGTGTGCCGGTCACGTCGCTGCCGGGGCCGTCCGCCTGCGTTACGGCGCTCACATTGTCCGGGCTGCCGACCCGCCGTTTCTGCTTTGAGGCATTTCTTCCGGCGGAGAAAAAGGAGCGCCGGCGGATTCTGGACGAACTGAAAAATGAGACGCGCACGATCATCATTTACGAAGCGCCCCATCATCTGACGGAAACACTCGGCGATTTAAAAGAAGCTCTGGGCGGCGCCCGTCCCATGACGCTCTGCCGGGAGCTGACCAAAAAATATGAGGAAGCCTGGCAGACGACGATCGACGGGGCTCTGGACCGCTTTGCTGCGGAAGAACCCCGCGGCGAATGCGTTATTATTCTTGAAGGCCGTACTGCGGAATCCAAAAAGGAAGAACAGGCCCGCGCCTGGGAGAAGCTGACGGTCGAAGAACATGTGGCGCTTTATGAGGCGCAGGGATTCCCGCGTAAGGAAGCCATGCGGCTGACCGCCCGGGATCGTGGCCTGAGCCGGAGGGATGTCTATCAGTACCTGATGGAACACGAAGATGCCGTTCAATCCCTCCAGCGGTCAAAGGAAATATAATAGCCGTCTGATTCATAGGAGGAGACGAACACATAGACGCTGTGCCTCAGATCTTCCGGGGTGACGTCCTCGTATTCCAGCTTCGGGAGACGGTCTTTCAGATCATCCAGCCAGGCGGCCGTGTCGGATTCGGAAAGAGACCAGTCGTCGTTGGCCCGGAGAATGGAAGTGATCTTCTCCGCGATCCGGATCGTCTCATCCGCGCCTGTCCAGGAAATATTGACGGAATGCAGCTGATCCGTGGCAGTATCGGAAAGGATCTCTAACGAACCTCTGTTGTCAAAGTAGAAAGAAGTATATCGGTTGAACGAGGTATAGCCGTAGGAATCCTCAGTATTGGATGTAAAGGTATCGTCCGACGTGGCTGAATATCCCATCTCCGCAAGGAAAGCGAGCAGATCATCAGCTATCTCATCCTCGGTGACCTGAAAATGTCCGTAGCTGCTGCAGTTAACTTCGGCGGCGATAACGTCCGCATCGTCAAGCTCCCAGCTTTCATACTCGGCGGCAGGTTCATAGTCTCCGCCGGTGTCCCATAAATCAGTAATTTCATAGCGGGATAAGGCAAAGTCGCCGGACATTATATCTTTCATGGCGCTGTATATGAAAGAAAAGACAGACATCAGCGAAGCAGCTATAATGAAGATTACGATTAAGGCGATGATCGGCGCGGTCTTATGTCCGCTGGTTCGGGAAGCGGATGAAGACGGCGCCGGGGCGCCGGAAGCCGCGGGATAAGTTTTCTTCTGCCCGAACGGCATGGACATCTGCCCGGGGATGCCACTCTGTGCCCTGCGGGGCACGTTAGGGATAACCTGCCGTCTGCGCGGCTGGTTGGGTTTAATCTGTCTGTCAGGCTGCCATGCGGTCTGCTGCGACGGCATATTGTAAGCGGGATCGTTATAGTCGTGGTAAGAGCAGTCGTGCTCCGTATCCGGATGCCGTTCGTTCAGGTAATAATCCACGTTAATGGTCAGCGGCGTTTTGATCCGCTGGCGGCAGTGATCGCAGTAGTGCGGTTTGGTCATTTTCTGATCGCAGATCGGACAGATCTTGTATTCCATAGCGTTTCCTTCCCCTGACAGACAGAATAAGGTGTTTGATTACATTTTACCGCAAACAGCGGTCTGATTCAAGACCTTGTCAGGCGTCAAACCGCGAAAGGTCAGCTGCCAGACCACGAGGGGTCAGGCGTCAAACCGCAAAAGGTCGGGCATCAAACCGCGAAAGCGCCGCTTCGTCCGCGATCACTGTTACATCCGGATGGAACTGGAGAATAGAAGCGGGAACCCGCGGCGTCACCGGCCCGGCGACCGCTTCATGCAGGATGGCGGCTTTCTCGCTGCCGCTGACCAGCAGAAGAATCTTCCTTGCCCGCATGATCGTGCCGATTCCCATGGAATAAGCCTGGCGGGGGACGTCCTCCTCCTTCTCGAAGAAACGCCGGTTCGCCTCGATGGTGCTGCGCGTCAGATCGACACAGTGAGTGGCCTTCGCAAATGCATCCGCCGGTTCATTAAAACCGATATGGCCATTGTGACCCAGGCCCAGGATCTGCAGGTCTACGCCGCCCAGTTGTTCCAGAATCGTCTCGTAACGGGCGCATTCGGCATCAGCGTCCTGCCTGGAACCGTCGGGGATAAATGTATTCTCCGGGTTGATGTTCACGTGCTCAAAGAGGTGCTGCTGCATGAAATAATAATAGCTCTGGTCGTTATCGCGCGTAAGTCCGCGATATTCGTCCAGGTTGGCGGATCTTACCCGGGAGAAATCCAGGTGCCCGGCCCGGTACTGCCGGACCAGTTCTTCGTAAGTCCCTACCGGGGTGGATCCGGTGGCCAGACCCAGGACGCAGTCAGGCTTCAACTGAATCTGCGCGGCAAGGATCATGGCGGCGGTTCGGCTCATTTCCTGATAATCGGCTGCTCTGTAAATTTTCATCTGTAATACCTCCATTCGGAAACTTTGTTCCCGGCCGTCTTTATAGTAATCGTACCATTTTTCCGGAATGTTTGCAACGGTTTCTTCATAAATTATAGTGATACAGAACAGGACTGCCTGTCCGGCCGCATTGTGAGAAAATGGATTGCGGTTCGGGAGAAACAGAGCGGAAGTGAGAGGGAGGGAAGAAAACGGTGTCTGATTATCGGAGATTGATTTCTTACATATATGCGTATGAGGGCGGCGTGAAAGGGCGGAACATCGGCTTTGCCAAAATCGAGACCCGCGCCGGTCAGTGCAAGCTCCAGGTGAGCGTCCGGCGGATCTACGTGGGCGGTCAGGATGTGGGCGTTTACCTGCTGTCTGCGGACAGAGAGATCCTGCTAGGGAAAATTTTCCTGCGCGGCGGCAGCGGCGAGTTCCGCGCCGTGGTGCCGTTTGATAATATTGACGGTTCCGGACGGGGAATGGATCAGTGCTACGGCCTGACGATCCACAGTTTGGACGACGCGTGGCGCTGCTATACGACGATCTGGGAGGATGCGGTGGCCCACGCGGCGGCGGTTGAGCTGGAGAACGTTACGTCGGCAAACGCCGAGGCGAAGGAAATGGAGAGGGCGCCCGCCGCTGAGATTACGGAGAAGACGCTGGCGGATATGGATGGTTTACCGCGGGAATCGGTGACGGAAAGTATCGAGAGGGAGATCGCGGGCGGTTCGGCTGTGCCGCCGGTAAAAATGCCGAAGCCGGAAGAAGTGCCGCATCCGGGTATGCCGCCGGAAGAAGTGCCACAGCCGGAGGTGCCGCCGGTGTCGCCGCCGGCAGAAGGACCGCGGCCGTTGGAAGTGCCACACCCGGATATGCCGGTGACAGAAATACCACAGCCAGATATGCCGCAGCCGTCTTCTTACGGGGCAGCTTTTCAGCAGACGCCGGAAACAGATTCCCGGTCTGCAGCCGGTGCGGTTCCGCCTCAGACATCCGCGGAGACGCCGTCTCAGTCTGTGCCGGCGGCGGAAGAGCAGCCGGAAGGGAAGCTTCCGCCGCCGGATTCGACGGAGCAGGCGGAACGGGACGACATCGGCCGTTTGTGGAGTCATTTCAAGAGGCATTATCCGAAGATCCAGGCCTTCGACTACCACGGCGGCTGTGAGGTTCTTCTGATCAAGCCCCAGGACATCGGCCTGCTTCCCCGCGAGACATGGAGCTACGGCAACAACAGCTTCCTTCTTCACGGCTACTACAACCACCGCTATCTGATCCTGGCGCGGCTTTCGTCTCCGAACGGCGTCGTCCGCTTCCTGCTGGGCGTTCCCGGCCATTACTACAGCAATGAAAAATACATGGCTTCCATGTTCGGCTTTCCGAATTTCGTTCTCTCGAAAATGCAGCCCGCAGGAGACGGGCGGTTCGGATATTGGTATACGGACATACGCCTGACGGAAGCCGGCGCTGGGGTCGGAAAGAGCGCGGATCAGTAATCTACGCCGCGGATCTCCGCGTTGGGGATCGTTTTCCTTACGATATTTAAGAATTCGTCCAGCTCGGCCCGCGTATACGCCGAAAAACCGCTTTTCAGAACATTGCCGGAATCCACAAAGCCCTGGATAAAATACCGCTCGCAGCCTCCGATCCAGGCTGCGATGTCAGTGAAATCCTCTGCGGTGTGGATTCCTTTTACTGTCGTGGTGCGAAATTCATAAGGCACATGGCCTTCCATCAGCCAGGCGGCGCTTTCCTCGATGGCGGCGAGACGGAAGGTTCCTGCCGCCGGGGACTCCGCATGGGGCGCGGCGCCTGTCGCCGGGAGTTTTGCGTGGACCGTTGTGCCGTTCGCCGTGAGTTCTGTATGGGCCTCCGCGCCTGCCGCTGGAAGCTTCACGTGAACCGCCGCGCCTGCGGCTGGAAGTTTTGCGTGGACCGTCATGCCGGCCGCCGTGGGTTCTGCAGGTTCTGTCATGCCTTCCTCCGGCTGCCCGGTATGGCGGACCGCATCACCGGTAAGTTCTGCCGGAGCAGGGATCGGACTGTGTCCGCATACTTCCGCGTAATGCTGTCTTCCGGCCTTGATATCCATAGCTACATAATCCACGACGCCAAGTCCGCACAGATCTTTAAGAACCTGGGGCCGGTAGCCGTTGGTATCCAGCTTCACCTGGTAATCCATTTCCTTGATTCGGCGCATCAGCTCCGCCGCGTCCTCCGGCCACAGCGTCGGTTCGCCGCCGGTAATGCATACGCCTTCCAGGATCCCCTGACGGCGTTTCAGAAACGTCAGGAGTTCTTCCGGCGTCATCCGCTCTGGAGCGCTGCCGGTGAGCAGATCCGAATTATGGCAGAACGGGCAGCGGAAGTTGCAGCCGCCCAGAAACACGGTGGCCGCCACTTTGCCCGGATAGTCCAGCAGAGTTGTCTTCTGCAGTCCGCATATTTTCATCTTTGCCATGGTTTTCATCCTTTTTATCTGATTGCCGCGATGCCGCGCGGTGTGTTTCCGCAAATATCCTGATGCCGCGACACCCTCATTTTACCGCATAAATGCCGTGCGTTCAAGCGGAATGGGATTTTGGGTGTTGAGAAATTCAACAATTAGTGCTATACTGTTTGCGTATGTATTGTGCAGTATGCCGCCCTGAGATGCCGGGACACCCGCATGCCTCGGATCGGCTGCCGGTATCGGCCCGGATATATACGAGGCGCAGACGTACTGCGAACCGGCGTACTGTGAATCACGGAGGTTCCTTTATCCTATGAGAATCATCATTATCGGCTGCGGCAAAGTGGGCCGCGCTCTGGCCCAGCAGCTGAGCGAAGAAAATCATGATATCGTTATCGTAGACACCCAGGCACGCAAGCTCGCGGAATTTAATGAGGAAGTAGACGCCATCTGCGTTTCCGGCAACGGCGCCAGCATCGGCGTTTTGGAGGAAGCCGGCGTCGATGTGGCGGACGTACTGATCGCCGTCACGGGCTCCGACGAGCTGAACCTGCTGTGCTGCCTGGTGGCCCGCAAGGTCAGCCAGTGCCGCACGATCGCCCGCGTACGCAATCCGGTGTATCAGAAGGACATCAGCTTTATTAAGGAGAGCATGGGTATTTCCATGATCATCAATCCCGAATATACGACGGCCCAGGAGATCGCCATGCTCCTTAAGTTCCCGTCGGCGATCCAGATCGATACGTTCGCCGGAGGGAATGTTCAGATCGTTAAATTTAAGCTCCTGCCGGAGTTTGGCATGAGCGGCCAGCCCATGTACAAGTTGGCGGACCGTCTTCCTAAGGTGCTGATCTGCGCCGTGGAGCGGGACGAGATGATCGCGATCCCCCGGGGCGATTTCGTGCTTCATGACAATGACCTGATATCGATTGTGGCTGCCCATGAGGACTGCCAGCGGTTCTTCCGGGATCTGGGACTTTCGACCCGTCCGGTGAAGAACGCGCTGATCGTGGGCGGCGGCACGCTGGGATATTATCTGGCGCAGCAGCTGCGGGAATCGAAGATCGACGTGCGTATCGTCGAACGCGACCGGGAACGCTGCGAGATCCTCTGCGAGGCGCTGCCGGACGTATCCGTTATCAATGGCGACGGTTCCGACCGGAAGATCCTCCTGCAGTCGGGGTTTTTGTCTGCGCAGGCTATCGTCTCCCTGACGCCGATCGACGAGGAGAATATTTTCCTGTCCCAGTTCGCCAAGGACCGGACGAAGGCCAAGCTGGTGACGAAGGTGAACCGGCTGGCATTCGACAGTATTATTCAAAGGCTGGATATCGGCAGCGTTGTGTACCCCAAGTACATAACCGCCGACAATATTCTCCAGTATGTCCGTTCCCAGCAGAACGCAGTGGGCGGCAGCGTGCAGACCCTCTGCCATATTCTGGACAACCGGGCCGAGGCGCTGGAATTTGCCGTGAAACCGGACAGCTTAGTTGCGAACATGACGCTGGCGCAGTTAAGCCGCAGGCTTAAGAAAGATCTTCTGGTCTGCAGCATCAACCACGACGGCAATGTGATCATTCCCAAAGGCCAGGACAGTATCCGGCCGGGAGATACGGTCATTATTGTTACGACGCAGAAAGGGCTTCAGGACATCAATGATATTCTGGCAAGATAGGTGCGTGTTATGAATTATTTGATTATCCGATATATCGTGGGGATGACGCTTATTCTGGAGGGGGCACTGATGGTGCCGTCCTGCGTCGTGGCGGTGATCTACGGAGAATCGGCGCTCTGGCCGCTGGTTATATCCGTGCTCGCCTGCGTCGCTTTCGGAATGCTCCTGCGTGGAAAACGCCCGGATAACAGCGTGTTTTTCGCCCGCGAGGGGTTTGTAGCGGTGGCGCTTAGCTGGCTGGCGATCAGCGTGATGGGCGCAGTGCCCTTTGTGCTCAGCGGCGCGATCCCTGATCCGGTTCAGGCGCTGTTTGAGGCCGTGTCCGGATTTACGACTACCGGGGCCAGCATCCTGGCGGAAGTGGAACCGCTGCCGAAAAGCATTCTTTTCTGGCGCAGCTTTACGCACTGGATCGGCGGCATGGGCGTGCTGGTATTTCTTTTGACGCTCCTGCCCATGAGCGGCGGTTTCCATATGAGCCTGATGAAGGCGGAAAGCCCGGGGCCTTCGGTGAGCCGTCTTGTGCCGAAGGTGCAGACAACGGCGAAAATCCTTTATCTTATCTATATCGGCATGACGGTGATCGAGGTGTGTCTGCTCCTTCTGGGACGGATGCCGCTGTTTGACGCGCTGACGCTGTCCTTCGGTACCGCGGGCACCGGTGGTTTCGGCGTGCGCAACGACAGCATTGCCAGCTATTCGGTTTACAATCAAGTGGTCATAACCGTTTTCATGATCCTGTTTGGAATCAATTTTAACGCGTATTTCTTCATTCTGTTCCATAAAGCCGCGGCGGCGTTTAAGATGGAGGAGGTCCGCGCGTATCTGGGCATTATATTGGCGGCGGTCCTGATCGTTACGTTCAATGTGTGGCGCTACGGTCTGTTCGACAGTCTGGCGAAGGCGTTCCAACAGGCGGCCTTCCAGGTGGCCTCCATCATTACGACCACCGGTTATTCAACGGTGGACTTTGATCTGTGGCCGGAAATGTCGCGTACAGTGCTGGTCATGATCATGTTCATCGGCGCCTGCTCCGGCAGTACTGGCGGCGGCATCAAGGTGTCGCGTATCGTTATCCTGTTTAAAACGGTTCGGAAAGAGATCTGGACGTATGTGCATCCCGACGGGGTGATGAAGGTGCGGATGGACGGCAAGAGCGTGGATCATGAAGTGGTGCGGGCGACCAATGTATTTTTTGCCGCCTATTTCGCGGTGTTCTCCATCTCCGTGCTGCTTCTGTCCATCGATAATCTGGATGCGGTGACGAATTTCACTGCGGTAGCGGCTACGCTCAATAACATCGGGCCGGGACTGTCGTTGGTGGGCCCCTCGACGAATTATTCCGTATATTCGGCCAGGGCGCTTCTGGTGATGATCTTCGATATGCTGGCAGGGCGTCTGGAGCTGTTCCCTCTGCTGGTGTTATTGTCGGGAAATACCTGGAAGAAGTTCTGATGCCGGATTCTGTACAGTTGTTGTGCGGTTCAGGAAAAGGCCGCGGGTTCTGCCAGATGCGGAAACCACGGCCTTTAGTTACGTCAGTATGCAAAAAACGCGCCAGCAACGCGTTTTTTGGATTCTGGGAAAATCAAGTTGTTTCAGATTCTGCGTCCGACGGCGCGGCGGCGAGATCCTTTGCCACGTTCTTCGCAGATCTCAGCGCGCGGAAAAATGATGTCAGCATCTGCGAACACTCCTCCCCCAGCACGCCGTTTTCCGTCATAACCTGGTGGTTGAAGCCTGGCTCGTGCAGCAGATCCAGCACGGATCCGGCGCAGCCGGCCTTCGGATTCATGCAGCCCATGATGACCCGCGGGATCCGCGCCTGGACGATGGCCCCGGCGCACATGGGACAGGGCTCCAGCGTCACGTACATGGTGCAGTCTTCCAGCCGCCAGTCGCCCATGTTCCGGCATGCTTTCCGAATGGCGGCGATCTCGGCGTGGGCCAGTACCGTATGGTCGGTCATGCGGCGGTTGTAGCCGCGGCCGATAATTTTCCCTTCGTATTCGATCACGCAGCCGATGGGAACCTCGCCCAGCGCCTGCGCTTTTTTCGCCTCGCGGATGGCGGCTTTCATGTATTTTTCCTGTGGGGTCATGGTCATGATGGATCTCCTTAATGAGGGTATCTATATCTGTCGCGGTATTTTATGAAGTATATTTTACGGATACTTTCCGCGCTTGTCAATTCATTCTGCGCGTCTGTTCTGTTCTATATCGTGTCTGCGTGCTGTGCTGTTCCGCGTGCCCGTTCTGCTCGGCGCTCTCACGTGCCGTGCCGTCCCTGTTTTGCCGCCCGGTCCGTTTCCCGCTTTCCCGCCTTGACAAATCGTCCTGAACCCGTTATACTGTTTCTTGCCGGCGATGCGCCGGCGGCCTGATAAAGTCATAACCTTTCCGTGCAGCCGGGGAGATAGCGGTGCCCTGTACCTGCAATCCGCTCTAGCAGGGGTGATGTCTCACCCCGGGCAGTCTGTTGTGGAGCTGCCCTGCGTAAGTGGTGTTGACGTTTGGGTCTTGCGCAACAGAGCTTTGTGAACCGTGTCAGGGCAGGAATGCAGCAGCACTAAGCAAACCACTCTGTGTGCCGCGAGGCAGCCTGAATCGAGCTAACTGCGCAGGTAACGTCTGTGACAGCTGTTCAAAGTGAGACGCACGGATTTTCTTTTAATGCTTCCTGTGAGTTTAAGGTAATTTTATATTTTCTCGATTTTCCCCTTGTCCCATTCCAGCCTTTGTATTATAATAACACAATGGGGTTATTGTAACGATATAATAGCTCTATCCTATTACAGAAAGGGGATTTAAGGACATGATTAGAGTCGGAATGCTTACCAGCGGCGGCGACTGCCAGGCGCTGAACGCGACCATGCGCGGCGTGGCGAAGGCACTGTACAACCTGTACGACAACGAAGTGGAGATCATCGGTTTCGAGGACGGCTATAAGGGTCTGATCTATACAGACTACCGGATTCTGAAACCGAGGGATTTCTCAGGCATTCTTACCCAGGGCGGCACGATGCTGGGAACTTCCCGTCAGCCGTTTAAGCTGATGCGTGAGCCGGATGAGAACGGTCTGGACAAGGTAGAGTCCATGAAGCAGACCTACCGCAAGCTTCGCCTGGAGTGCCTGGTGGTTCTTG
The DNA here is from genome assembly GCA_947588005.1 of uncultured Lachnospiraceae bacterium. Lineage (GTDB taxonomy): Bacteria > Bacillota > Clostridia > Lachnospirales > Lachnospiraceae > UBA3402. The sequence continues at coordinate 360 of CANPYE010000001.1, read as the reverse complement.
GCGGCAATGGCAGCCAGAAGACGGCGAACCTTCTCCGCGAAGAAGGCTTGAATATCATCGCCCTGCCCAAGACCATTGATAATGATCTGTGGGGCACCGAGATGACCTTCGGCTTCCAGAGCGCGGTGAACGTGGCGACCAACGCCATCGACAGCATCCATACGACGGCTTCGTCCCACGGACGGGTCTTTATCGTAGAGATCATGGGCCATAAGGTAGGCTGGCCGACGCTGCACGCGGGTATTGCCGGCGGCGCGGATATTATCCTGCTTCCTGAGATCCCTTATGATATTAATATCGTCGTAGATGCGCTGAAGGAGCGCAACCGCCAGGGCAAGCGCTTCTCCATTCTGGCAGTGG